>NZ_JBQCUS010000047.1:0-204 GCF_051963015.1 Neisseria sp. P0006.S004 | reverse complement strand
AACCATCAAAGACGGTAACGGTAACACCACTACTACCATCATTAAAGATGGTGCAACTGGTGCCGACGGTAAGAACGCTGAAGCCGATGTTAAAGACAACGGCGACGGTACTCACACTGTAACCATTAAAGACGGTAACGGTAACACTACTACTACCATCGTTAAAGACGGTAAGAACGCTGAAGCCGACGTTAAAGACAACGG
>NZ_JBQCUS010000046.1:0-232 GCF_051963015.1 Neisseria sp. P0006.S004 | reverse complement strand
ATATAGCCCTTTATGCTCTATACCAACTCCTCCAAAATCAGGCGAGTAATAAAAGTCATGCCGATGAAATTGCTTATAATCAAGCATACCCAATCGCCAAAATCCTCATAATCGCCAGAAACCAAACCTAAAGACAAACCGGCGTTTATAATCACGCAAAAAAAATCCCTAAAATTCTCTTGAACGCAATACAAAGACTTTTGAATAGAAACAGTGCGAGAAAAATCCATTT
>NZ_JBQCUS010000045.1:0-233 GCF_051963015.1 Neisseria sp. P0006.S004 | reverse complement strand
ACCCTTTATTTTCACACAGATACGTATACATTTTTAAACTTTTCAACTTAAAGGAACGAGTATGTTATTAACGACATTCACATTTCCAAACGGCAAAATTGCCAAAAACCGAATCTTAAAATCCGCCAATGAAGAGCAACTTGACCAAAACGACCAGACGTCATAAAAACTCATCAGCCTGTACTAAACTTGGGCGCAAGGTGGTGCGGGCGTTTTTGTTAAGGCCAATTATA
>NZ_JBQCUS010000044.1:0-235 GCF_051963015.1 Neisseria sp. P0006.S004 | reverse complement strand
CTTCATTCAGATTGGTGGTATAGACGGAGCTGGTCTGGCCGATTTCGATGTCGTTTGCCAAGGCGATGACTTGATAGAGTGTGTCGAAAGTGGCAACCGGCAGGACTGGGCCGAATGTTTCTTCCTTCATGATGTCCATGCTGTTGTCGGTATCGGTAAGCAGGGTAGGTTCGAAGAAGTAGCCTTTTCCGTAGGCACGTTTGCCGCCGCAAACCTAGGTAGCGCCTTGTCGAAC
>NZ_JBQCUS010000043.1:0-242 GCF_051963015.1 Neisseria sp. P0006.S004 | reverse complement strand
GCGTCACCTTCCAAAGCTTTCAGTGCAGAACCTTGTACGATTGGGCAGTCGTCGCCTGGGAAGTCGTAGCTTGACAATAAGTCACGGATTTCCATTTCAACCAGTTCCAACAGCTCGGCATCGTCAACCATGTCGCATTTGTTCATGAATACGATGATGTAAGGCACACCTACTTGGCGAGCCAACAGAATGTGTTCACGAGTTTGTGGCATAGGACCGTCAGCTGCGGAACATACCAAGAT
>NZ_JBQCUS010000042.1:0-244 GCF_051963015.1 Neisseria sp. P0006.S004 | reverse complement strand
CATAAATTTAGCGCAAAAACAGACAAATCACATACCTAAAGTTCTACAAAAACAAAAAAACACCATTCCCTCTTCATTCCTGAATTACAAGTTAACATAACAATAAAAGAAAAAATCATTAAAAACAACCATTTTAAAAAAAAGCCCAATTAGTGGATATTAGAGAAGTACAAAAAACGCCCCCATATTAAACCCCACCCCCCAAAAAATAAAAAACCCGCCCCCCCCAGCGCCCTGTTTTTTT
>NZ_JBQCUS010000041.1:0-248 GCF_051963015.1 Neisseria sp. P0006.S004 | reverse complement strand
GGCGGTGGAAAATTTTGGTGAAGGGTTGTTGTTTTTGCGGTATTTGTATAAGAAATCGAAAACCGACTGGCTGTTTTTGGCGTATTTTTTTTTTGGTTTGTTGATTTAAATCGAGCGTGATGGTGCGAAAAATGTGTTGACTTATAAAATTTCGATTCCTTCTACACGTAAAAAACCTATTGATTTAAAAAATTTGCTGTTAGTATATAAACCATGAATACTAAGCGTCCCAAAATTTGTGTTATTGG
>NZ_JBQCUS010000040.1:0-250 GCF_051963015.1 Neisseria sp. P0006.S004 | reverse complement strand
ACAATTTGTTGTCTTAAGAAACAAGCATTTTAACTTTTTAAGCAAGGGGATTCAACCAAGCAAAGTTTCAGACGGCCTTAAGTTTTGCAAATGTTTTTTTGCAGTGATTGGACAAGGTTGAAATCTGCTATAATTTCATCCAATCCGCAACCGTCTGACAAGGCGTTTGTTTTCTTTGTTTTTTGAATATTTTTTACGAAAGCGAAAGTCGGAATGACTGCACAACAAGCCCCTTTGGGCTAAAAAACCA
>NZ_JBQCUS010000039.1:0-251 GCF_051963015.1 Neisseria sp. P0006.S004 | reverse complement strand
GGTGGCCCGAGTGTGACCAAGTCCGGCATCAATGCCGCCGGCAACAAGATCACCAACGTAGCCGCCGGTACCGATGACACCGACGCCGTCAACTACAGCCAGCTGAAACAGCAAAGCGCCGCCGCCCGTACCGAGGTTGCCGCTGGCACCAACATCAAAGACGTGGTGAAAACCACCGGCGCCAACGGCCAAGACGTTTACACCGTCAACGCCAAAGGCACGACCGCGAGCGCCGGTTCGAACAAAGTGAC
>NZ_JBQCUS010000038.1:0-257 GCF_051963015.1 Neisseria sp. P0006.S004 | reverse complement strand
TACTCCCTTAATTCGCTCTGGTTTGAGGGTCTGCACATTGATACAAACAATGTGGAGATCGGCGTTTGAATAACGTCCACCGTAGGGGAGTAGGCAGTCTGAACCACCATTCAGACAACCTCGCAAAACAGTGAGCAGACTGGTTAGCCATCATGCGGATACGGCCGAAAATCTCATGTTCAAGGACAGATCGGGTCATCCGCGCACAGGTGCGCGGGCGGCATAAGAACAAAAAATCCCGAGAAACTTGGGAATGA
>NZ_JBQCUS010000037.1:0-271 GCF_051963015.1 Neisseria sp. P0006.S004 | reverse complement strand
ACCCGTTTCGAATATGCCGGCAACGGTCTGTTGCTGTCGGTAACCGATCCGAACGGCAGCAGTACCGCATACCACTATAACGAAAACCATCAGCCCGACCGGATTACCGACTGTTCGGGTTACGAAACCAAACTCTCTTACACCCCCGAAGGACAGCTGGCGCGTATTACCGATGCGCTGGGACAGCACACCGAATACCACTACGACACCAATCAACACCTCACCCTCGCCCTCTATCCCGACGGCAGCAAGGAGACCTTCGGCTATGATG
>NZ_JBQCUS010000036.1:0-283 GCF_051963015.1 Neisseria sp. P0006.S004 | reverse complement strand
ACGATCGTCCGTCAGGTTATTTTTTCACGGCAGGCTGCGCGGCCTTAGGCGCGGCAGAAGAAACCGTCGCCTCCGCCTTCAACTTGTTCAGTACCGCATCACCGATGCCCTTCACGTTTTTCAGCTCCTCCACCGATTTGAACGCACCGTTCTTCTGGCGGTATTCTACAATCGATTTCGCCTTAGCCGGGCCGATACCCGGCAATGCCTCCAGTTCAGCAGAAGACGCGGTATTGATGTTCACGGCGGCTAAAGAGAATGCCGTACACACGGCGGCAACTAC
>NZ_JBQCUS010000035.1:0-295 GCF_051963015.1 Neisseria sp. P0006.S004 | reverse complement strand
GGATTGGCGTAAATTGCATCACGCTCGGTCATCTCCGCCCACATTTCGGTGTGCCCCATCATAACCACGTCCAGCACGCGCATGTCTTCGTAGGCACATTGGTCTTGGCGCAATTTACCCAAACGCACGACGTTTTCAATCGCTACTTCGCCGGCAGTCTGTTCCAAATCGCCGCCAAGGATTTTCATGAAGGTGGATTTGCCTGAGCAGTTGGCGCCGATCAAGACGTAACGGTTGCCTTCGCCGAATTTGACGGATACGTTTTAAAACAGATGCTTTGCGCCGAACTGCATGG
>NZ_JBQCUS010000034.1:0-317 GCF_051963015.1 Neisseria sp. P0006.S004 | reverse complement strand
CCGGCTACGGTTTCGCTGATGATGTTGCTGTCGCCTTTGACATTGATGGTGTCGCCCAATGCGTAGTTGTTGCTGCCGGTGGTACCGCCGAAGTTAATGCCTTTGGCGATATTGGCGGCGTTGTTGGCGACGTTTTGGTTGGTCGCAAACAGTTGGCTGCCGTTGACGGCGTCTTTGCTGTTGGCATTGAGGTCGCCGTCGGCTACGTTGGTCACTTTGTTGCCTGCGGCATCGATACCGGACTTGGTCAGGCTAGGACCGCCTGCGACTTTCACACCGTCGTTGTTAACGGTGGTGTCGCCGGCTTTGACGCTGTC
>NZ_JBQCUS010000033.1:0-353 GCF_051963015.1 Neisseria sp. P0006.S004 | reverse complement strand
GACTTGGTCACACTCGGGCCACCGGTAATGGTGAGGCCGTCTGAATTCAGTTTGCTGTCGCCTGCGGTAACGCTGTCGACAGTGATGTCTTTGGCCAGTTTGAAATCAATCTGGTTGTCGGACACGGTGGTGACGATGTTTTTGTCGCTGCTGCGGTAGGCAACGGTTTCGCCCAGTTGGACGTTGTCGTCGTTACCGTTGTCGGCAGCAATGTTCAGACCTTTGGCCACATTGGCGTTGGTTTCTTTCAGCTGACCGTAGTTAACGGCATCGGTATCATCGGTACCGGCGGCTACGTTGGTGATCTTGTTGCCGGCGGCATTGATGCCGGACTTGGTCACACTCGGGCCACC
>NZ_JBQCUS010000032.1:0-384 GCF_051963015.1 Neisseria sp. P0006.S004 | reverse complement strand
GATCCTGATTCACAAACCGCCCGACGTTCGGTTCATAATACCTAAAGAAATTGTAATGCAGCCCCGTTTCACGGTCGGCATACTGGTTCTGTAATCGGAAGGGTTGGTAAGCGCTATCCGTTACCTTGGTTTCGCTCTTCAGTTTGCCCCAGCCGTAATAATCGCCGAACCAAACCAGGTTGCCGTCTTTATCGGTCATCTCACGCGGGATACCGATTTGGTCACAGTGGAAGTAGTGGATTTCCTGTTTGCTTTCGCCTTCGGTATTGGTGTGGTTGCGTACCTGTGCCAAAGGTTCGTAGCTGTCGGGATCGGTGTAGAGATAGGTATACCTGCCGTCAGGGTGGACTTCCTGCAAGAGGTGGCTGCCGTCCCAAACGAAGC
>NZ_JBQCUS010000031.1:0-384 GCF_051963015.1 Neisseria sp. P0006.S004 | reverse complement strand
TGTGGTTCTTCCATGTGAAAGTAGGTCACCGCCAAACACCCATTCCGAAGCCCCCGACTGATGTCGGGGGCTTTTTATATGCCTGTCGGTTTGGCGATAGGGGGATTATGATTACCCTGTTGTGATTCTTGAACAAACGTACCGAAAGTTACGGTTAACCGTTTGAAATATTTGAAATCAAACGATATTTGCGTTAATATGTCGTAAGCATTTATATGGGCATGGGCTGTTGCCCTATCTGCGTATGTGACAGTGTTTACAGAGTGGAATAAAACCATTCGGTAGACTTCCTGACTGATTCAATCCGACACGTTATAGGAAAACCCTGATGAAGAAATTTTTATTTGGTGTAGTTGCCGCCGTGTGTACGGCATTCTCTTTAGC
>NZ_JBQCUS010000030.1:0-384 GCF_051963015.1 Neisseria sp. P0006.S004 | reverse complement strand
CATGGCTAAGGAAAAATTTGAACGTAGCAAACCGCACGTAAACGTTGGCACCATCGGTCACGTTGACCATGGTAAAACCACTCTGACTGCTGCTTTGACTACTATTTTGGCTAAAAAATTCGGTGGCGCTGCAAAAGCTTACGACCAAATCGACAACGCTCCTGAAGAAAAAGCTCGTGGTATTACCATTAATACCTCTCACGTAGAATACGAAACCGAAACCCGTCACTACGCACACGTAGACTGCCCGGGGCACGCCGACTACGTTAAAAACATGATTACCGGTGCTGCCCAAATGGACGGCGCTATCTTGGTATGTTCCGCAGCTGACGGTCCTATGCCACAAACTCGTGAACACATTCTGTTGGCTCGCCAAGTAGGTGT
>NZ_JBQCUS010000029.1:0-385 GCF_051963015.1 Neisseria sp. P0006.S004 | reverse complement strand
TGTCGCCGTTGAAGGTCAGGCCTTTGGTGTCAACGGTGGTTTTGGCATCCACACCTTTTTGGATGTCGTCTTTGGTGCTATCAGCCAAGTCGATGCTGTAGTCGGTCACGTTGTTCGCGTCTGCTGCTGAAGCAGTGACGGTCACTTTGTCGGAACCTGCGCTCGCAGTGGTGCCTTTGGCGTTGACGGTGTAGATGTCTTGGCCGTTGGCGCCGGTCGTTTTAACCACGTCTTTGATGTTGGTACCGGCACGTACTTCGGTACGGGCGGCGGCGCTTTGCTGTTTCAGCTGGCTGTAGTTGACGGCGTCGTTGTCATCGGTACCGGCGGCAACGTTGGTGATCTTGTTGCCGGCGGCATGGATGCCTGACTTGGTCACACTCGG
>NZ_JBQCUS010000028.1:0-407 GCF_051963015.1 Neisseria sp. P0006.S004 | reverse complement strand
ATACCACTACGACACCAATCAACACCTCACCCTCGCCCTCTATCCCGACGGCAGCAAGGAGACCTTCGGCTATGATGCCGCAGGTCGTCTGACCACCCATACCGACGGCGAAGGCCACACCACCTCCTACGAATACGGCCAGGACGGTCTGCCGACCCGACGCACCAATGCCTTGGGCCATACCTTCGGCTACCATTACGACCAAGCCCGCCGCTTAGTCGGCCTCACCAATGAAAACGGTGCGCGCTACCGCTTTGCCTACGACATCCTCGACCGATTGATTGCAGAAAGCGGTTTCGACCATAAGCTCACCGGCTACCGCTACAACGCCGGCAACGAACTGATTGAACAGCGTGAATTCGGCGACGAAGCCTCCCTTGCCGCCAAACTGATGGCGCAGCTGGGCG
>NZ_JBQCUS010000027.1:0-444 GCF_051963015.1 Neisseria sp. P0006.S004 | reverse complement strand
ACGACCCCATGGGTCGTCTAAAAAGCCAGCGTACCATCCAGAACGGCACACAAACGCTTCACGGCAAACAAAACCCGTTGGCCGGCGGCGCCGTCAACCGCCGCTACGCCTATGACAAAGCCGGCAACCTGATTCAAAGCGCCGACCAAAGAAGCGGCGTCCTTAATTACGTCTACGACAAAATCGGACGCATTCAGGAAGCCCGCAACAGCCAAACCGGCCGCAGCGAAACCTTCGCCTTCGACCCCGCCCACAACATCCTTTCCGACAAAACAGCCGAAGGGAAGGGCAAAGGCAGCAACGTTAGCAGCGGCAACCGCCTCAAAGAATACAACGGCATCGAATACACCTACGACGCACTGGGCAACCTGATCTACCGCCAGCTGCCCGACGGCGAAAACCAATATTACCAATACGATTTAGAAAACCAACTCGTCCGCGCCG
>NZ_JBQCUS010000026.1:0-461 GCF_051963015.1 Neisseria sp. P0006.S004 | reverse complement strand
ACGTATACTTCTGCTTTAAATTTGGTGTGAGGAGTGATAGTACCTGGTTTAGCCAATACTTGACCACGCTCTACGTCTTCACGTTTAGTACCACGCAGCAATACACCTACGTTGTCACCAGCTTGACCTTCGTCCAGCAGTTTGCGGAACATTTCAACACCGGTACAAGTGGTTTTTTGAGTTTCTTTCAGACCTACGATTTCGATCTCATCACCAACGTGGATAATACCGCGCTCTACACGACCAGTTACTACTGTACCACGACCGGAGATAGAGAATACGTCTTCAATAGGCAACAAGAAAGGTTTGTCCACAGCACGCTCAGGTGTTGGGATGTAGCTGTCCAAGGCAGCAGCCAATTCGAAGATTTTTTCTTCGTAAGCAGCGTCACCTTCCAAAGCTTTCAGTGCAGAACCTTGTACGATTGGGCAGTCGTCGCCTGGGAAGTCGTAGCTTGACAA
>NZ_JBQCUS010000025.1:0-466 GCF_051963015.1 Neisseria sp. P0006.S004 | reverse complement strand
CGGCAACGAACTGATTGAACAGCGTGAATTCGGCGACGAAGCCTCCCTTGCCGCCAAACTGATGGCGCAGCTGGGCGAACAACCCGTTCCCAAAAAAGAAGCCGCCCCGCTTTCAGACGGCCTCGACGGCCAAACCCCGCTGCGGACTACCGAGTTCAAACGCGATGTATTGGGACGCTTAATCCATACCCTCGCCCGCAACAACGACAAGGTTCAGGAAACCGTTTACCAATACGACCTGGACGGCAACCTCGTCCGTGCCGCCAACAGCCACAGCATTACCTGCTTCGACTACAACGGCAACGGCCAAATCATCGGCCAGCACCAATGGAGGGTACCGACTAAGGAAGAGAATGCCCGAAACGGATTGCCCGAAACCGACTGGCGCGATGCGCAGTACGACATGCTGTACCTGCCCGTTACCGAAAGCATCCTCTACCACTACGACTTCAACGGCAACCGTACC
>NZ_JBQCUS010000024.1:0-475 GCF_051963015.1 Neisseria sp. P0006.S004 | reverse complement strand
TGGACAAAGAAAAACGGCCTCTACAAACTCGGTTACAAACAACATACCCGTACCGATGAGGAAGGCTATATCGAGAAACTGCACATCACCCCCGCCAATACCCATGAGTGCAACCACCTGTTGCCTTTGCTGGAAGGTATAGCCAAAGATACGACCGTCTATGCCGATAAAGGCTATGACAGTAAGGAAAACCGGCAACATCTGAAAGAACATCGGTTGTTGGACGGCATTATGCGCAAAGCCCAGCGTAACCGTCCGCTGACGGAAGCGCAAACCAAACGTAACCGATATTTGTCGAAGACCCGTTATGTGGTCGAACAAAGCTTTGGTACGCTGCACCGTAAATTCCGCTATGCCCGGGCAGCCTATTTTGGTCTGTGTAAAGTGAGTGCACAAAGCCACCTAAAGGCGATGTGTTTGAACCTGTTGAAAGCCGACAATAGGCTAAGTGTGCCTGTTGCTGCCTAAAAGGTGG
>NZ_JBQCUS010000023.1:0-605 GCF_051963015.1 Neisseria sp. P0006.S004 | reverse complement strand
TTGGTCACACTCGGACCACCGGTAATGGTGAGGCCGTCTGAATTCAGTTTGCTGTCGCCTGCGGTGACGCTGTCAACAGTGATGTCTTTGGCCAGTTTGAAGTCAATCTGGTTGTCGGACACGGTAGTCACGATGTTTTTGTCGCTGCTGCGGTAGGCAACAGTTTCGCCCAGTTGGACGTTGTCGTCGTTACCGTTGTCGGCGGCAATGTTCAGACCTTTGGCCACATTGGCGTTGGTCTCTTTCAGCTGACCGTAGTTAACAGCGTCGGTATCTTCGGTACCGGCGGCTACGTTGGTCACTTTGTTGCCGGCGTTGTTCAAACCGTCTTTGGTCAGTTTGACATCACCTGCTTTAACACCGTCTTGGGTCAATGCGACATCGTCGCCTACTTTCACACCGTCGTTGTTCACGGTGGTGTCGCCGGCTTTGACGCTGTCTACAACCAGGTCTTTGTTCAGCTTAACGGTCACTTTATCGTCTTGGGCTTCGGTGGTGATGTTGTCGTCACCGGCAACGGTCACGGTGGAGCCGAGTTTTTCGATATTAGTGCTGCCGCTGTCGCCGTTGAAGGTCAGGCCTTTGGTGTCAACGGTGGTTTTGGC
>NZ_JBQCUS010000022.1:0-734 GCF_051963015.1 Neisseria sp. P0006.S004 | reverse complement strand
TTTCAGACGGCCTTTGCCTATCCTTCTGCCCAGGGCGTCGTAGGTGTAGGCCCAAGTCTCTTTCGTGCCGTCTTTTTTGAAGATTTCCGCTTTAACCAGTTGGTCGTGCAGGTCGTAGAAATAGTTCTGTACTTCGCCGTCGGCCAGTTCGCGGTGGATCAGGTTGCCGAAGTGGTCGTAGTAATAGGTCGTGCCGTTGTAGGTTTTCAGGCGGTTGTCGGGGACGGTAGGGCTATTGTTATCGGACAGGATATTGTGCGCGGGGTCGAAGGCGAACAGTTCGTTGCCGGCTTGGGTAATCCGGCCCAGTTTGTCGTACTCGAACCGGGTCGTGCTCGTCCGCTGGTCGGTACTGTGGGTTAGGTTGCCGGTACGGTCGTAGCCGTAGCTGCGTTTGACGGCATAAGCCGATGCTACTGCATTTTTAGCTGTTTCGGTCTGCGTCAGGTCGTTGAGTGCGGCAATTTGCCTTTTCAGACGGCCTAAGGGATCGAGTTCGTAACGGCTGGCGAGTTTACCCTGTGTACGGTAGATTTCGCGGTGCAGCTTATCACGTTCGATGTCGGAGATGACTTCGTCGTCGAGGCTGATTTGGTGCAGGTGGCCGCTGCCGTAATACAGATAGTTGATTTGTCTGCCGTCGGGCAGGACGGTGGTGGTACGGTTGCCGTTGAAGTCGTAGTGGTAGAGGATGCTTTCGGTAACGGGCAGGTACAGCATGTCGTACTGCGCAT
>NZ_JBQCUS010000021.1:0-956 GCF_051963015.1 Neisseria sp. P0006.S004 | reverse complement strand
CATTACGTCATTGCTTCGCTGGACGGTTCGATAGCGCTGCGTTTTGCCCCTTTGGTGGTCGCTGAAGACGGTTCGGATGAAGATTCCACCCTCTTCCCTTTGGTCGCGGTGGAAGACGCCAACGGCAACCATCAGCGTTTCGTCTATCATCCGCTGACCGGTTTGCCGCAATACATTATTGACGGCAACGGCCGGGTATTCTCGCTGAACTTCGGCAATGTGGCTGATGAACAGTCGCCCAAAATGCGGCTGCTGTCGGTATCGCTGTTGGAGGGTTTACCCGCCTTTGGCGAAACCGTTCGGGTCGGTACGCCGCTGGTCCGCTATGAATACAACGGCAGTGGTGACCTGATCCGCGTCATCGGCCGCGACGGTAATGTCAAACGCAGCTTCGGCTATAAGAACAATCTGATGGTGTCGCATACGGATGCGGCCGGATTGGTATCGGAATACGAATACGACCACTACACCCCGACCGGCAAAGTCATCCGCAACCGGACTTCCTTGGGCGAGGAATGGCGTTTTACCTATCACGAAGGTTACACCGAGGTAACCGACATACTGGGCCGTACCGAGCAATATCATTACGATTACAACAATGAGTTGACCAAACGGGTGTTTGCCGACGGCAGCACCAACCTGATGGAACGCGACGACTTGGGCCGTCTGCTCAGCCATACCGATGCAATGGGACGCGTTACCCGTTATCAGTACAGCAACGAAGGCCAGGTAGAAAGTATTACCCGTCCGGACGGCGTCATCCTGCATTTCGACTATGACGACAACTACCGACTGATCCGCAAAAGCGATACCGAAAGCCGTTACCACGGCTATACCTATGACGAAGTGGGCAACCTGCTGACCCATACCGACCCGCTAAAACACATCACCCGTTTCGAATATGCCGGCAACGGTCTGTTGCTGTCGGTAACCGATCCGAACGGCAGCAGTACCGC
>NZ_JBQCUS010000020.1:0-1019 GCF_051963015.1 Neisseria sp. P0006.S004 | reverse complement strand
AGTCGCTGCTTTTACGGGCGATTTTATTGACGGCCATGGCGGCTTGCTCCTGTTGGGGGATGGGGTCGTCTGAAAAACAGAACCCGTGTGCGTACGTACCGCACACACCTTATGTCGGGATTGGAGGTTTTATAGGGACTACGGCTTGCTACACTTGTAAAAGCATAAGATTCGAAACCTAATTAATTTTGTATAGTTTGAAAATTTTTTTAAGTTTATATATAAGTTTGTATAAAAGAAATATATTTATAAAAAAACTAATTGATCCATAAGCAAAGTGTATTATTCTTCGATAAAAGATATTATCAATAGTAGGATTCAGATTTAGTCCTAAATGAGTAATAATATCTTCTTCAATAATTGACCATGGAAGTGTTATAGTAATATTAATTAATTCCAAAATCCAAGGGTTTATTATAAATAAAATTATATATATAAATAAATATAATAAAAAAATACTTATATATTTATAAATTTTCATAATATCACCTATGATTTTTAGACGTTTTTTTAATTGTTTTATCGAGGGATGGTGGGTTTTGGCAAGTATTAGTATCATTTTCTGGTCCATAGTGTTGTGAAATTGCCTTTTCAAGCCCCCAACGTTTTATAGAAGAAGAATTAGGATCATGTTGGATATTTTTAGATGTATTCACAAGAGTGTCATCACACCTTACCATACAGTTATATTTTTCTAATCCTGAACATGAGAATTGTTCCCTACACTTAGCATAACAAATATCATGTTGCCTGCAAGCCGTATCCAATACTCCCATTGGTTCAGCATAATAACCGTTATTGTCTCGAAGCTTACTGTATTGCTCTTCTCTCCCCCCTGTCCAGTCTGGTCCACACCAATTCCCATGATATTTAAACCAACCTAATGTATCTATCCATTTCGTAGTATTTGGTGCAAACGCATAAAAATTACTCCCCCCAAACAACCCAATCGGATCCTGATTCACAAACCGCCCCCCATCAGGCTCATAATACCTGAAGAAGTTGTAATGCAGCCCCGT
>NZ_JBQCUS010000019.1:0-1184 GCF_051963015.1 Neisseria sp. P0006.S004 | reverse complement strand
GGCAACTACACCGGCTGGGGCCGTCTGAAAGAGGAAACCAAGGTAACGGATAGCGCATACCAGCCCTTCCGCCTGCAGAACCAGTATTGCGACCGTGAAACGGGGCTGCATTACAATTTCTTTAGGTATTATGAACCGAACGTCGGGCGGTTTGTGAATCAGGATCCGATTGGGTTGTTGGGTGGGGAGAATTTGTATACTTTTGCGCCTAATACTGGTTCATGGATTGATCCCAGTGGTAACTTACCAATACTTGTTGTAATGGCAGTGGGAGCTTTAATGGGGGGGGCTGTTGATATTGTTTTCCAAGTTGCTGGAAATTATTTATCAAATAAACCATTGGATTGTATTAATTGGAATTCAGTAGCTGTAAGTGCAGCCATAGGTGGGATTATTCCTGCCATTCCAGGTGCTGCTACCGTTGGCAAATGTGCATGGAAAGGCTCAACAAATCTTGTTGGTTTCGCAAAAAATAAATCTGTGGCTAAGGAGTTAGGTAAAAAATATACCGAACTATTTGGAAAACAAGGAGCCAAAAATGCCCGCCATAAAGTAGGAAAACAACTAGGCAAGGCTACAAAAGCAGCCGCTCATAATTTATCCAATATCAAAAAATATGCTGCGATTGGAGTAGCCGTTGCTGCTACTAGCCAAATAACTAAAGCAATTTTTGGAGGGGAGAAAAAAAGTGTATTTAGCGATTCCCCGTGTGGTTAAAAGGATTTTTTATGCCTAATAAATTTAAAGAATTTATTCAAAAATATTGGATAAGCATCTTAATTTCTTGGTTTTTCATTTGGTTATGGATGGCTTATTATGGGGATAATGTAACAGTTAAATTAGTTATACTTCCAATAATCTCTTTTTTCTTAGTGATATTGTTCCATTTAGAATTGGAAAGAAAAAATATTAAATACCTATCTATTATTCAGATGATAATCGGGATGTTGCTGGGATTAGCTATACAAATCAAAAGAGAGAGTTTTATGCTCCTTGAAGGATTGATATTCGGAGGAATTTGGGGATTAACAACACCCTTTTGGGTAAAAATATTTTTATTTTTAAGAAGAAAAATAGGAAATTATGTATAACAAAGCATAAGACGGCCATTACGTCATTGCTTCGCTGGACGGTTCGATAGCGCTGCGTTTTGCCCCTTTGGTGGTCGCTGAAGACGGTTCGGA
>NZ_JBQCUS010000018.1:0-1928 GCF_051963015.1 Neisseria sp. P0006.S004 | reverse complement strand
CATCATAGCCGAAGGTCTCCTTGCTGCCGTCGGGATAGAGGGCGAGGGTGAGGTGTTGATTGGTGTCGTAGTGGTATGCGGTACTGCTGCCGTTCGGATCGGTTACCGACAGCAACAGACCGTTGCCGGCATATTCGAAACGGGTGATGTGTTTCAGCGGGTCGGTATAGGCCAATCCGGCCGCATCGCGGATAATGCGTTGGCAGCCAGGTACGCTCCAACCCTCGCCGAGCCAGCCGGTACCGTCTTGGTCGGAATAATAGCTGCGGCTCCATACTAGAGGCAAAATGCCTTCAAAGGCAAAGTCGGTTTCACCCTCCAAAACTTCAAACCGTGTATCGGATTCACCGGCCGACCGGCACCCACTGCACCCTTACAGGACAGACAGGTTTTAGGGGGAAGTCTTTTGCTGAACTTGCCGTTCATATGGAACATATCGCCGGTGCGCACGATATAGCGTTTGCGGATTTTAACCGAGGAAGAATGGCGCATCGGCCAGGCCGGTTTGGTGGCGGTACGGGAAAGTATGCCCTTGCGGCCCGGAAGTTATAAATAAAGTTGGATAATACTTGTTATTTTTTTTTGTGTTTCAACACTAATTTCCTGGTTAAAATTTTGGATTAATTTAAGAAAATCAATAATTAAGTTGATTTGATTAGTGTTAAATATCGTACTTTGGTCTCTTAGGGCAATATATAAAAAGTCAACAACGTAACCATATAAATAGAATTTAGATAAATTAGAAAAAATATATTTTAAACAGCAAGGAGTAAAATATAATATAGCCTTATTAGTAAAGGCTTGCCACTCTAGTGATTCAAGTATTGAGAGAAAATCATCGTATGTTATCTCAATCCAAGTTTTAGTAGATAATTGCATTATAGAAAATATATAAAAGTTATCACTATCATCAAAACTTATGATGTTATTTTTATCAACTTTAAAAATTGGGAAAGTAGGCTTAATTTTTTCTTCTAGACAATTTCGTTCTTGTATATATTTTACCTCCATAAGAAATTTTTCAAATTCATAATTCACTCCTAAATCTTTGATAAACTTAGAAATATATTCTAAAAAATCATAAATTATATTAATTTCATTTTTGGTTAAAGATTGTAGTAAATTAAATAGTTCACTTACTTCTCCTTGGGATATGTTAGAATAATAGCTAAATAATTCTATGAAATAATCATTATCTATACTAGGATTTTCTATTGAGTTTAGTAAAAGTGTATTTAAATGTAAAGCATTTTCATTTTTTTGTTTATCTGACATTTGATTTTTAATTAACAAAATTAGATTGTTTTTTTTCATGTCTTACTTTCTATATTTTAAGGTATGGCAGCATTTGCAGGAATTGTTCCCCATAAAGGAGGGAGTAAAGAAGGCAAAAACCGAACAATTCGATAAACTATATATGCAGCTCCAGCACCAGCAACAACTTTTGCTCCTGTTTCTACAGTAGACCTCGGAACAGCAGGATTTTTCCACTGTTTAGGCTGAGGAACTGGTTTTGTCGCCCACTTCCACGCCCCAGAAGGGGGACTTCCACAACCTGAATCGTTCCACTCCTGCAAACGGTCTCTAAGGCTTTTCTGTTGATTCTTGATTTCCTGTTCATGTGTTTTCCACGACTGGGTACCAGGACCATTGCGACCATTAATTTGTTCATTGAACCTATGGCGCAAACCATGAGTGCCACCATTGTTACATTTCCGTTTATCTCTATTAATTAATCTATCAATATCTTGCCCAATCTCTTCGCATGATCGTTTTGACTTTCCTTTTAGACCTAATGGATCAAGCCAACGAGATATATTGAAGGCAAACATATAAAAATTACTACCTCCAAACAACCCAATCGGATCCTGATTCACAAACCGCCCGACGTTCGGTTCATAATACCTAAAGAAATTGTAATGCAGCCC
>NZ_JBQCUS010000017.1:0-4581 GCF_051963015.1 Neisseria sp. P0006.S004 | reverse complement strand
GACGGCAACCTCTTATGGTTCGGCAACTACACCGGCTGGGGCCGTCTGAAAGAGGAAACCAAGGTAACGGATAGCGCTTACCAACCCTTCCGATTACAGAACCAGTATGCCGACCGTGAGACGGGGTTGCATTACAACTTCTTCAGGTATTATGAGCCAGAATGTGGAAGATTTATTAACCAAGATCCGATTGGTTTATGGGGTGGAAATAATTTCTATCTATATGGCTTGAATTCTTCCGTATGGATTGATTTTTTAGGGTTGACTGGTGCTAGAGTTACATGGACTGGACCAAATGTACCCGGAGGAACAATAACTGGCCTTAGCACTGGAGAGGGTGGTAAAGGTATTACCCATCCCGTTGTTCAAGAAGCATACGATAATGTCCCCATTGATAAACGTTCTGATCCTCGTATGCATGGTAGATGTGCTGAAGCAGAGGCTCTCAGTAAAGGGGCAGAAAAGGCAAATGTTACCAATATGGAAGAGCTTAGAAAATTAGCAAAAAATTCTGTCTCTACAGCAAACAGAAACGACAAAAAAGGAAAACCTATGCGTGCATGTCCTTCCTGTAGCCACGTATTAAAAAATCTTGGAATTCGCGACGGTAATGGAGGTTAAAATGACTGAAGTAAATAGACCTGATGTTATAGCAGGACGAAAATTAACCGATACATTTGATATTGATGCCATGAATTATCATGATGTTCAGATAATTACGCATGATTTCATCAAAAACGTACTTTTATCTAGTCCTTGTATTCATAATCAAATACCTGATACTTTAATAAAATTAGCAGAAAATACATGTCGTAAAATTCTATTGAATTTATCCAATGCCTTATCAAATGATGAATTGAAGAAGGAGCGCATAAGAGTTTGGAAAATTTATGATTCACAAACATCATCACATGAAAGAAACTTTACTCAACTTATACTAGGAGGGTTATCAGATGAGGAACAATTCACTGATGCACTTGAGAACTACGCTACGGTATCCGATATACTACTTCCCACTTTCTTTAATGTGTATAAATTATGCGGAGAGAAACTTTGTAAAAAATATCTAGAATTTCTATTGAATCATCCTATTTTAAAGAAATATCATGTTGAACATGTTTGAACCAAAAGTTGGATATAATGATTGAATTTCCCCAAAGCAAGCCACAGCTCGTATGAAACCTACAATCTAGAGGTAGGATGTGTGCGTACGCGGTTTCTATTTTTCAGACGACCTCAATCCTTTTGTGAGGTCGTCTGAAATATTTCTTCCATAACAATCTAAGCCAAAACAGCCTACGAATACGGCCAAGACGGTCTGCCGACCCTACGACAACTTCGGCAACCTGATCCACCGCGAACTGGCCGACGGCGAAGTACAGAACTATTTCTACGATCTGCATGACCAACTGGTTAAAGCGGAAATCTTCAAAAAAGATGGCACGAAAGAGACTTGGGCCTACACCTACGACGCCCTGGGCAGAAGGATAGGCAAAGGCCGTCTGAAAAACGAAGAAGTTTCAGACAACCTCGAAGAGGAAACCGGATTCGTTTGGGACGGCAGCCACCTCTTGCAGGAAGTCCAACCAGACGGCAGATATATCTATATCTACACCGACCCGGATTCTTACGAACCTTTGGCACAGGTACACAATTGGACAACCGAAGACGGCGAAAGCCAACAACAAACCCACTACTTTCACTGCGACCAAATCGGCATCCCTCGAGATATGACCGATAAAGATGGATCGACCCTAAAGGCTTGGCAGTTTTTGCAATACCCCTTATTGCTCCTGAATTGATTACGTTAGGTAAAGCTGCGCTTGTAACTTTAGGTATAGGTATTATTTATGAAAAAGGGAAAAAAGCTCTTGATACAGTAATGATGGCAGCAAATGGTAATCAAGTAGATACTGGGGTTGCTAATCAAGTTTATGAAAAAATAAATGAGTATTTTCAAAGTACAGGAAAAAACCAGATAAATGTGAAGTATTGTAAGAATTAATTGATTGTGGAAAAATATCTGCCAAACAAGCTAAATCTACTCAAAAAGCTTGGAATATTGCCATTCTTGGCATTCGAAAGATAAGTGTAACAGGAAAAATAATATGGTAAATGATAGAATTTCAAGTTTTGACGCTTTTTTAGAATGTAAAGATCTATCAATCAATGACTTATTAGAAAAACTACTACATTCTAATACTATTATTCAATATGAAGCAGCAAAAAGACTACAATTTTTTCAGTATAAAGAGATTATTGATATAATCAGAAATATCCTCTTAACAAGTCGATATAGTAAACATAGAGAAATTGCAAATTTTATCTTGGGACAAATACAAGAAGAACTTAGCACTACGGAATTGAAAGAAATTTTCTCTATATTAATTTACTCTATTCAAAATGACAAAAGTATTAAAGTGAAATCATCTGCAATATCTTCTTTAGGACATCTATTTAAAAAATATAATCTAGGAGAAGAAGAGTTTCGCACTATAGAAAATAATATTAGTTCTATTTGGAATATAAATAGATATTCTATAATTATTTCTATTGCATTTAGTTCTGCATATTTCCCAAAAAGAAATTTTATAAAAGAATATCTTATAAAAAATTTAAACAGCAAGCATCACAAAATTATCTCATGGGTATTGTATGGATTAAAAGGAAAACATTATAAATCAGAATCAATTGAAAATTTACTAATAGATAAACTAAGCCAATTTAATGAAAAATCTTATATTTACAATGAAATTATTGCATTTTTAATTTCAATTAGTTCTAAAAAAGTTATCCCTTATATTGAAAAGACACTATTCACTCAAAGTAAAATTGATGATGAAATTTATACTGAACTTAAAAATAATTTATCGGATGAATTTGCTGAATTAAGAAAAAAATTATTGGGAGAATTTAAATAGTTTCTTGACGTACGCCTCAACCGCAAACCTGCTTTCGTCTTCAAAACCAGTACGCTGACCGTGCGACGGGGCTGCATTACAACTTCTTCAGGTATTATGAGCCTGATGCTGGGCGGTTTGTTAATCAGGACCCAATTGGGTTGTTGGACGGGGCGAACCCCTATCAATTTGCATCGAATATCACAGAGTGGATTGACCCTCTTGGGCTAGTGAAATCTTCCCAATCTGGTGGTCTTAATTGGAACTGGAAGGGAGTTGGAGACAGACTAGCTCATATTATAGATAATCATGGTTCGGTTAATCCCAACAAGCCCAAACAAAGTATCTTCAAACAAAAACCTGTTCCAACAGTTAACAAGGCATGGAAAAAAAGAATGAAGAAGAATCGTTGTCCTGACAGTTCAGATAACGATACAGATACATATAACGTAGAAATGAATCAGCCAATCGGCTATGACAGAGATACAGGAGCAATTCTTACAAAAGTCAAAATTATTGTAATGAAAGGCACCAATAAAATTATTACAGGATACCCATCATGATAAGTACTGATTATTTTTGGTTTAGAGAGTGCCCCATATGCGATGGGCAAGGTAGATTAATTATAAAAAAAAATATTGACTCTAATAAATTATTTCTCTGTTGCGATGAATGTATGAGTTGCTGGGAAAATGAGGATGACTTAACTCAACAAAGAAAAAAATTTATGGAATATTCTATCAAGTCAAAGATAGTGAATGCTTCAGAAGACGATATTAGTAATTTTCATTGGGAAAAATATAAACTACATAAGTGTTCTGATACATTCATCTGACTTTATTAACTGTAGCAAGCGTAAGTTTGGCCGAGACCCAACAAAATATCAAGGTCGTCTGAAATAACCTTCAGACGACCTTTCCCTATACGCTTAACCCTTACCTGTTTCGACTACAACGGCAACCGCACCGCCACCGTCCTGCCCGACGGCAGACAGATCAACTGAGACTTTTGCAAAATTCCCCAAAATCCCCTAAATTCCTTCCAAGACATTTAGGGGATTTCTCATGAGTACCTTCTTTCAGCAAACCGCCCAAGCCATGATTGCCAAACACATCGACCGCTTCCCACTATTGAAGTTGGATCAGGTGATTGATTGGCAACCGATCGAACAATACCTGAATCGTCAAAAAACCCGTTACCTTAGAGACCACCGCGGCCGTCCCGCCTATCCCCTGTTGTCCGTGTTCAAAGCCGTCCTGCTCGGACAATGGCACAGCCTCTCCTATCCCGAACTCGAACACAGCCTCATCACCCGCATCAATTTCAACCTGTTTTGCCGTTTTGACGAACTGAGCATCCCCGATTACAGCACCTTATGCCGCTACCGCAACTGGTTGGCGCAAGACGACACCCTGTCCGAACTGCTGGAGCTGATTAACCGACAATTGACCGAAAAAGGCTTAAAAGTAGAGAAAGCATACGCCGCCGTCGTTGACGCCACCATTATTCAGACCGCCGGCAGCAAACAGCGTCAGGCCATAGAAGTCGATGACGAAGGGCAAGTCAGCAGCCAAACCACACCGAGTAAAGACAGCGATGCCCGCTGGACAAAGAAAAACGGCCTCTACAAACTCGGTTACAAACAACATACCCGTACCGATGAGGAAGGCTATATCGAGAA
>NZ_JBQCUS010000016.1:0-5557 GCF_051963015.1 Neisseria sp. P0006.S004 | reverse complement strand
TTTGGGGGCGTATAGTTCGGTTCTTCGCTGCTGACGCGGTGAAGAAAACGAAGCAGACAGTATAACACAGTTAGTTAGAATTTTCGATAATTTTAGTTGACATTTGCTAAATGTACTGTATAATTCGATTCGCTCTTTAAAAAACAGATTACCGATAAGTGTGAGTGCATTAGGCCTCACACTGTTTGAAAGACAGACAAGATGATGTTTTAGACATTGTCCTGTCGGTTTCTTTGAAGCAGACCAGAAGTTATAAGTTAGAGATTGAACATAAGAGTTTGATCCTGGCTCAGATTGAACGCTGGCGGCATGCTTTACACATGCAAGTCGGACGGCAGCACAGAGAAGCTTGCTTCTTGGGTGGCGAGTGGCGAACGGGTGAGTAATATATCGGAACGTACCGAGTAATGGGGGATAACTAATCGAAAGATTAGCTAATACCGCATATTCTCTGAGGAGGAAAGCAGGGGACCTTCGGGCCTTGCGTTATTCGAGCGGCCGATATCTGATTAGCTAGTTGGTGGGGTAAAGGCCTACCAAGGCGACGATCAGTAGCGGGTCTGAGAGGATGATCCGCCACACTGGGACTGAGACACGGCCCAGACTCCTACGGGAGGCAGCAGTGGGGAATTTTGGACAATGGGCGCAAGCCTGATCCAGCCATGCCGCGTGTCTGAAGAAGGCCTTCGGGTTGTAAAGGACTTTTGTCAGGGAAGAAAAGGCTGTTGCTAATATCGACAGTTGATGACGGTACCTGAAGAATAAGCACCGGCTAACTACGTGCCAGCAGCCGCGGTAATACGTAGGGTGCGAGCGTTAATCGGAATTACTGGGCGTAAAGCGAGCGCAGACGGTTACTTAAGCAGGATGTGAAATCCCCGGGCTCAACCTGGGAACTGCGTTCTGAACTGGGTGACTAGAGTGTGTCAGAGGGAGGTAGAATTCCACGTGTAGCAGTGAAATGCGTAGAGATGTGGAGGAATACCGATGGCGAAGGCAGCCTCCTGGGATAACACTGACGTTCATGCTCGAAAGCGTGGGTAGCAAACAGGATTAGATACCCTGGTAGTCCACGCCCTAAACGATGTCAATTAGCTGTTGGGCAACTTGATTGCTTAGTAGCGTAGCTAACGCGTGAAATTGACCGCCTGGGGAGTACGGTCGCAAGATTAAAACTCAAAGGAATTGACGGGGACCCGCACAAGCGGTGGATGATGTGGATTAATTCGATGCAACGCGAAGAACCTTACCTGGTCTTGACATGTACGGAATCCTCCAGAGACGGAGGAGTGCCTTCGGGAGCCGTAACACAGGTGCTGCATGGCTGTCGTCAGCTCGTGTCGTGAGATGTTGGGTTAAGTCCCGCAACGAGCGCAACCCTTGTCATTAGTTGCCATCATTTAGTTGGGCACTCTAATGAGACTGCCGGTGACAAGCCGGAGGAAGGTGGGGATGACGTCAAGTCCTCATGGCCCTTATGACCAGGGCTTCACACGTCATACAATGGTCGGTACAGAGGGTAGCCAAGCCGCGAGGTGGAGCCAATCTCACAAAACCGATCGTAGTCCGGATTGCACTCTGCAACTCGAGTGCATGAAGTCGGAATCGCTAGTAATCGCAGGTCAGCATACTGCGGTGAATACGTTCCCGGGTCTTGTACACACCGCCCGTCACACCATGGGAGTGGGGGATACCAGAAGTAGGTAGGGTAACCGCAAGGAGCCCGCTTACCACGGTATGCTTCATGACTGGGGTGAAGTCGTAACAAGGTAGCCGTAGGGGAACCTGCGGCTGGATCACCTCCTTTCTAGAGAAAGAAGAGGTCTGATGCATTCACACTTATCGGTAAACTGTAAAAGATGCGGAAGAGAAAAGCTTGAGTGAAGACAAGATTCGCTTAAGAAGAGAATCCGGGTTTGTAGCTCAGCTGGTTAGAGCACACGCTTGATAAGCGTGGGGTCGGAGGTTCAAGTCCTCCCAGACCCACCAAGAACGGGGGCATAGCTCAGTTGGTAGAGCACCTGCTTTGCAAGCAGGGGGTCATCGGTTCGATCCCGTTTGCCTCCACCAAGAACTTTACAAATCAAAGGAAGCCTGCTATACTTAGCAGCTTATTTTGATTTGCGAAGTGAAATATCGACGCATCGATCTTTAACAAATTGGAAAGCCGAAATCAACAAACAAAGACAATGAGTTTGTTTTGATTTTTTGTTCTTTGCAAAGGATAAAAAATCTCTCGCAAGAGAAAAGAAAACAAACACAGTATTTGGGTGATGATTGTATCGACTTAATCCTGAAACACAAAAGGCAGGATTAAGACACAACAAAGCAGTAAGCTTTATCAAAGTAGGAATTTCAAGTTTGCTTCCCTAGTCAACGGGTAGGTAAACGAAGTCAAAGAGGTTCTTGAAATGATAGAGTCAAGTGAATAAGTGCATCAGGTGGATGCCTTGGCGATGATAGGCGACGAAGGACGTGTAAGCCTGCGAAAAGCGTGGGGGAGCTGGCAATAAAGCTATGATCCCGCGATGTCCGAATGGGGAAACCCACCTCTTAGGAGGTATCCTTATCTGAATACATAGGATAAGCGAAGCGAACCCGGAGAACTGAACCATCTAAGTACCCGGAGGAAAAGAAATCAACCGAGATTCCGCAAGTAGTGGCGAGCGAACGCGGAGGAGCCTGTACGTGATAACTGTCGAGATAGAAGAACAAGCTGGGAAGCTTGACCATAGTGGGTGATAGTCCCGTATTCGAAATCTCAATAGTGGTACTAAGCGTACGAAAAGTAGGGCGGGACACGTGAAATCCTGTCTGAATATGGGGGGACCATCCTCCAAGGCTAAATACTCATCATCGACCGATAGTGAACCAGTACCGTGAGGGAAAGGCGAAAAGAACCCCGGGAGGGGAGTGAAATAGAACCTGAAACCTGATGCATACAAACAGTGGGAGCACCCTTGTGGTGTGACTGCGTACCTTTTGTATAATGGGTCAACGACTTACATTCAGTAGCGAGCTTAACCGAATAGGGGAGGCGTAGGGAAACCGAGTCTTAATAGGGCGAACAGTTGCTGGGTGTAGACCCGAAACCGAGTGATCTATCCATGGCCAGGTTGAAGGTGCCGTAACAGGTACTGGAGGACCGAACCCACGCATGTTGCAAAATGCGGGGATGAGCTGTGGATAGGGGTGAAAGGCTAAACAAACTCGGAGATAGCTGGTTCTCCCCGAAAACTATTTAGGTAGTGCCTCGAGCAAGACACTGATGGGGGTAAAGCACTGTTATGGCTAGGGGGTTATTGCAACTTACCAACCCATGGCAAACTAAGAATACCATCAAGTGGTTCCTCGGGAGACAGACAGCGGGTGCTAACGTCCGTTGTCAAGAGGGAAACAACCCAGACCGCCAGCTAAGGTCCCAAATGATAGATTAAGTGGTAAACGAAGTGGGAAGGCCCAGACAGCCAGGATGTTGGCTTAGAAGCAGCCATCATTTAAAGAAAGCGTAATAGCTCACTGGTCGAGTCGTCCTGCGCGGAAGATGTAACGGGGCTCAAATCTATAACCGAAGCTGCGGATGCCAGTTTACTGGCATGGTAGGGGAGCGTTCTGTAGGCCGATGAAGGTGCATTGTAAAGTGTGCTGGAGGTATCAGAAGTGCGAATGTTGACATGAGTAGCGATAAAGCGGGTGAAAAGCCCGCTCGCCGAAAGCCCAAGGTTTCCTACGCAACGTTCATCGGCGTAGGGTGAGTCGGCCCCTAAGGCGAGGCAGAAATGCGTAGTCGATGGGAAACAGGTTAATATTCCTGTACTTGATTCAAATGCGATGTGGGGACGGAGAAGGTTAGGTTAGCAAGCTGTTGGAATAGCTTGTTTAAGCCGGTAGGTGGAAGACTTAGGCAAATCCGGGTCTTCTTAACACCGAGAAGTGATGACGATTGTCTACGGACATGAAGTAACCGATACCACGCTTCCAGGAAAAGCCACTAAGCTTCAGTTTGAATTGAACCGTACCGCAAACCGACACAGGTGGGCAGGATGAGAATTCTAAGGCGCTTGAGAGAACTCAGGAGAAGGAACTCGGCAAATTGATACCGTAACTTCGGGAGAAGGTATGCCCTCTAAGGTTAAGGACTTGCTCCGTAAGCCCTGGAGGGTCGCAGAGAATAGGTGGCTGCGACTGTTTATTAAAAACACAGCACTCTGCTAACACGAAAGTGGACGTATAGGGTGTGACGCCTGCCCGGTGCTGGAAGGTTAATTGAAGATGTGCAAGCATCGGATCGAAGCCCCAGTAAACGGCGGCCGTAACTATAACGGTCCTAAGGTAGCGAAATTCCTTGTCGGGTAAGTTCCGACCCGCACGAATGGCGTAACGATGGCCACACTGTCTCCTCCTGAGACTCAGCGAAGTTGAAGTGGTTGTGAAGATGCAATCTACCCGCTGCTAGACGGAAAGACCCCGTGAACCTTTACTGTAGCTTTGCATTGGACTTTGAAGTCACTTGTGTAGGATAGGTGGGAGGCTTTGAAGCAGAGACGCCAGTCTCTGTGGAGCCGTCCTTGAAATACCACCCTGGTGTCTTTGAGGTTCTAACCCAGACCCGTAATCCGGGTCGGGGACCGTGCATGGTAGGCAGTTTGACTGGGGCGGTCTCCTCCCAAAGAGTAACGGAGGAGTTCGAAGGTTACCTAGGTCCGGTCGGAAATCGGACTGATAGTGCAATGGCAAAAGGTAGCTTAACTGCGAGACCGACAAGTCGAGCAGGTGCGAAAGCAGGACATAGTGATCCGGTGGTTCTGTATGGAAGGGCCATCGCTCAACGGATAAAAGGTACTCCGGGGATAACAGGCTGATTCCGCCCAAGAGTTCATATCGACGGCGGAGTTTGGCACCTCGATGTCGGCTCATCACATCCTGGGGCTGTAGTCGGTCCCAAGGGTATGGCTGTTCGCCATTTAAAGTGGTACGTGAGCTGGGTTTAAAACGTCGTGAGACAGTTTGGTCCCTATCTGCAGTGGGCGTTGGAAGTTTGACGGGGGCTGCTCCTAGTACGAGAGGACCGGAGTGGACGAACCTCTGGTGTACCGGTTGTAACGCCAGTTGCATAGCCGGGTAGCTAAGTTCGGAAGAGATAAGCGCTGAAAGCATCTAAGCGCGAAACTCGCCTGAAGATGAGACTTCCCTTGTGGTTTAACCACACTAAAGAGTCGTTCGAGACCAGGACGTTGATAGGTGGGGTGTGGAAGCGCGGTAACGCGTGAAGCTAACCCATACTAATTGCTCGTGAGGCTTGACTCTATCATTTGAAGAACTTCAAAAGATAAAAGCTTACTGACTGATTCAGTCATCACCGAATATATTGATTAAGGCTTTACCGATTTGTAACAGTTTAAGTTTGGCGGCCATAGCGAGTTGGTCCCACGCCTTCCCATCCCGAACAGGACCGTGAAACGACTCAGCGCCGATGATAGTGTGGTTCTTCCATGTGAAAGTAGGTCACCGCCAAACACCCATTCCGAAGCCCCCGACTGATGTCGGGGGCTTTTTA
>NZ_JBQCUS010000015.1:0-8754 GCF_051963015.1 Neisseria sp. P0006.S004 | reverse complement strand
GACTTGGTCAGGCTAGGACCGCCTGCGACTTTCACACCGTCGTTGTTAACGGTGGTGTCGCCGGCTTTGACGCTGTCCACAACCAGGTCTTTGTTCAGCTTAACGGTTACTTTATCGTCTTGGGCTTCGGTGGTGATGTTGTCGTCGCCGGCAACGGTCACGGTAGCGCCGAGTTTTTCGACATTGGTGCTGCCGCTGTCGCCGTTGAAAGTCAGGCCTTTGGTGTCAACAGTGTTTTTGGCATCCACACCTTTTTGGATGTCGTCCTTGGTGTCTTGCGCCAAGTCGATGCTGTAGTCGGTCACGTTGTTCGCGTCTTCTGCTGAAGCAGTGACGGTCACTTTGTTCGAACCGGCGCTCGCGGTCGTGCCTTTGGCGTTGACGGTGTAAACGTCTTGGCCGTTGGCGCCGGTCGTTTTCACCACGTCTTTGATGTTGGTGCCGGCGGCAACTTCGGTACGGGCAGCGGCGCTTTGCTGTTTCAGCTGGCTGTAGTTGACGGCGTCGGTGTCATCGGTACCCGGGGCAACATTGGTAATTTTGTTGCCGGCGGCATTGATGCCTGACTTGGTCACACTTGGGCCACCGGTAATGGTGAGGCCGTCTGAATTCAGTTTGCTGTCGCCTGCGGTAACGCTGTCGACGGTAATGTCTTTGGCCAGTTTCAACTGTGCACCACCGGCTACGGTTTCGCTGATGATGTTGCTGTCGCCTTTGACATTGATGGTGTCACCCAATGCGTAGTTGTTGCTGCCGGTCGTACCGCCGAAGTTGATGCCTTTGGCGATATTGGCGGCGTTGTTGGCGACGTTTTGGTTGGTCGCAAACAGTTGGCTGCCGTTAACGGCATCTTTGCTGTTGGCATTGAGGTCGCCATCCGCTACGTTGGTCACTTTGTTACCGGCGGCATCGATACCGGACTTGGTCAGGCTAGGACCGCCTGCGATCTTAACGCCGTCGTTGTTAACGGTGGTGTCGCCGGCTTTGACGCTGTTCACTACCAGGTCTTTGTTCAGCTTAACGGTCACTTTATCGTCTTGGGCTTCGGTGGTGATGTTGTCGTCGCCGGCAACGGTCACGGTAGAGCCGAGTTTTTCGATATTAGTGCTGCCGCTGTCGCCGTTGAAGGTCAGGCCTTTGGTGTCAACGGTGGTTTTGGCATCCACACCTTTTTGGATGTCGTCTTTGGTGTCTTGCGCCAAGTCGATGCTGTAGTCGGTTGTGACGGAACCATCGGCTGCAGTTGTAGTATTAGAGGTCAAATTCAAAGCATTGGAAACTTGTACCGTTGCCTTATCTGCGCTGACGGTATAAGTAGTTTCTTTGCCTGAAGTTGTCTTATTGACATGCGTGTTGCTGCCTGCCTCCACCTTGGTTGTGATTTTGGCATTATTGATGGCATTGGCTACATCGCCGGCAGTCGCTACACCGGCAGTCGGTGCGGACACTGTGCCATTATTATCGACAGACAATGTGCCTTGGGTAACGTTGATTTGAACTTTTGATGCATTCTCGCCATCGGTGATTGCAACGGTCGTCAAATTGCCATCGGCGTAGTTGACTGTACCGTTGTTGTTGATACGGGATTTGTCTGTACCGTTTTGTTGGATATTGTGTCCAACATTGTTCATAACGGTGTACAGTTGGCTACCGTTAACCGCATCGGTTGAAGTAGCGGAAATACGGCCTGCGGCAACATTCTGAATTTGGCGTTCATTGCCTGCACTGCCTACAGAAACCGCGCCTGTTTTAGAGGATGAAGAAGCAGCATAGCTGACATTGGTCGCAGCACCACTATCGTTTTTGAATGAGGCATTTTTAGCTGTCGCATCAAAATTATTGGCTGCGCCGACGGCACCATTACCCAATGCAACAGAGTCTTGAACAGAAGCAGTAGTACCGTTACCCAAAGCAACAGCATTGACGCCTGTAACATTTGCCTGATTGCCGATAGCAACACCATTTGTGGCTGCGCTTGTCGTAGATGCAGATGGGCCAATGGCAATTGAGTTTGCACCTTTCGCACCATCGTTATT
Organism: Neisseria sp. P0006.S004; assembly: GCF_051963015.1. Taxonomy (NCBI): domain Bacteria; kingdom Pseudomonadati; phylum Pseudomonadota; class Betaproteobacteria; order Neisseriales; family Neisseriaceae; genus Neisseria; species Neisseria sp. P0006.S004. The sequence continues at coordinate 6,718 of NZ_JBQCUS010000015.1, read as the reverse complement.
CCAGTTTTTGGTGCCGTCAGTGCTACCATCAGTTGACTTAACAGAGAAATAACGAATGCGTTCGAGCGCACTCAATACACCATAAAGTTGAGAGCCGTTGATGGCATCAGTAGAAGTAGCAGAAATATCGCCGGGGGATACATTGATGATTTGGCGTTCGTAACCTTTGGAACCGACAGACACAACATCACCGGCATCGGTAGTTTGACCGCCTGCCCAAGTGTAGGTTACACCCATAATTTCGCGTTGAACGTATGCCTGACCTTCTTTATCGGTTTTAGAAGCCGTACCCAAAGCCACAGAGTTCAGCAAAGTAGCCTTCGCACCTGTACCCAAAGCTACACCACCAAAGGCAGTGGCCTGAGATTTGGTACCGATAGCCAGAGACAAATCGGCAGATGAATTAGACTGCACACCCAATGCAACAGAACCTTGACCGGCAATAGTATTACCATAAGAACCGTAATTCATCGTATCACCAGTCATCTCTTTATAAATATCACGCAGACTTTTACCGCTCAGCGTATATTCACCGGTCTTTGCACCTTTTTCATTATATTTGATGAATTTATCCGTTGCATTGCCAGAATATCGAGTACCACCTACCGAATCTAAATCATCACCACCAATAGCAACAGATGAATTACCATTAGCCAAGACATTGCCGCCAACCGCAATAGATTGGTCTCCCTTTGCCCACGCACCCTCAGGTCTGCCCTGTGGATCAACACGGTTACCTGAACCAATAGCAATAGACTGAGTTATCTTAGAACTACTTGAATCGCCTACTCGAGCCGTATTACCAATAGCAATATTATTGTGAGTTACATTCACATTCATACTATTTTGGGAGAGAACCTCAGATGCACGTCCAATAGCAATCGTACCAAGTCCGGTTGCATTCGCGTCTGCACCAAGTGCAATAGCACTTGATGGCGCACTACCCGAACCTGGAGAATTTGCCACTGCACCTTTACCAATGGCAATGGTATTTCCAGTTTGAGCTTGGGCTGAATTACCTATGGCGATAGACTCACTTTGATAACCCACTGCATTGGTACCGATTGCAATGGCATTTTGCGCATTGGCTGCAGCCTGACTACCGCTGCCAATTGCAATGCCGTTTTGACCTCTTGATGTGCTGGATTGGCCCAAAGCCATTGAGCCTATACCAAATGCTTGCGCCGAATTACCCAATGCTGTTGTGCTCGTATTATCAGCAAGAGCATTCTTACCTACCGCTGTCGCTTGCGTACCATTTGCTTTGGAATCTGCGCCCAGTGCTGTTGAATCTGCAGAAACAGCATTGGCACTTTTACCTATCGCTGTTGCATTTGAACTACTTGCACTTGTATCTGCACCCATCGCAACAGCATGATTTTGAGTAGCCTTGGCATTTGTACCAACAGCAAGGCTATTATTATGTGTTGCATTTGCACTCGTACCTACCGCAACTGCACCGTTAGCCGTAGCATTGGCTGATGCTCCTACTGACAGAGCACCAATACCGGTCGCTGTTGCACCACTAACCGCAGTCGCACTGGTTACAGCATCAAATTCAATTTTTCCTCGTGCTGCAGTTGCCGCATACGAATTACCTGCACCCAAAAGAGCTGCCGAAATCACTGTCAATCTAAAAACTGTCGCGATACCATTTTTACCGGATTCAGCAGATACATCTGTACTGTTTTGTTCTGCAGACGATTTCACTCGGCCTTTGGCCAATTCGGAAGTTACGACAAAAGATTGAATCGTACGGTTCCAAACAACTTTAAATATCTTATTCATAGGTGTGTCTTTCTCTTTTTATGATAGGTAAAAGCGTGAGCATGAGCATGACGCTACTTTAAAAAGTCTATTGCGGAAGATTTCCCAGCAAATACTTGCTTCGAGCTGACGTTTATTGTCACTTTGAGACAAAATTTAGGTCTTTTACTGTCTCGAAGTGAAATAGTATTTCATACTTACTAAATATCCGCTAGTCAGAAATATCAACCGATTATCTTTAATTTTTAAATAAAATCATGATGCTTGAACAGAAAAACCAATCATTAAAAGTTCTCCAGTCATGTTTTTATTAATAAGCGTAATGTTGTATTCCGTCGACAAGTCATCAGCAATCACAGTAATCATGCAAGCCACGTGCCAATTACTTGGAATTTTATTTAAAATGAATTGTTTTCTAAGAAATGGAAAAGGCCGTCTGAAAGATTTCAGACGGCCTTTGATGAAATGATTTTGAACAATTGCTTAATTTAAAGACGTTTTGATTGTATAAACTGACGATAACTGAGCAATATAGCTTGTGATCGATAATGGCAGGAATAGGCACATCCCTAGCCGATGTAAACGCAGAGAGTGTTATAAACCAAATACGGCAATATCGCCCTTACCTTGACGAATCAGCTCGGTACCATCGGTCATATCAATAACCGTCGTCGGCTCAGTACCGCACCAGCCGCCATCGATAACCAGATCGACAGCATGCTCAAGACGGTCTCGAATTTCGTATGGATCGGTCAATGGCTCTTCGTCTTCAGGCAGCATAAGGGTGCAACTTAAAATAGGTTCGCCCAATTCTTGCAAAAGTGCCAAGGCAGTGGCGTTATCGGGAACACGCAGGCCGATGGTTTTACGTTTGGGGTGAAGCGTGCGATTGGGCACTTCTTTGGTTGCTTGCAGGATAAAGGTGTAGCTGCCGGGTGTAGCTGCTTTGAGCTGGCGGAATTGGGCATTATCTACTTTGGCGTAAGTCCCCAATTCGCTCAAATCAGCACACATCAGGGTCAGATGGTGTTTTTGATCGATTTTGCGAATCGCGAGAATGCGCTCCATCGCGTTTTTGTCGCCGAGTTTGCAACCCAGCGCGTAGCAGGAGTCCGTAGGGTAAACGATAACGCCGCCACTGCGGACAATGTCGGCGGCTTGTTTGATGAGGCGGTCTTGGGGATTATCGGGATGGATGGCGAAAAATTGAGCCATGTTTTTTTCCTTATCATTCTAATGGTTTGCTGTTTGGTATTTTAAAACTTATTTAGCCATCTGAATATTGGATTTCCACCATCATGAATGGATTTAGCCTCAGCTACAACACCTTATATACCATTTTGATTTACTGCTAATATCGAAAGTCAATTTGATACACTATATAATGCATTATTTTGTTTGAAAGCCATCTCAATGTCTGCTTCTTCCCTACCTTCACGCCGCTTGTCTGTTGCCCCCATGCTCGATTGGACAGACAGACACTATCGCTTTATGGCGCGACAAATTACGCGCAATGCTTGGCTTTATAGCGAAATGGTCAATTCAGGCGCGGTGGTTTATGGAGATAAAGACCGTTTTTTAAGTTTCAACGAAGGCGAGCAGCCGATAGCTTTACAGCTTGGCGGTTCAGATCCGCATGACTTGGCAATCGCCGCTAAAGCAGCTGAGACGTATGGCTATAATGAAGTCAACCTAAATTGCGGCTGCCCCAGCCCACGCGTTCAAAAAGGCGCTTTCGGCGCCTGCCTGATGAATGATGTAGATTTGGTGGCAGATTGTTTGAATGCGATGCAGGATGCTGTTGAAATTCCGGTGACGGTCAAACACCGCATCGGCGTAGACAGACAAACAGAATATCAAGTCGTGGCAGATTTTGTGGGAACACTTCGCGAAAAAACAGCCTGCCGCACATTTATCGTCCATGCGCGCAATGCTTGGCTGGACGGCTTATCTCCAAAAGAAAACCGCGAAGTTCCGCCACTCAAATATGAATACGTCTACCGCTTGAAACAAGAGTTCCCCGACTTAGAAATTTTAATTAACGGCGGCATCACCACCAACGAAGAAATAGCCGAGCATCTGAAATTTGTCGATGGTGTCATGATCGGGCGCGAGGCTTATCACAATCCAATGCTGATGCGCGATTGGGATACACTGTTTTACAACGACGCACACGCACCAATCCAATACGCAGATTTAGCGGCTTGGCTATACGCATACAGCCACGAACAAATCGCCTCAGGACGCGGTACCATCCTACGCCATATCGTCCGCCATGCACTAGGCTTGATGCACGGCCTAAAAAATGCCCGCACTTGGCGCCGTATGCTCTCAGATGCTACTTTGCTGAAAGACAACGACGGCAGCCTGATTTTAGACGCATGGAAAGAAGTCGAACGCGCAAATATTTGGGATTAATGGCATATAGTGCGAATAAAAGAAAGGCCGTCTGGAACATTAAATGATGTTTCAGACGGCCTTTTAAATTACAACAGACTGCTAAAGATATATTCATTTCTCTTTGGCTACTATTGCGATTAATTCATCAAATAAACCCAAAACATAATCTAAGCATAAAAAAATGCGGCCTAAATAGGCCGCATTTACTTTGCTTCGTCTTTTCAGACGGCCTTTTCAGGCCGTCTGAAAGTCAGATTACCATTGGTAACCAACTGCTGCGGTAGCACCGAAGTGACCACGTGAGTTGCCGGAAGCAGTACCTTTGATGATCCAGTTACCACCATCGGAGATGCTAGAGAAGCCGACAGCGTAACCGGTTTCACCGCGGTAGTGACCGCCACCGATAGCCAGCATGCTCTTACCTGGCAAGTAAGCTTGTGGCAGACCGGCAGTAGCCAGAGCTTGAGCCACACCTGCGCGGGCGTTGTTGTCAACCTTGTTCACATTGCTGTTCACATCGCCGAATTTTTGGTTCAGCTGGTCAACGTTAACCGCATCGGTACCTTTCTTACCTGGAGCAACATTTTGGATAGTAGTGTTGCCGGCATCGATACCACCTTGGTTGATGGTTACAGGACCTGCTTTCAGTTCGTTAGTAGTAACACTATTAACGTGCAGATCAGGGTTCATGCTGACTTTCAGCGCATCGCCGTCTTTCTTAACGGAGACGTTTTTCCCCAGATTCTGACCGTCAACTGTAATAGTATCCCCACCTTTAATCTGAATAGTGTTATTCAGCGGTTTGGTGATTTCAGCGTTCTCTTCATCACGCAGACCGAAGGTACCATCAGCATCTTTACCGTCTTTACCATCTTTACCATCTCTAATGATGGTGGTAGTGGTGTTACCGTTGCCGTCTTTGATGGTTACAGTATGTTCGCCTTTAGCTGTAGTTTCAACTTTAGCTTCAGCGTTCTTACCATCTTTCACAACTTCAGAAGTGGTACCGATGACTTTACCATCTTTATCCAGGTTTCTAACAGTGATAGTGGTTTCACCTTTAGTATCATCACGTGTAACTTTAGCTTCAGCTGACTTACCATTGTCGCCGGTTGCACCAGTTGCGCCGGTATCACCTTTGGCACCTTGAGCACCGGTATCACCTTTAGCACCTTGGGCACCAGTGTCACCTTTGTCGCCTTTAGCGCCTTGGTCACCTTTAATACCTTGGTCACCTTTATCGCCTTTGTCGCCTTTGACACCTTTATCGCCTTGGTCACCTTTGGCACCAGTTGCACCGGTAGCGCCAGTTGCACCGTCTTTAACGATAGTAGTAGTAGTGTTACCGTTACCGTCTTTGACAGTTACAGTGTGAGTGCCGTTGCCGTTGTCTTTAACTTCGGCTTCAGCGTTCTTACCGTCTTTAACGATAGTGGTAGTAGTTTTACCGTCGCCATCGGTGATGGTTACAGTGTGAGTACCGTTGCCGTTGTCTTTAACTTCGGCTTTGGCGTTCTTACCGTCTGCACCGTCTTTAACGATAGTGGTAGTGGTATTACCGTCGCCATCGGTGATAGTTACAGTGTGAGTGCCGTTGCCGTTGTCTTTAACGTCAGCTTTAGCATTCTTACCGTCTGCACCAGTGTCACCTTTAGCACCGGTATCACCTTTAGCACCGGTATCGCCTTTGACGCCTTTGTCGCCTTGGTCACCTTTGGCACCGGTATCACCTTTAGCACCGGTATCACCTTTAGCACCTTGGGCACCAGTGTCACCTTTGTCGCCTTTAGCACCTTGGTCACCTTTAATACCTTGGTCACCTTTAGCACCGGTATCACCTTTGTCACCTTTAGCGCCTTGGTCACCTTTGGCACCGGTATCACCTTTAGCACCAGTTGCACCGTCTTTAACGATAGTGGTAGTGGTGTTACCGTTACCGTCTTTGATGGTTACAGTATGAGTACCGTCGCCGTTGTCTTTAACTTCAGCTTCAGCGTTCTTACCGTCTTTAACGATAGTGGTAGTAGTTTTACCGTCGCCATCGGTGATAGTTACAGTGTGAGTGCCGTTGCCGTTGTCTTTAACGTCGGCTTTGGCATTCTTACCGTCTGCACCAGTATCACCTTTAGCACCGGTATCACCTTTAGCACCTTGGGCACCAGTGTCACCTTTGTCGCCTTTAGCACCTTGGTCACCTTTAATACCTTGATCACCTTTAGCACCGGTATCACCTTTGTCACCTTTAGCGCCTTGGTCACCTTTAATACCCTGGTCACCTTTAGCACCGGTATCACCTTTATCACCCTTGTCACCTTTATCACCTTTTGCGGCAGCTGTGCCGTCTTTAATGATAGTAGTAGTGGTGTTACCGTTACCGTCTTTGATGGTTACAGTGTGAGTACCGTCGCCGTTGTCTTTAACGTCGGCTTCAACGTTCTTACCGTCGGCACCAGTTGCACCATCTTTAATGATGGTAGTAGTGGTGTTACCGTTACCGTCTTTGATGGTTACAGTGTGAGTACCGTCGCCGTTGTCTTTAACGTCGGCTTCA
>NZ_JBQCUS010000014.1:0-14830 GCF_051963015.1 Neisseria sp. P0006.S004 | reverse complement strand
TTGGTGGGTGATGACGGAGTCGAACCGCCGACATTCTGCTTGTAAGGCAGACGCTCTACCAACTGAGCTAATCACCCATGCGCAAAATTGCGAAGACGCTATTAAACCAAAAAATCCTGATGCGCGCAAGATTTATTTGCCGATAATTAGATATCTCCCTGCAAGCACCAGTTTTCAAAGGAAATAATTTCTTCCTGCTTGCCTGCGACAACCAAAATGTCACCAGTTTCCAGAACGAAATCAGGGTCAAGGTCTTGGATTTTTCCGGTATTGCGGCGGATAAACAATAGTTTCAGATAATGCGCTGCCAATGGTAATTCACGGATGGTTTTACCGATGGCGTGTGCCTCGCCTTGCAATGGGAAAGCGTGGCGGCAGACGGCCTTGCTGTCTTCGTCGGAGAAGCTGTCATCATCACTGCCGACAAACAAGTCCTGCAACGATGCATAGCGGCTGTGACGGATGTGGGTTATGGTTTGATAAACATGGTTGTAAGAGAGACCGTGGCCCAACATGGCATAGCTTGCCAGCACCAGGCTGGTTTCTTTGGTATCGGAGACGGTTTCTTCCGCACCCATTTCGGTAAAGGTTTTGACGTAATCGTCATTGGTGGCGCGAACATAAACCGGCATACTCGGATGCATGGACATGATGTTGCCGAGAACATGTTGGGTCTCGTGCATATTGTTCAGCGTGATGACCACCATTTTGGCGCGCCCCAAGCCGGCGGCTTCCAAGACTTCACGGCGTTTGGCATCGCCAAAGGAAACCGGTTCGCCTGCGTTGCGTGCCACTTGTACGCGGGCAATGTCCAAGTCAAGGGCAAAGTAGGGGATACCTTCTTGCGCCAATACACGGGCAACCGATTGACCGCCGCGTCCGAAACCGATAATTAGGACGTGTTCGGATTTGCTCATGGTTTCCACCAGCATGGAGTGTAAGTCCAAGGCTTTCATGTCCCAGTCGGATTTGACGAAGCGGCTGACGATGGCATCGCTGCTGCCCAAGATAAATGGAGCGGCAATCATGGAAAGCAAGACGGCAGCAGTGGCTGCTTGTTCCAATTCGGGCGAAACCATATTGATTTTGCTGGAAATAGCCAGCATTACGAAGCCGAACTCGCCGCCTTGTGCCAAATAAAGCGCACTTTTGAGGCTGTCGCTCGTAGGGTTTTTCATGCGCAAAGCGATGATGAAGACGACCAGTGCTTTCAAAATCAACAGGATTGCCAACAAAATCAGGATTTGCTGCCAGTTGCCGATCAGCGCCTGAATATCCAGCTTCATACCGACGGTAATGAAGAAGAAGCCCAGCAGGATATCGCGGAATGGACGGATGTCGTCTTCCACCTGAATGCGGTATTCGGTTTCGGAAAGCAGCATACCGGCGACGAATGCGCCCAATGCCATAGACAGGCCTTCAAGCTCTGTCAGATAGGCCACGCCCAAAGTAACCAGCAAAACGTTGATCATAAAGAGTTCGGACGATTTGCGTTTGGCAACCAGTCTGAACCAGCGTGACATCACACGGCTGCCGACAACAAACAAAATGCCCAAGGTCAGCAACATTTTCAAACCGGCCAAGCCCAGCTCTACCCATAAGTTGCCTTCGCTGCCGCCAGCAAGTGCCGGAATCAGAATCATCAGCGGTACAACGGCAATATCTTGCATCAGCAAAACGCCCATGGCCATTTGACCATGCGGCTGACCCAGTTCGGTTTTCTCCGACAGAATGCGGCTGACGATGGCGGTGGACGACATGGTCAGTGCGCCCGCAGTGGCAAACGCCCAGTTAAACGGCGTGCCCATTGCCATCAAAATGCCCATAATCGAGAGCATGGTAATGATGACTTGCAAACCGCCCAAACCGAATACGAGGCGGCGCATGGCTTTGAGTTTGGGTAGGGAGAATTCGAGACCGATGCTGAACATCAAGAATACAATGCCAATTTCGCCCAAATAGTCGGTGGCGTGGCTTTGCGGAATCAGTTTGAACATACCCGGACCGGCAATAAAACCGACCAAAAGATAACCGAGCATGGAAGGAATGTTGAACTTGCGACAGCAGATAACCGTAATGACGGAAACCAACAGGACAATGACAATGGGAGCAAGGGAAAATTCGTGCATAGAGTGGGCGGCCTTTCGTTAAAAGTAGCTATTGTTATATAGGCCGTCTGAAACACGTCGAAAACCGACAGCAAACCCAAATAAAAACGCACAGAATGAACTTCATTTCTGCGATTTGATTTCCCGTATCATGCTTATTTGGACTTACTGTTTCGAGCGTTATCTAACGGATTATTAAGATTATATCAAGATAGAATGTAAAGTAGTGTTTTGATTGACAAAAAGGGCCGTCTGAAATATTCAGACGGCCTTTAAATAAATGGTTTAAGGCATCAACATGCCGCCGTTGACGTGCAGCGTTTGACCGGTGATGTATTTCGCTTGGTCGGAAGCGAGGAACAAGACCGCATCTGCGATGTCCTGCGCTTCGCCAAATTTGCCCAGCGAAGTTTGCGCTTCAAAGGTTTTGCGGGTTTCTTCGGGTAGCGCGCGGGTCATGTCGGTGTCGATAAAGCCGGGGGCGACGCAGTTGACGGTAATGCCGCGGCTGCCAACTTCGCGCGCCATGGATTTGGAGAAACCGATCAAACCTGCTTTTGCCGCAGCATAGTTGGTTTGACCGGCATTGCCCATCACGCCGACGACGGATGTGATGTTGATGATGCGGCCTGCACGCTGCTTCATCATGCCGCGCAATACGGCTTTGGAGGCGCGGAACACGGATTTGAGGTTAATCTGCATGATGTCGTCCCACTCTTCTTCTTTCATACGCATCAGGAGGTTGTCGCGGGTGATGCCCGCGTTGTTGACCAAAATATCTAGCTTGCCGAACGCTTTTTCAATGTCGGCAATCAGGTTTTCGATGGTTTCGGGTTCGGCAGAATTCAATGCACGGCCTTCGCCGCCCCATTGCGCCAGACGCTCGCTAATCGCTGCCGCGCCGCTTTCGCTGGTTGCCGTGCCGATGACTTTGGCACCTGCCGCCGCCAGCGTGTCGGCAATTGCCGCGCCGATACCACGCGATGCGCCTGTTACCAATGCGACTTTGCCGCTTAAATCTTGTGTACTCATGTTTACTTCCTTGTTTCGAGAATAGAGTCTGTTTATTTCAGACGACCTTATAGCATAAATAGTGTGATGAATCTAATTTTTGAGGCCGTCTGAAACAAAATAAGAAGCCTCCGTATTGTCATTCCCGCGTAGGCGGGAATCCCGATCTTAATCTTTCAGAGATGTTTAGAGATTACCGTAATCTCAAATCTCTGGATTCCCGCCTGCGCGGGAATGACGGTACGGACATTGCCTATTTTATCTGCTATATCGGCAAATTTCAGACGGCCTCTCCGTTTATTCGGGCAGGGTTATTTTTTGATGGGGCTGTATGTCCAGAATATAGCGCAACCAGTTGCCGAAACTGTATTTTTGGTAGATTTCGGGCGGCAGTTCACAGTAGGGTTTGGCGACAAATTCTGCCAAACCGTCCAAACTTTTACCGTCCCAAACGAAGATGTTGTCGGGGTGGTAGAAATCGTATTTTTTGATTTCGGCGTTGGTGGTAATCAGTTTTTTGCGGTAGCCGAGGGCTTCAAAGGGGCGGAACGAGAGGCCGTTGTGAACGGGCGTTTTGAAATCTATCAGGATTTTTGCCTGTTTGGCGGCTTCGAGGTTGTCTGCGAAACTTCTGACGCCGATGAAGATTTTGATGTTTTCCGTAGGATAAAAACGGCGGAGGGTGTCAACGTCAGTATTCAGACAGCCGATATTGAAGTCGAGCTTCCAGCCCAGCGTTTCGGCCACTTTACCGAACTCGGAAATAATCGGGGCGCGGTCAGGCATATGCCAGCCGATGAAATAGAAATCGTTGGGCGGGTTTTCGGGCAGGTTGACATCGTGGTCGAAATAGAAGTTGGTGGCTGGCAGGAAAGGATGTTTCGGATTTCGCATATCGACGGGATCAAAAACGTAAATGCGGTCGAACCGGTCGGCGCAATCCCAAATGGCGGGAAAGCGGTCAATGCCGTCCCATTGGTAGTTGATCATATTGCCGGGACGGGTATGGCGTTTAATCATATCTAAAAATTCAAGTGAATAAACATCACTTCGAATAAACAAAGCGTAATCTACTTTACCATGCGTTACCAGTTTGTTTTCGACATCTCGCATTAATTGAGCAGATTTGAGTTTCTTTTTAGCGTTTTTATCCCGCAACACCAGTTGCCTGAATTTAACTTTCAGACGATCAAAGAGGGAAGGATAGTGGAAATTAGAATCATCCAAGACAATGCTAATAACATTGAAGCCTTGATATCTTAGAGCTGCCTCAATGACATAGTAAATCTGGTAGTTGTAGGGCATCCCCAGGATAATCGTTTTTTGTTCGGTCGTCATGGTATCTGTTTATGCTTCGTCTGGTATGTCGAGGATTCGGCGAACCCAGTTGCCGAAGGCGTATTTGTTTTTTATTTCTTCGAGAACAGGATGGTAAGGTCGTCTGAAAAAGTCTTCCAATCCATCAAGGCTTTCTCCGTTCCAAATAAAGATGTTGTCGGGATGGAAGAAGTCGCATGCTGCTACTGCCTGATTGGTGGTAATCAGTTTTTTGTCGAAACACAGTGCATCGAATACACGGAAAGACAAGCCGTAATTTTCAAATTGGACAAAATCGACGACTGCCAGGCAGTTTTTGACCTTTTGCAGGTTTTGCTCGAAGCTCAGGATGCTTTGTCGATTCAAATAGGTAATGCCGTCGTTGCCAAAAATTTTGCTTGCACGGTCGTCTTTGCAGTAGATGTAGAAATCCAACGGCAGCCCCAATCTGCGTGCTTCATCAAGAAAAATGGAGGTTTGGTGTTCTCTGCCTGTTTCGTAGCCTCCTAAAAAATAAAGGCCTTCCGTTTTTCCCTCTCCCTCAATCAGAAAATCGAAATAGAAATTGGTGGTCGCTTTAAAACGGTGTTGGGGATATTTCTCCACATCGTTTTTATTGAACACCCAGCAGTGGTCAAAATAGGGCAGATATTCGACGATATCAGGGAAACGGTCGATGCCGTCCCATTGGTAGTTGACACATACTTTGCTGTATTTGCGGATAGAGGAAATAATTTCTTTAGGATAAATATTGGCACGGATGCAGAGGGCGTAGTCTGCTTTGCCATCTCCCAAGGAAGCCAGTTTTTCTGTTATCTGCTTGCGGTAGCGGGAATATTTCAGTTTTTTCTTATAATCGCCATCTTTTTTAATGTATTTATGATATAAACTGAGAATACGGCAGCCTATGTGCGGATAGTATGAGTCCCTGTCGTCGTAACAGAGATTGATAACATTGAAGCCGTGGTAGCACAGGTTTTTTTCTATGCACTTGTCCAACCCGTACATATAGGGGACGGCAAGGATGATGGTTTTATTCATAATCAGGATGTGATGCTGTGAATCGGTGGTCTGTTTCAGACGACCTTGACGCTTTATTTATGGTAAAAACTTGCTAAAGGTTTAGCCGCATTCAAATCTTCAAGCATACGGCGGCTTAATTTCAAGGCTTCTTTAATGGTAACGTCCATATCCATATAGCGGTAGGTACCCAGACGACCGGCGAAGGTTACGCCGTTTTCCTTTTCAGCAAGGGCGAAGTAGCCTTCCAGCAGGCCGGAAGAGCTGCTCAGGTTTACTGGATAGTAGGGGATGTCGCCCTCTCCGCACTCACGACTGAACTCTTTGAAATAGATGGTTTTTTCGTGTTCTTCCCAGGGGGTGAAGTGTTTGTGTTCGGCGATGCGGGTGTAGGGAATGTCGGCATTGCCGTAATTCATGACCGCACAGCCCTGGAAGTCGCCTTCAGCAGAGTGTTTTTCAAAGTCCAGCGTACGGTATGCCAAACGCCCCTGCGCATATTGGAAGTATTCGTCCAACTTGCCCGTCCAAATAATGTGTTTACCTTCTGCCGCTTCTACGGAAAATGCTGTATTGAGAGATACTGAAATATTCGGATGGTTCAGGATGGATTGTACGACGACGGTATAGCCATCCTTAGGGATGGCCTGGAAGCGGTGTGCGAAATAATTGTCGTTGTAGTTGAAACGTACAGGCAGTCGTTTAAGAATGCTGGCGGGCAGCTCAATCGGGCTGCGTCCCCATTGTTTTTGGGTATAACCTTTGAAGAAGGCTTCATATAAGTCTTTACCGATGAATTTCAGGGCTTGTTCTTCAAAGTTTTTCGGCTCGACAATCGAGTTATCAGCTATTTCAGTAATATGCTGGTACGCTTCTGCGGGCGAAAAGGCTTTTTGGTAAAACTGATTGATGGTATGCAGGTTGACGGGCAGAGAATAGACCTGATTGTTGTAGGTGGTTTTGACGCGGTTGGTATAGGGTATGAATTCGCCGTGTTTATTGACGTAGTTCCATACTTCTTCGTCGTCGGTGTGGAAAATATGGGGGCCGTAAACGTGTTCCATTACGCCTGTTTCCTGATCTCGCTCAGTATGGCAATTGCCTGCAATGTGGTTGCGCTGATCAATAACAATAATTTTATGACCAGCTTCCGCCAGTTCACGTGCGATGACGGCTCCGGTAAAGCCAGCACCTACGATTAAGAACTCTGTTTTTTGAGTCATTATGGTTTACTCTAAAAAAGTAATATCTAAATATTGGATGTCAAAATCAGTAGCATGATGTCGGACATAAACGTTCAGAAGGCGTTCTGCCATAAATCCGAAAATACGTCGTTGATAATTGTCGTAATCACTAATATCTAGCCGGTTATATAAGTCAAACAAAATCTCAAACAACCATGTACAATAGGCATCGATAAAGGACTTATGGGCGATGAACATATTGCAGCAGCTCATTTGTGTATCATTTTTGACCGTTTCTAATGATGGAAAATATTCAGGGAAAAGCCTATGGACAGTTTTTTCCAGTTCCAGCCAGTCTTTTTTGAAATGACACTCACTATATTGCTGATAAACGGTCTTTTGTTTTTTAAATAGTTTGAAGAACCGTCGTTTGCCGAAACTTTTCGGTTTGGGTAAGATGATTCGTTTTTCAGATGATATTAGGTCAGAAAGTCTGTCTGTATCCAAAATTGGTTTACCCATGTGGATAATGTTCATTTCAGGGTGGTTCAAATCAGCGAAATAGCGACGATAATGCACTAGACCGACTATGTTTGCATAGCTGTTTTTCCAAATCCAATACAGCGCAGTCAATTCGCAAAATTGGTTGTTTAGTATGGAAATATTTTTTCCGGTATCGTCACCTTGTATTGCTGTGACTTCACCATGTAAAGCTTTTCCCGCAAAAATTGGGATATAGCCCGATATTCGAGGGAAACGATAATCATCTGTATGGGTAGCAATGTATATCAGGGCACTCATCGTTTAGTCTTCCTTATAAATACCACGCCAGAACTGCTTGCTCATCATATCTGGGATTGCTTTGGTATACTGTTGATGCTGGGTATCGAATTTATCAGATAAATCCTTCAGTATTTTCTTCATCAAAAAGAAAGAATAATTCTCTATTCATTTCTGCAACATAGCTGGTATGGGTTGGCTTATATTCGTAAATGACTTTGCGGTAGCCGAAAATCTCCCGTGCATTGCCTTGAAAAGATTTGTACTGGAAGATAGTATGGTTTTTGCGGTTGATTCGGTTTAATGCCAACTCAGGTGGCCTGAAATCGTTGAGGGTAATTTCCCGCAACTAGCGATGCCACCGCTACTCCATCAAGCACATGAAGCTGCGCGAATCTTCTTGAGTAAATAGGTCGAAGGTCAGTTTTTCTATCATTGGCTCGGTATTCCGATGCTATGTAGATTAAATTTTGTTAATCTATCGGATTAGTAAGGCTTAGTGATTATATCGCAATGAAGATGCTGGTGTGACGAAATTACTGCTTTGGGATAAAAAAGATTTTTCTTTCTGTAAAATTTTTTCAGACAACCTTAAATATTTAAAAAACTAATGCTAAGTTGAAATAGAAAAAATGTCCTTCTGTTACCATTCACTCTCCTATTTCAACACAACTGAAAGGCATTAAAAACGACCTCTCATTAAGAAAGGTCGTTTGGAACATGAAAGGCTGCAAGCTTAGTGAGCTTCGATAAATGCAGCCACTTGATCGGCATTGGTCAATGCGCTGCACGCGGCTTCTTTATTGATGCGTTTGGCGAGGCCTGCGAGGACTTTGCCGGGGCCGCATTCGGCGGATTCGGTGATGCCTTCGGAAACAAGTGCGTTGACGGTTTCTGTCCAGCGTACCGGGCTGTACAGTTGGCGTACCAAGGCATCTTTGATTTTGTCGGCATCATCATAAGAGGCAACATCGGCGTTATGAATAACGCGGATTTGCGGTTGTTTGATGGTGATGTCTTTCAGTGCTTCGGCAAGTTTT
This sequence comes from Neisseria sp. P0006.S004, assembly GCF_051963015.1. Classification (NCBI taxonomy): domain Bacteria; kingdom Pseudomonadati; phylum Pseudomonadota; class Betaproteobacteria; order Neisseriales; family Neisseriaceae; genus Neisseria; species Neisseria sp. P0006.S004. Next base: position 6,370 of record NZ_JBQCUS010000014.1, on the reverse strand, counting down.
TCCGCTGCAGGCTTCATGAGGCTGCAATGTGAAGGAACAGAAACGGGCAGCAGCAGGGCGCGTTTGGCTCCGGCTTCTTTGGCAGCGGCCATGGCGCGTTCGACTGCGGCAGTGTTGCCGGCAATTACGACTTGGCCTGGGGAGTTGAAGTTGACGGCTTCAACGACTTCGCCTTGTGCAGCTTCGGCACAAATGGCTTTTACTTGTTCATCTTCCAAACCCAAGATAGCGGCCATTGCACCTACGCCTTGTGGTACAGCAGATTGCATGAGTTCGGCGCGCAGGCGAACCAGTTTGACCGCGTCTGCAAAATCTAATGCGCCGGCAGCGACGAGGGCGGTGTATTCGCCGAGACTGTGGCCTGCAACGACGGAAGGGATTTTACCGCCGGCTTCTAAGTAGGCGCGGTAGGTGGCAATGCCGGCAGCCAGCATGATGGGCTGGGTGTTGACGGTTTGTCCGATTAATTCGGCATCTTCGCCGTTAATCATTGCCCACAGGTCTTGACCCAATACGGCGGAAGCTTCGTCAAATGTGGCTTTAACGATGGCTTGCTCGGCAAAGCCGTTCATCATGCCTAGGCTTTGTGAGCCTTGTCCGGGGAAGAAGAATGCGAAAGACATGGTAATTCCTTATTGGTTTGAATGTTTGAGGGTGTCTGCCAGCAGAAGGAAAGTGGCGACAGTATTGGTTGCGACGGTCAGCCGGAAGGTGCGGACAAATTCAGGTTTACTGGTTTTGTGCCTGAATGCGAGGCTGCCGCAATAACCGCCCGGCCAGCCGCCAAGCAGATTGAGTAGGTGCAATTTTGCTTCGGGTATGCGCCTGCCGTGGTTGCGTGCGCGCTGTTTGTCTCGGTAGTAAAGCAGGAAAACGTATGCGCTCAGTGCGAGATAGGCGATTGCCAGTTTAGGCAATATTATAGCCGTTATGCTTAAAAACAGGCTGCTAATGCAAAGTGCAAACGTTAGAGATTTCATGGGTTTGAGCAGAATAGGCCGGCTGAAAGGGATGTTCAGACGGCCCAACCGTTAGTATTTCACCAAAACCGCACCCCAGGCAAAACCACCGCCGATGCCTTCGAGCAAGAGGTTTTGTCCACGTTTGATTTGGCCGTTTTTAATGCCGACATCCAGTGCCAGAGGAATGGAAGCGGCGGAGGTGTTGCCGTGGTCTTGGACGGTCAAGATCACTTTGTCCATACTCAAGCCCAAGTGTTTGGCGGTAGAGTCGATAATGCGCTTATTGGCTTGGTGCGGCACAAGCCAATCGATTTGATTGGTGGTGTAACCGGCTTCTTCGATAACGTCATCTGCAATTTTTGCCAGCATTTTGACGGCAAACTTGAATACGCCAGGGCCGTCCATGCTGATGTAGGGCGAACCGCAAATTTGGCCGTTGGCGATTTGTCCCGGGACGTTTAAAAGGTTGAGGTAGTTGCCGTCGGCTTTGAGTTTGCCGTGGATGATGCCCGGTTCGTCAGATGCGCTTAAGACAACCGCGCCTGCGCCGTCGCCAAAGAGGACACAGGTGGTGCGGTCGTTCCAATCGACGATGCGGCTGAAGGTTTCAGCACCGATAACCAAAGCGTTTTTCGCCATGCCGCTTTTGATATAGGCATTGGCAGTGGTCAGGGCATACATAAAACCGGCGCACACGGCTTGTACGTCAAAGGCGGGGCAGCCGTTGGCAATGCCCAATTTTTGCTGCACGATGGTTGCCGTAGAAGGGAACTGCATATCGGGAGTGGCTGTGGCGACAATAATCAGGTCGATATCGTCAGCCTGCAAACCGGCATCTGCCAAGGCACGGCGTGCTGACTCGGCGGCCAAGTCGCTGGTTTTTTCGCTGTCGTCTGCAATATGGCGAAATTTGATACCTGTACGCGTGGTAATCCACTCGTCGGAAGTGTCCACTTTTTTGGCAAGGTCGTCATTGCTGACGCGGTTGGCAGGAAGGTAGCTGCCTGTACCGGAAATTTTGGCATATTGCATGAGAACGGCCTTTTTAGAGAGTTGATTCAGATAGTCGGGTATTGTAAGCGAAAATGGGAAAATTCCCAATATTAAGAATGAAGTCGGTGATTAAAGATAAAAACAGGCCGTCTGAACATTGTGAAGTTTCAGACGGCCTGTGTATATCAGCCTTAAGCCTCCGTTGTTGAAGCAGGGGTTTCTTCCTGTTCGGCTGCTGCTTTTGCGGCTTCCAAAGCAGCCAACTGGGTGGCTACGCCTTGTTCGATTTGGGCGAGGCCGGCAGATTTGGCTTCGTGGTAGGCTTCTTCCAAAGCATAACGGAAGCCGACTTCGTCGGTTCCGCCATGGCTCTTAATCACGATACCGCGTAAACCAAGCAGGATGGCACCGTTAAATTTGCGCGGATCCAGTTTGCCTTTCAAGCCTTTGAGTGCGGGCAGGGCGGCAATGGCGGCAAGTTTGTTGAACAAGGTGCTTTGGAATTCACGGCGGATGGCGCCGCTCATGAATTTAACCGCGCCTTCGATGGTTTTGAGCATAACGTTGCCGACAAATCCGTCTGCGACAACGACATCGGCTTCGCCATACAAAACGCTGTTGCTTTCGATATTGCCGATAAAGTTGAGTTTGCTGCTGCTTAACAATTTAAAGGTTTGTTTGACGGCCTCCGTACCCTTGATGTCTTCTGTACCGACGTTCAAGAGGGCGACGCGCGGGCTGCCTTTTTCAGGGTGTAGTGCGTGTACCAGCTCGCTGCCGATGATGGCAAATTGAACCAGTTGTTCGGGCGTACAGTCGACGTTGGCACCTAAATCCAAGGCCAAAGTAACGTGTTCGCTGTCGGATGGCAGGAATTTAGCGATGGCAGGGCGCTCAATGCCGGGAATGGTTTTGAGGACGAATCGGGCGGTCGCCATCAGTGCGCCGGTATTGCCTGCCGATACGGCGGCTTGCGCGTTGCCTTCTTTAACTTGGTTGATGGCGATGCGCATGGATGATTCTTTTTTATTTTTCAGCGCAGATTGAGGCGCTTCATCCATTTCAACGACTTGCGCTGCATGGCAGACGGTAATGCGGTCCATAGGCGCGCCTGCCGAGCTTAATGCTTGGCGGACTGCTGCTTCATCACCGACCATAATCAGATGTACGTCGGATTGCTGTTTCAGGAAATCCACTGCACCGGGGACGGTAATCGCAAGGCCTGCATCTCCGCCCATGGCATCTACGGCCAGTGTAATCATGTTGTTCTCCGGTTTGTGTGTTTCAGACGGCCTCAGACAATCGGACAAGCACACTCATCTGATTTTCAGGAGATTGAATTGAAAATCAGATGAAAAGGCTTGTTGCGACGTCGTGCCAGACTTATTGGTTTTGCGCGGCCAATTTGTTGTGTTCGTCGATATCCAGCGCGTCCCAAGGATAGTTGATCCACCAGTCTTCAACGGTAATGCCGCTGAAATAAGGGACACCTTCAGGAATTTTACCGACTTTGGCTTTGATTTTTTCATGCAATACTGCCACGCCGACAGTGCCGAAATCTTCTTTCAACAATTCGTTCAGGCAGAACTCCATGGTAACGCGGCTGTCGTCCACTTCGTCGACGACCAGTACGTTTTTGCCTTTCAGTGCATCTGGAACGGGATCAAGCCATTGGACTTTTTTTACTTCCTCGGTCACTTGACCTTCGTGATCGTTGTCGTAGTAGGCTGTGGTGACGGCGTAAATCGGGATTTCCAAGAAGCAGCGCAACATGCGGGCAGGGATAAAACCGCCGCCGCCAATGGCAATCATGGCATCGTATTTTGTGCCGGAGTTTTGGATTTTTTCCGCCAATCCTTTGATTACGCGGTGGATGTCGTCGTAGGTGTACCAGATTTTACGTTTCATGGTGTGCTTCCGAAGAGGAAAATACAGGGTGCAATGCAAAAAAGCCAGTCATTGCATGGCAATATTCTGGCTTTTTCAGTCAGACGAACGGATTATTCGCCTTTAGCTTTTACCACTTTACGGCCACGGTACATACCGTTTGGAGAAATGTGGTGTGGACGATGTACTTCGCCGGTTGCGCTGTCAACAGACAGAGAAGGCGCAGTCAGAGCGTCGTGTGAACGGTGCATACCGCGTTTAGAAGGGGATTTTTTGTTTTGTTGAACGGCCATTTCAAGCTCCTAGATAAATAAACTGTGTCCTAATTAACTGCTTTTCAAACCTGCTAAAACAGCGAAGGGGTTTGGTTTGTCCCGATTGACTTCGTCCAGTGTTCCATTGTTGCCGCAGTCTTCGTGTCGAGGGGAGAAAGGGAGCGACATCAGGATTTGGTCTTCAACCAGAGTCCGCACGTCAAGCTCTTTTTCGAGCAGCATGCCTTCCAATTCTTCATCGGCAAGCATGGCTTCGTCCAAACTCTCTTCATCGGCAAACAGGACGATACGGCTGGTTTCATCGAGCAGAAACGGCATGGGCGTAATGCAACGCTGGCAAATCAGGGGCATGTCGGCTTTGACGTTTAAATCGAGAAACAGACGTTGCAACCGGTCGCGACCGCCTTGCAGCGTAAACGACACGCATGTCTGTTTGTCGGCCGGATAATCGTGCGAACTGACTCGTTCATCCAATTCTTCGAGCAGGAAGCTGCCTTGCAAATTCTGCCCTTCGGCGGCGAAAACTTCTGGGTCAATCAAATTAGGGTATGACATAAACGGAGTATGATATAATTTCGGCAGTCTAACGTCAATGTTTTTAAGTAAAAATATGGAAGTAAAACTGCCTTTGGTTTTAGGGTCGAGTTCGGTTTTCCGCTGCGGACAGCTTCGCCGTTTGGGTATCGATTTTCAGACGGCATCGCCTGATTTTGACGAAACGCCTATTGCGGGCGAGCATGCAGGCGAGACGGCGCTGCGTTTAGCTGAAGGCAAAGCCCGTTCATTGGCGGCAGCTTTTCCTGCCGCGCTGATTATCGGCGCAGACCAAGTCGCATGGTGCGAAGGACGGCAGTTGGGCAAACCGATGAACGTCGCAAATGCACAACAGATGCTGGCGGACTTAAGCGGAAAACGGATTGAATTTTACAGCGCAATCGTGCTTTTGAATACTGCTACGGGCAAGGTTCAGCATCATGTCGATCATACGGTGGTTGCCATGCGGCAGTTGACGCAGGCGCAAATCAGCCGATATTTGGAACGCGAGCCGGATGCGGTTTATTGTGCCGGTGCGGCGAAGAGTGAGGGTTTGGGCGCTGCTTTGTTGGAGCGAATTGAAAGTACGGACCCGAATGCTTTGATCGGTCTTCCGATTTTCCGTCTGATTGATTTTTTGAAAAACGAAGGCGTGGAAGTTTTATAGTTTGAGGCCGTCTGAATGTGTTCAGACGGCCTGAGATTTTTTGGAGTTGCAAGAATGAAACCGATTTTGTATTTGATTCCTACCCCTTTGGGTGCGCCTGATACGCCATGCCTGTTACCGCATGAACAACAGGCGATTGTCGGGCTGACAGATTTTGTCGTGGAAGCGGAAAAAACAGCGCGTGCGCATTTGAAACATTTGGGAGTGACTACGCCTATTCGCGAGCTGAATCTGCAAACGTTGAATGAACACACGGATTTGAAGACTTTGCCGGAATTGCTGAAACCTTTGCAAGAAGGGCGCTGTATGGGCATTGTCAGCGAGGCGGGTTGCCCGGCTGTGGCCGATCCGGGCGCAAATTTGGTGGTATTGGCGCATAAACACGGTTTTGAAGTACGGCCTTTGGTCGGCCCGTCCAGCTTGTTGCTGGCGCTGATGGCTTCGGGTGCGAATGGGCAGAACTTTGCATTTAAGGGTTATCTGCCGTCTGAAAAAAATGAGCGCATTCAGAGTTTGAAGGCTTTGGAGCAACGTTCGCGCCAGCAGAATGAAACGCAGCTGTTTATCGAAACGCCGTATCGTAACGATGCGTTGTTGGCTGATGCGGTGGAAAACCTGCATCCTGAAACGCGCTTGTGCGTGGCTACAGATTTGACCTTGCCGACTCAGGGAATCATCAGCCAGACGATTGCTCAGTGGCGAAAAAGAAAAGAAATGCCGAATTTGAAAAAACGCCCGACGATTTTTGTGTTGCATGCCGCTTAGAACTGGATTGGGTTCAATCTCAAACTGTATTTGTTTGAGGAAATAAAAAAGGCCGTCTGAACAACAGACGGCCTGAGACCTTTGCAAAATACCTTTCCTCAACAGCCGAAGCCCAAAACAGGATTTCGGCTGTTTTCATTTCAAATGTCCACTAATTCTACCCAAATACCCCCTTAATCCTCCCCGGATACCCGATAATCAGGCATCCGGCCACCTTTTAGGCAGCAACAGGCACACTTAGCCTATTGTCGGCTTTCAACAGGTTCAAACACATCGCCTTTAGGTGG
>NZ_JBQCUS010000013.1:0-15729 GCF_051963015.1 Neisseria sp. P0006.S004 | reverse complement strand
TTTTACCATGGTCAACGTGACCGATGGTGCCAACGTTTACGTGCGGTTTGCTACGTTCAAATTTTTCCTTAGCCATGAGCTAATTCCTTTACATATAAAGATCGATTAAAGAACAATGGCCGTCTGAAAATTTATTTTCAGTTTCAGACGGCCTTTTCTGATTAGCCTTTACGGGCTTCAGTTACAGCAGCAGCTACGTGAGCAGGAGCTTCAGCGTATTTTTTGAACTCCATGGAGTAAGTAGCGCGACCTTGGGTTGCAGAACGCAAGTCGGTTGAGTAACCGAACATTTCTGCCAGAGGTACTTCGGCGCGAACTTTCTTACCACCGATACCGTCATCATCCATACCCAATACAACGCCACGACGACGGTTCAAGTCGCCCATTACGTCACCCATGTATTCTTCAGGTGTTTCCACCTCAACTGCCATAATTGGTTCCAACAGAGCTGGATTAGCTTTACGCATACCTTCTTTAAAGGCTTGAGAAGCTGCCAATTCGAAGGCCAGTTGTGAAGAGTCTACATCATGCGAAGAACCGAAGATCAAACGTACACGAACGTCAACAACTGGGTAACCGGCAACGATACCGTTAGGCAGAGTATCACGGATACCTTTATCGACAGACGGAATAAATTCGCGAGGAATCACACCACCTTTAATTTCGTCGATAAATTCGTAACCTTCGCCACCTGGTTCCATAGGTTCCATTTTGATCACAACGTGACCGTATTGACCTTTACCACCAGATTGTTTGGCGTGTTTGTATTCTGCTTCAACTTCTTTGCGGATAGTTTCACGGTATGCAACTTGAGGCGCACCAATGTTAGCTTCCACACCGAATTCGCGTTTCATACGGTCAACAATAATTTCCAAGTGCAACTCACCCATACCGGAAATAATGGTTTGACCAGATTCTTCATCTGTACGAACGCGGAAAGAAGGGTCTTCCTTAGCCAAACGGTTCAGAGCAATACCCATTTTTTCTTGGTCGGCTTTAGTTTTTGGCTCAACAGCAATGTGAATTACCGGCTCAGGGAATTCCATACGTTCCAAGATGATTGGTGCGCTTTCAGCACACAGGGTTTCACCAGTGGTAACGTCTTTCAGACCGATTGCAGCTGCAATATCACCAGCACGTACTTCTTCGATTTCAGTACGGTCTGCAGCAGTCATTTGCACCAGACGACCGATACGTTCGCGAGTACCTTTTACTGAGTTCAATACGGTATCACCGGATTTCACAACACCAGAGTAAACGCGGATGAAGGTCAATTGACCAACATATTTGTCGTTCAACATTTTGAATGCCAATGCAGAGAATTTCTCTTCATCGCTGGCTTCACGGCTGTCAGCTTCTTCAGTGTTAGGGTTAACACCTTGAACTGGAGGAATGTCGGTAGGAGCAGGCAGCAATTCTACAACTGCGTCCAACATACGTTGAACACCTTTGTTTTTGAATGCTGAACCGCACAACATTGGTTGAATTTCACCGGCCAAAGTACGTTGACGCAATGCGCCTACGATTTCTTCTTCAGTCAGCTCATCACCGCCCAAGTATTTGTCCATCAATTCTTCGCTGGCCTCTGCTGCAGCTTCAATCATGTTTTGACGCCATTCTTCAGCAGTCTCAACCAATTCAGCAGGAATATCGCCATAGGTAAAGGTTGTACCTTTATCGGCTTCATTCCAAATAATGGATTTCATTTTCAACAGGTCAACAACACCGCTGAAGCTGTCTTCCGCACCAACCGGAATCACGATAGGTACTGGGTTTGCGCGCAAACGAGTTTTCATTTGCTCAACAACGCGGAAGAAGTTGGCACCTTGACGGTCCATTTTGTTTACAAATGCCAAGCGAGGTACTTGGTATTTGTTAGCTTGACGCCATACGGTTTCAGATTGAGGTTGAACACCGCCTACTGCACAGTAAACCATTACCGCGCCGTCCAATACACGCATAGAACGCTCTACCTCTACAGTAAAGTCAACGTGTCCCGGGGTGTCGATGATGTTGAAACGATGCTCAGGGAACTGTTTCGCCATACCGGACCAATAAGAAGTCACAGCAGCAGAAGTAATGGTAATACCACGCTCTTGCTCTTGCTCCATGTAGTCGGTAGTAGCTGCACCGTCATGCACTTCGCCCAATTTGTGAGTCAAACCTGTATAGAACAAAATACGTTCTGTTGTGGTTGTTTTACCCGCGTCAATATGGGCAGAAATACCGATATTGCGATACAGGCTGATAGGGGTCTTACGAGCCATTTTGTTAGCCTTTCGATATTAGAAACGGAAGTGAGAGAATGCTTTGTTAGCTTCAGCCATGCGGTGTACTTCTTCACGTTTTTTCAACGCACCACCACGACCTTCAGCCGCATCAATCAATTCACCTGCCAAACGCAGGTCCATAGATTTCTCACCACGTTTACGGGCCGCGTCGCGAACCCAGCGCATTGCCAAAGCCAGACGACGTGAAGGACGAACTTCAACAGGAACTTGGTAGTTTGCACCACCTACACGGCGGCTTTTCACTTCCACGATAGGTTTGGCGTTTGCAATGGCTTCGTTAAATACTTCGATTGCTACTTTGCCGGTTTTTTTCTCAATTTGTTCCAGCGCACCGTAAACGATACGTTCTGCAACAGATTTTTTACCGTCAATCATCAATACGTTCATGAATTTAGTCAGCTCAACGCTGCCGAATTTAGGATCTGGCAGTACGTCGCGCTTAGGGACTTCTCTACGTCTTGGCATTTTAATTTCCTTTAATCTATTCAGTTGGGGCAATTCCCATGAATACCCAATTGAGTATTCACTTACTCGGCCGTTGTTCAGCTTAGGCGGCCGACGTGCCTATTTGAGTCCCGATAATTATTTAGGACGCTTAGCACCGTATTTAGAACGGGCTTGTTTACGGTCTTTAACACCTGCAGTATCCAAAGAACCGCGTACAGTGTGGTAACGTACACCTGGCAAGTCTTTTACACGACCGCCGCGGATCAATACGACACTGTGCTCTTGCAGGTTGTGGCCTTCACCGCCGATGTATGAAATTACTTCAAAACCGTTGGTCAGGCGAACTTTACATACTTTACGCAATGCAGAGTTAGGTTTTTTAGGGGTAGTTGTGTATACACGGGTGCACACGCCACGTTTTTGCGGGCAAGCTTCCAGTGCAGGCACTTTGTTTACGTACACAGGCTTTTGACGGCCTTTGCGTACCAATTGGTTAATAGTTGGCATATTTTCTCGTCCTGTTGAGTTAAATACTTGCCGACACCATGTCGACAAGATTGGAATTATATTTTTATTGCAAGGGTTTAGTCAAGCAAATGACTGATAAAGTTTGGTGTTTTTCTATTTATCTTTAAAATTTTGGAAGCAATGGCCGTCTGAAAGATTCAGACGGCCTCACTCTCTACTCTATCCTAAGCCCTCTATAAAATAAAACCGCAAGCCAGTCTTGCGGTTTTATTTTCACGAAAATCCTTCCGGATTATTCGTCTGAAGCTTCGATTTCAGAAGTTTCTTGATCGGCTTGCTGCCATTGTTGATGACGGCTGCGGTGGTAGGTCAAACCTGTACCGGCAGGAATCAAACGACCGACAATCACGTTCTCTTTCAGACCGCGCAGCTCGTCTTGTTTGCCCATAATAGCGGCCTCTGTCAAGACGCGGGTTGTTTCTTGGAACGATGCCGCTGAAATGAAGCTGTCTGTAGACAAGGAAGCTTTGGTAATACCCAGCAACACGTTTTCATAACGTGCAGGCTCTTTGTCTTCAGCCATGGCTTTTTCATTGGCAAGCATCACATCGCCACGCTCAACTTGCTCACCGGTAATGAACTCTGTATCACCGGAATCAACGATGTTCACTCGACGCAGCATTTGGCGGATGATGACTTCGATGTGTTTATCGGAAATCTTCACACCTTGCAGGCGGTAAACCTCTTGTACCTCTTGAACAATGTAGCGAGCCAATGCTTCGATACCTTGCAGACGCAGAATGTCGTGTGGATCTACGGCACCGTCTACGATGGTTTCACCGCGGTTTACCACTTGACCGTCGTGTACCAAAATCTGTTTCTCTTTAGAAATCAGCGTTTCGTATGCCACACCGTCTACGTCGGTAATAATCAGACGCTGTTTACCTTTGGTTTCTTTACCGAAGGAAACGGTACCGGTAATTTCAGCCAACATGCCGGCATCTTTCGGTACGCGTGCTTCAAACAACTCAGCAACGCGCGGCAAACCACCGGTAATATCGCGGGTTTTAGAAGACGCTTGCGGAATACGCGCCAATACATCACCCTTACCGACTTCCTGACCTTCACGGATGGTAATCACCGCACCGACCGGGAATGCCATAGAAACTGGGGTAGTCGTACCTGGAATGCAGATTTCCAGACCATTTTCATCCAACAGTTTGACAGTTGGACGCAACAGTTTAGAAGCACTAGAGGAACGACGTTTACCGTCAATCACTACCAGAGTAGACAAACCGGTTACATCGTCAGTTTGTTTCGCAACAGTAACACCCTCTTCCACGTTCTCGAATTTCACCGTACCTGCGTGTTCGGTGATCATAGGACGGGTATGCGGATCCCAAGTCGCCAAAGTTTGACCGGCTTTAATAGCTTCACCATCTTGTACCAGCAGGATTGCACCGTAAGGTACTTTGTGACGTTCACGTTCGCGACCAATATCGTCGTGAATCACTACTTCACAAGAGCGGCCAATGACAACCAACTCACCTTTGTTATTGGCAACGTAACGCATTTGGCTGCTGAAACGTGCTGTACCGTTGGATTTGGCTTCTACTTGGCTGGCTGCTGCCGCACGAGATGCCGCACCACCAATGTGGAACGTACGCATGGTCAGCTGAGTACCTGGTTCACCAATGGATTGTGCAGCAATCACACCAACTGCCTCACCGGCGTTAACCAGTTTACCGCGTGCCAAGTCGCGACCATAACAGTGTGCACACAGGCCATGACGGGTTTTACAAGTAATCGGCGTACGGACTTTGACTTCATCGACACCAGATTGGTCGATCATATCTACCAGTTTCTCGGTCAACAACGTACCAGCTTCAACCAAAGTCTCGCCAGTCGAAGGATCGACAACATCAGAAGCAGTAACGCGGCCCAAAATACGATCGCGCAAGGCTTCAATCACATCACCGCCTTGTACCACTGCCTTCATCACAAAGCCGTCTGAAGTACCGCAATCGTCTTCAACAACTACCAAGTCTTGGGTTACGTCTACCAAACGACGGGTCAGGTAACCGGAGTTTGCAGTTTTCAACGCGGTATCCGCCAAACCCTTACGTGCACCGTGGGTCGCAATAAAGTATTGCAATACGGTCAGACCTTCGCGGAAGTTGGAGGTAATAGGCGTTTCAATAATGGAGCCGTCAGGTTTTGCCATCAAACCACGCATACCGGACAACTGTTTAATCTGAGCCGCAGAACCACGGGCACCAGAGTCGGCCATCATGTAAATAGAGTTAAAGGACTCTTGATCAACTTCGTTGCCGTCACGGTCGATGACTTTTTGTTTGGACAGGTTGTCCATCATCGCTTTAGCGATCTTATCGCCGGCACGACCCCAAATATCGACCACTTTATTGTAACGTTCGCCGTTGGTTACCAAACCTTGACGGTATTGGTCTTCGATTTCTTTAACTTCGGCATTAGCCTCAGCCAGCAAGGCTGCTTTTTCTTTCGGAATTTCCATATCGTCAACCGCAATGGAAATACCGCCTTTTGCCGCAAAACCGAAACCGGTATACATCAGGTGGTCAGCGAAAATAACTGTATCACGCAAGCCGCACAGACGGAATGATGCGTTAATCAGTTTAGAAATTTCTTTTTTCTTCAGCGCTTTGTTGATGTACTCGAACGGCAGGCCTTTAGGCAAGATTTCGCTCAACAATGCACGGCCGACGGTTGTTTCATAACGGTTAACAACAGGCTCAAACTCACCTGCTTCGTTTTTCACCCATTCGCGCAGACGTACGGTAATTTTCGTACCCAGTTCAACCTGTTTGGTATGGTATGCACGATGTACTTCTTTCACATCGGCAAACAGGCTGCCTTCACCTTTGGCATTGATACGGTCGCGGGTCATGTAGTACAAACCCAATACGATATCTTGAGAAGGTACGATGATTGGTTCGCCGTTGGCTGGAGACAATACGTTGTTTGAAGCCAGCATCAGCGTGCGTGCTTCCATTTGTGCTTCCAAGCTCAATGGAACGTGTACAGCCATTTGGTCACCGTCAAAGTCGGCGTTAAATGCGGCACACACCAATGGGTGCAACTGAATCGCTTTACCTTCAATCAGGATAGGTTCAAACGCTTGAATACCCAAACGGTGCAGGGTTGGCGCACGGTTCAACATAATCGGATGTTCGCGGATGACTTCTTCCAAGATATCCCATACTTCAGGCACCTCTTGCTCTACCAATTTTTTCGCAGCTTTAACGGTAGAAGCCAAACCTTGTTTTTCCAATTTGTGGAAAATAAATGGTTTGAACAGTTCCAACGCCATTTTTTTCGGCAGACCACATTGGTGCAGACGCAGGTATGGGCCTACGGTAATCACGGAACGACCAGAGTAGTCCACACGTTTACCCAGCAGGTTTTGACGGAAGCGGCCGCCTTTACCTTTAATCATGTCAGCCAATGATTTCAGCGGGCGTTTGTTGGCACCGGTCATGGCTTTACCGCGACGGCCGTTATCCAACAGGGAATCAACCGCTTCTTGCAACATACGTTTTTCGTTACGAACGATGATGTCAGGCGCATGCAGTTCCAACAGACGTTTCAGACGGTTGTTACGGTTGATAACGCGGCGGTACAAATCGTTCAAATCGGAAGTGGCAAAACGACCACCATCCAATGGAACCAACGGACGCAAATCAGGCGGCAATACCGGCAGCACATCCATAATCATCCATTCCAGTTTCATACCGGAACGGTGAAAGGCTTCCAATACTTTCAAACGTTTGGCAATTTTTTTAATTTTGGTGTCAGAACCGGTAGATTCCAGCTCTTGACGCAGGATTTCGATTTCGCCGGTAATATCCAAGGTGCGCAGCAATTCACGGATACCTTCTGCACCCATTTTGGCATCGAAGTCATCGCCGTATTCGTCCAGTTTGTTGTAGTAATCGTCTTCAGTCAGCAATTGACGACGTTGCAACGGAGTCATACCGGGATCGGTTACCACAAATGCTTCAAAGTACAATACGCGTTCGATATCGCGCAAAGTCATGTCCAATACCATACCCAAGCGGGAAGGCAGGGATTTCAAGAACCAAATGTGGGCAACTGGTGCTGCCAATTCAATGTGGCCCATGCGTTCGCGGCGTACTTTGGAAAGGGTAACTTCTACGCCACATTTTTCACAGGTTACGCCTTTAAATTTCAAGCGTTTGTATTTACCGCACAAACATTCATAGTCTTTGACCGGGCCAAAGATTTTGGCGCAGAACAAACCGTCGCGCTCAGGTTTGAACGTACGGTAGTTGATGGTTTCAGGTTTTTTAACTTCGCCATAAGACCATGAGCGGATGGTTTCGGGAGAGGCAATACCGATTTTGATGGCATCAAACTCTTCTTCCATGCCGGCAGTTTGCAACGGATTAAATAAGTTCAACAAATTCATTTTTGCTCCTTGAAGGAAGTATTTTTACCGCATGGCGGATTTTCGATATTGGGAAACGGTACTTTTGATTTCAGACGGCCTAAATGCCGATTGCTTCATTCTTATTCTGAAACCGCTTTTTCAGACGACCTTGAGGGGCCGTCTGAAAACTTCTGTTTAGTAACGTTCCAAATCGATATCCAAGCCCAGTGAGCGAATCTCTTTAACCAATACGTTGAAGGATTCAGGCATACCAGCATCGATTTTGTGTTCGCCTTTGACGATGTTTTCGTACATTTTGGTACGACCGTTCACGTCGTCTGACTTCACAGTCAGCATCTCTTGCAGCGTGTATGCCGCGCCGTATGCTTCCAATGCCCAAACCTCCATCTCACCGAAACGTTGTCCACCGAACTGAGCTTTACCGCCCAGAGGCTGCTGGGTTACCAGACTGTATGGACCGGTAGAACGGGCGTGCATTTTTTCGTCAACCAAGTGGTGCAGTTTCAGATAGTGCATCACACCGACTGTAACCTTGCGGTCAAATGCTTCGCCTGAACGGCCGTCATACAGCGTGATTTGAGTTTTACTGTCGTTGAAGCCCAGTTTCTCAACCTCAGGATCTTCGCTTGGGTAAGCCAAGTTCAACATTTCGCGGATTTCAGACTCTTTCGCACCGTCGAATACAGGAGAGGCGAAAGATGCACCTTTGCGCAGGTTAGAAGCCAATTCGATGATTTCTTCATCTGTCAGGCTGTCCAAATCTTCTTTCTTACCGCTACCGTTGTAGAGCTTGTTCAAGAATTCACGCAGCTCGCTGGCTTTGCGTTGCTCTTTCAGCATACGGTCGATACGCTCGCCGATACCTTTTGCCGCCCAACCCAAGTGAACTTCCAAAATCTGACCGATGTTCATACGGGAAGGTACACCCAACGGGTTCAGTACGATGTCTACCGGACGGCCGTCAGCCATGTAAGGCATGTCTTCCACTGGCAGAATGCGTGATACCACGCCTTTGTTACCGTGGCGACCCGCCATTTTGTCACCGGCTTGCAGACGGCGTTTGATGGCGATAAATACTTTCACCATTTTTTGTACGCCCGGTTGCAGCTCGTCGCCTTGGGTCAGTTTTTTCTTCTTGATCTCATACAACTCATCCGCTTCTTCGCGTTTTTGTTGCAGACTCAATTTAATCAGTTCCAACTGTTTGGCCAAATCTTCGTCAGCCAGACGGATGTCAAACCAATCATGTTTGCTTGACAGGCTTGCCAGATATTCAGTAGTAATTTCGCTGCCTTTAGCCAGCTTCATCGGGCCACCGTTAGCTTTTTGGCCGACAATCATGCGCTCAATACGGTCAAATGCGTCGTTATCAAAAATACGCAACTGGTCGCTCAAGTCTTGACGGTAACGTTTCAGCTCAGAATCAATAATGGATTGAGCACGTTTGTCGCGTTGAATACCTTCACGAGTAAAGACTTGAACATCGATAACGGTACCGCTCATGCCGGTAGGCATACGCAATGAAGTATCTTTTACGTCAGACGCTTTTTCACCGAAGATGGCACGCAGCAGTTTTTCTTCAGGAGTCAGTTGGGTTTCACCTTTAGGTGTTACTTTACCTACCAAGACGTCACCAGCTTCTACTTCTGCACCGATGTAAACAATACCGGATTCATCCAAACGGTTTTGCATACGCTCGGACAAGTTCGGAATATCGCGGGTAATGTCTTCCGCACCCAGCTTGGTATCACGGGCAACAACGTTCAATTCCTCAATGTGAATCGAAGTATAGCGGTCGTCTGCAGCTACTTTTTCAGAAATCAGAATCGAGTCTTCGTAGTTGTAACCGTTCCACGGCATAAAGGCGATGGTCATGTTTTGACCCAGAGCCAATTCGCCCAAATCGGTGGATGCACCGTCAGCAATCAAATCACCGCGTTGCAAAACATCGCCTGCTTTGACAGCCGGACGTTGGTTGATGTTGGTAGATTGGTTGGAACGGGTAAATTTAACCAAGTTGTAAATATCGACACCCACTTCACCGGCAGTTGCCTCATCGTCATGGACACGAATCACCACACGGTTGGCATCTACATATTCAACCACACCGCCACGGCGGGCAACGATTGCAGTTGCAGAGTCAACCGCAACAGAACGCTCGATACCGGTACCAACCATTGGTTTTTCAGGGCGCAGGCAAGGTACGGCCTGACGTTGCATGTTGGCGCCCATCAATGCACGGTTCGCGTCATCATGCTCCAAGAATGGAATCAGAGATGCTGCAACAGATACTACTTGACCGGTTGCCACGTCCATATATTGAACGCGGTCAGGCGTTGCCATAATGGTTTCGCCTTTTTCACGACAAGTAACCAAGTCGCCAATCAGATTACCGTCTTTGTCCAAATCGGCATTCGCCTGTGCAATCACATAACGGCCTTCTTCAATAGCAGACAAGTAGTCGATTTCTTCAGTTACTTTGCCATCGACAACACGGCGGTAAGGGGTTTCCAAGAAACCATAATCATTGGTACGCGCATAAACGGACAATGAGTTGATCAAACCAATGTTTGGACCCTCAGGTGTTTCAATAGGACATACACGGCCATAGTGGGTCGGGTGTACGTCTCGCACCTCAAAGCCGGCACGTTCGCGAGTCAAACCGCCCGGGCCCAATGCAGATACACGGCGTTTATGGGTAACTTCAGACAATGGGTTGGTCTGATCCATAAATTGGCTCAATTGGCTAGAGCCGAAGAATTCTTTAATCGCGGCAGAAACAGGTTTCGCATTGATCAAGTCATGCGGCATCAAGTTCTCAGATTCTGCTTGGTTCAGACGCTCTTTAACTGCGCGTTCTACACGAGCCAAACCGCTACGGAATTGGTTTTCAGTCAACTCACCCACAGAACGAACACGACGATTACCCAAGTGGTCAATATCGTCCACTTCACCATGACCGTTACGCAATTCAACCAAAGTAGCAATTGAGGCAACAATATCTTCGACACTCAGGACATAACCGCCTTTTTCGGCAGCTCCGGCCAAAGTCTCATTCAACAAACGGCCATACCAAGAGTTTTGTTGTGCTTCAGACAGTTTTTGCTCGTATGTACGCGTATTAAATTTCATACGGCCTACGCGAGACAAATCATAGCTGTCTTCACTGAAGAACAAGCGGTTGAAGAGCTGCTCAACAGCTTCTTCGGTAGGCGGTTCGCCAGGACGCATCATGCGGTAAATCGCTACGCGTGCAGCCTGCTGATCAGCAGTTTCGTCTGTACGCAGAGTGCTGGAGATGTAACCGCCTTGATCCAATTCGTTGATATAAAGGGTCGTAATTTCTTTTACACCATGGATATCAAGTTTGGCCAACAGTTCTTCTGTAATTTCATCGTTAGCAGAAGCCAATACTTCGCCGGTTTCCGGATCAATCAGGTCAGCAGCCAATGATTTGCCTATCAAGCTTTCTGGCTCTACATTCAAACGAGTCAAGCCTGCATTGGTAATATCACGGATATTTTTCGCAGTAATGCGTTTACTTTTGGCAACCAGTACATTGCCTTCTTTATCCAAGATATCAACTTTGGCAGTTTCACCTTTCAGACGGCCTGCAATCAGATCAGTTTGAACACCGTTTGAAGACAAATAGAAAGTTTCTTTGTCGTAGAAAATATCCAAGATTTGTTCATTGTTGTAGCCCAAAGCTTTCAACAAAATCGTAACCGGCATTTTACGGCGACGGTCGATACGGAAATACAGCAAATCTTTTGGATCAAATTCGAAATCCAACCATGAACCACGGTAAGGAATAATACGAGCAGAGAACAACAGCTTACCGGAAGAATGTGTTTTACCACGGTCATGCTCAAAGAACACGCCAGGAGAACGGTGCAGCTGGGAAACAATCACACGCTCAGTACCATTGATGACAAAAGAGCCGCTTGGCGTCATCAATGGGATTTCACCCATATACACTTCGTTTTCACGAACTTCTTTTACAGTCGGCTTAGATGCTTCTTTATCCAAAATCACCAAACGGATACGGGCACGCAATGGAGCCGCGTAAGTAATGCCGCGCAATTGACATTCAGGAATATCGAATAAAGGCTCGCCCAATGTGTAATGCACAAACTCCAATCGCGCATAACCGTTATGGCTCACAATCGGGAAAATAGAATTAAATGCTGCTTGCAGACCATCATCAGTGCGTTGGTCAAAAGCATTTTCCAGCTGCAAAAATTTCGCATAAGAATCAATTTGGGTTGCCAGCAGGAAAGGAACATCTAAGACATTCTCTCGCTTTGCAAAACTCTTACGGATACGTTTTTTCTCGGTAAACGAATAGCTCATATACACTCCGAAAAGCAATTTTAAATAATAGGCCGTCTGAAACAACGGCATGTATCAATCTGATATTTACATTTATTTGCAATGATTTTATAAAGACTATGCAAATAAATGTAAACAATGCCTGATGCTTATTTTAAGAAGCAAAATAAGGCTGGCAGAAAACTGCCAGCCTTTATAGGAAGCATCAAATTATTTGATTTCGACTTTAGCGCCGGCTTCTTCCAGTTGTTTTTGGATGTCTTCAGCTTCAGCTTTAGAAACACCTTCTTTCAGAGTTTTAGGTGCACCGTCAACGATGTCTTTAGCTTCTTTCAGACCCAGGCCAGTGATAGCGCGGACAACTTTAATCACGCCAACTTTTTGATCACCGGCAGAAGCCAATACTACATCAAATTCAGTTTTTTCTTCAGCAGCAGCTGCACCAGCACCTGCAGGACCTGCAACTGCAACGGCAGCAGCAGAAACGCCAAATTTCTCTTCAAAAGCTTTAACCAGGTCGTTCAATTCCATTACGGTCAAAGAACCAACGGCTTCCAAAATGTCTTCTTTAGTAATAGCCATGCTATTTTACTCCAAATATTGTATTAAAAAATAATTGATTAAATGAAACAAAATCGATTAAGCGGCTTCTTCGCCAGCTTTTTTCTCTGCCAAAGCAGCCAAACCACGTGCAAAGCCTGATACAGGAGCTTGCATAACGAACAACAGTTTGGACAACAGTTCTTCGCGGCTTGGAATAGAAGCCAACTCAGCAACCTGAGCAGGGTTCATCACTTCGCCATTGTAAGAACCGGCTTTAACGATAATTTTGTCATCTTTTTTCGCGAATTGGTGCAGCACTTTAGCAGCAGCAACAGCATCTTCAGAAGCAGCGTAAACCAATGGACCAACCATTTGATCGGCCAAACCTGCGAATGAAGTACCCTCTACTGCGCGACGAGCCAGAGTATTTTTCAGAACGCGCAAGTAAACGCCTTCTTTACGTGCATTTGCACGAAGCTCAGTCATACTGGAAACACTGATACCGCGATATTCAGCGACTACGAGAGTTTGAGCGTTAGCAATTGCTGCGCTAATTTCCTCTACGGCCACTTTCTTGGTTTCAATATTGAGACTCAAGGTCTACCTCCCACTGTTTATAAACAGGATACCGAATGATATCCCACCAGCGCGGTAACCTAAAAAGACATCTTACAAGCAATCTTGCAATGTGTTTCAGGACTACCGTCTGCGTAGGGCAATTACGATTAAATCTTACGATCCCTACGGTCTTGGACATCTACTTAATTTTAAGTAGCCCAAATTCAGGTGATCCAGAAAATCAGATCACCTGAAAATTTCTTAGTTGTTCACGCTTGCAGTATCAACGCGAACACCCAAACCCATAGTGCTAGATACAGCAACTTTTTTCAGGTACTGACCCTTAGCAGCAGCAGGTTTGGCTTTAACGATAGCATCCAGCAGCGCATTGAAGTTTTCTTTCAAGTCAGCTTCAGCGAAAGAAGCACGACCGATAGTTGCATGAACGATACCGGCTTTATCTGTACGGTATTGTACTTGACCTGCTTTTGCATTTTTAACTGCTTCAGCAACGTTAGGAGTAACAGTACCTACTTTAGGGTTTGGCATCAAACCACGAGGACCCAAGATGGTACCCAATTGACCAACGATACGCATTGCATCAGGAGAAGCAATAACAACGTCAAAGTTCAGGTTACCAGCTTTGATTTCAGCGGCCAGATCTTCAAAACCGACAATATCTGCACCAGCTTCTTTAGCAGCATCTGCATTTGCACCTTGAGTAAATACAGCTACGCGAGTTGTTTTACCGGTACCTTTAGGCAGAACGACTGAACCACGGATAACTTGGTCAGATTTACGAGGATCAACGCCCAAGTTGAAAGATACATCAACAGACTCGTCAAATTTAGCAGTAGCAGCTTTTTTAACCAAAGCAATTGCTTCGTCGATTGCGTACAGTTTGTTAGCTTCAACAGAAGAGCGTAGAGCTTTCAAGCGTTTAGATACTTTAGCCATTATACAACACCCTCCACGTCCAAGCCCATTGAGCGAGCAGAACCTGCGATAGTACGAACAGCCGCATCCAAGTCAGCAGCAGTCAAATCAGGCTCTTTAGTTTTAGCAATTTCTTCCAACTGAGCGCGAGTCAATTTACCCACTTTGTTAGTCAGAGGATTAGAACTACCTTTTTGCAGACCAGCAGCTTTTTTCAACAAGATAGAAGCTGGTGGAGTTTTCATCACAAATGTAAATGATTTATCTGCAAATGCAGTAATCACGACTGGAATTGGCAAACCAGGTTCCATACCTTGGGTTGCAGCATTAAATGCTTTACAGAATTCCATGATGTTCAAACCACGCTGACCCAAAGCAGGACCAACTGGGGGAGATGGATTGGCTTTACCTGCAGGAATTTGCAGTTTGATGTAGCCGATAATTTTCTTTGCCACTTAAGGACTCCTAAAAACGGGTATAACGCGGAACCATTCCGCTTCCCAAACAGAATTTGCGATTATATCTGCTTAAAAAAAAATTTTCAAGCGAATTAAACCACTTAAATCTTTTCAACCTGACCGAACTCTAATTCAACCGGTGTTTCCCGACCAAAAATTTGAACTGAAACACGCAGTCTATTACGCTCGTAGTTAACTTCATCAACAATTCCATTGAAATCAGCAAATGGACCTTCATTCACACGAACCTGCTGACCCACTTCGAATTCAACTTTTGGTTTTGGCTTCTCAACACCTGTTTTGGCTTGTTGCAAAATAGCATCTGCATCTTTTTGAGAAATTGGGATTGGACGATTTCCGCTACCACCTACAAAACCATTTACTCGAGGGGTACTCTTAACCAAGTGCCATGAATCATCGGTCATTTCCATTTCAACCAGCACATAGCCTGGATAGAATTTACGCTCACTGATGGTTTTTCGGCCATTCTTGATATCTACCACTTCCTCTACAGGAACGAGAATCTGACCGAAATATTCTTCCATGTTTTCACGAGCAATACGCTCTTTCAATGTTTTTTGAACATTTTTCTCGAAACCGGAATAGGCCTGTACCACATACCAACGCTTTGACATCTTTACCCTTTCCTATTTAATAAAACATCAAAAAACAACCATGAAATAATTGTATCTGCCGCATAAATGAAGGCTGCTAAAACTGCAACAAAGATAATCACAAATACAGTCATTTTAACCGCTTCATCACGACTCGGCCAAACTACCTTCTTAAACTCAGTCCAAGAGCTCTTAAAATATGCAAACAGACCTTCTTTCTTTTCAGGAGCCGGCTTATTACTTACCACAACTTCCTTTTTCTGATGGCCTTCTTTGCGTCCAGACGGATGTTCTGTCATCTTTACTCACTTATCAATACCCCACCCGCCTTCATTTTAGATAGCGGCATTGATCCATTAATTAATTCCAAATAATCTTAAAACTTAAGTACAAAAAAATTAACCGGCACAAGGCCGGTTAATTTTTTATTTGGCAGGCCAAGAGGGTCTCGAACCCCCAACCCTCGGTTTTGGAGACCGATACTCTACCAATTGAGCTATTGGCCTCTAAACTTAAGCGATTACAGAAGAAACCACACCCGCACCTACGGTACGGCCACCTTCGCGAATCGCAAAGCGCAGACCTTCTTCCATAGCGATAGGCGCAATCAGTTCTACAGTAATGGTTACGTT
>NZ_JBQCUS010000012.1:0-19662 GCF_051963015.1 Neisseria sp. P0006.S004 | reverse complement strand
GTGGTCGGATGCCTGATTATCGGGTATCCGGGGAGGATTAAGGGGGTATTTGGGTAGGATTAGTGAATATTTGAAACAAAAACAGCCGAAAATCTTTATTTAGATTTCGGCTGTTGGGGGAAAAGGAATTTTGCAAAGGTCCCGGCCTTTATGTTAACTGTTAATGAGATTGTTAAAGAACAAATGGTTAAGACGACCTCAAAGAAGATAGTGAGGCCGTCTGAAAAGTGGAAACCGCGTGCGTGCGTTCCGCACACACCCTACGTCAGGACTCAAGGTTTTGTGCGGGCTACGGCTTGCTAGTATCAATTCTCCAAACTAGGATCTTTACCAGTTCCATCAAATTCAAGAGAACCCTGTAAAAAGGAAAATCTTGTATTGAAGAAAACATAGATATGCGCATGTACGCTTTAAAAGCACACATGCTATCTGTGATTTTGTAAAAAAATGTATGTTGTAAACTTCAGATTATTACAAATTCTATATTTGTACAGGATTTAATTGTCTTTTGCTATTTTATTTCTTAATATACTTTTCTATATATCTGTATTGCTCTTGCGTACATTTAACTGAAAAAAATATTTTTCCACTTATAATACTTTGAGCAGAAAAAATATCTTTCTCATATTTGAATTTTATTTTACTTAACGGAATCATTCCTTTTCCATTTTCTTTCCCACAAAAAAGCTTATATTGTAACTCATTATTACTTATACCTATATCTCCGCAAGTTTTTTGACTATTATATTCTGATACAACTATATTTAACCAGCCATGTTGAAAATCATAAGAGTAATGTGAAACATAAGGTAAATTAGAAGAGGAGGATACTATTAGAGATAAAATTGAACTTAAAATAGATTTCATAATTTATTTACCATTTAATTTATTAATTTTCTTAGCTAACGAAGCAGGAGTAACCCAACCAGACATTTTCATTTCTTTAATATCAGCAGCTTGACTTGCTCCATATGCAAAACTTGCACACTGCCTATTTCGTAAATTATATCCAGAAGTTTCTGTATTTTTATTATTAAAGTCCCTTATATATGACTCAACCTTTTTCATTTGATCATCATTCAAATCATAACTCCTTGATACCAAATACTTACTATCCAAATACCTCGTATCATTAAAACTCATAGTCCCTCCCATATCACTAACCAAAATACTAGTAATATCCTTTGAATTATATCTAAACCCTTCTCCTTTGACCTATATATTGAGTTCTGCCATTTTTCTCTAATCCAATAAATGCATGTCCTACAAAATCATGTGTATCAGAATAAATTGTTAGCTTCCCGCTTAATCCTAATGAGTCAACCCAAGTCTGCATATTTGGTGCAAACAAATACAAATTATCCCCACCCAACAACCCAATCGGGTCCTGGTTCACAAACCGACCCACCTCAGGCTCGTAATACCTCATCAGGTTGTAATGCAGCCCGGTCTCTTCATCATAATACTGATTTTGCAGTCTGAACGGCTGATGCGCATCCTTATAAACCCGCTCGTCCTTTTTCAGACGACCCCAGGCGGTGTATTCGCCGTACCACAACAGATTGCCGTGGATGTCGGTCATCTCGCGCAGGATGCCGATTTGATCATTGTGGAAATAGGCGAGATATTGTTTGCTGTCTTTGGCGTTGTCAAAGACTTGCGCCAGCGGTTCGTAGCTGTCTTGGTCGGTGTAGAGATAGGTGTAGCTGCCTTTGTAGGTGTACTCCTGAAGTAATCGCGTGCCGTCCCAGACGAAGTGGGTGCGTTTCGGGTCGGTACTTGTCCAGGCAAGTTTGTCTTGGCGCTCTTTGGAAAGGCGTCTTCCGAACGGGTCGTAGGCGTAGGTCCAAATTTCGGTATTGCCTGCTGCTTTTTTGATTTCGGCGCGGACGAGTTGGTTTTCTAAATCGTATTGGTAATATTGGTTTTCGCCGTCGGGCAGCTGGCGGTAGATCAGGGTACCTAAGTAATGGTAGCAGTTGAGGAGATTACCATTGCCAAGATTATATCCTTTGCCCTTCTCCCTGGGGATGGAGGAAGGATTGCATTGGCAAGATCATATGACTATCCTCTACTTTATTCCGCTATCCCATAATTCAGTGGTAGAGTTATAGTAAAATTAAACTGACAAATTTCTTAAAACCTATTGATTTTATACTAAAAATTGGAGTACTATAAGCACTCTCTCTAGAGTATCATTAATTCTCATTTAACATATAGGAACAAAACAGCGGAATTTGTAGAAGAATAGGGAAAAGGAAATTAATTTATATTATGTTAAATTCATAATACTAGTATTTTAGTCTATTAATTCCTGTTTCTCCTAGTCGTACAATCACTTACACAAAAAGGCCATCTGAAATGTTTCAGACGGCCTTTTATTTATATCTCCCAGTCTTTTCTCAGCAAATCCTTTATTGTTTGATCGGCTACTAATCAATTACCTACTCCAACTTTAACAATGGAAAGTGGACAATCTATTCAATCCGGTTATGCCGCACCAACGCTATACGTTTCGCCCTTGCTGTCCGCTTGGCCGACAATGGCAGCAACGGCAGTGGCCAAGCCGTTGCGCGTCATGTATTTTTGCGGAATTTCTTGGGCATTTTGTGTCAAGGTATAGGCATTATCTTCGCCATCGGCAAGGCCGCAGGGGCGCAAGATGGTCCAATTCAAACCGCTTTGTTTGAGATAGATTTCGGCTTCTGTTTTGGCACGGACAGCTTCGCCGAGTGCCTGTTTAAACGGCTCGCTCATCATGTCCCATTGTTCGCCGCAGCCCATGCTGGTAATCAGTACAAAGCGGGCTTGCGGATTGGCGGCTTTCGTAGCGGCAATGATGTTGATATTGCCCAGCGCATCGCTGCGGATACCCTCTTCGTTTTTGCCGCCTACAAAACTGATCACGGTATCGGGACAGTATTGTGCCAACGCTTTATCGAGTGCGTCAGCATCAAGCGCATCGGCGACAACGGTTTGAATATTGTGTTCGGCAAAAAAGCTGTCTTCAGACGGCCTTCTCAATACGGCGACGGTATCGGCTGAGTCAGTCAATGTGCGGATATAGGCGCGGCCGGACGGCCCGTTGGCTCCGAAGATGAGTTGCATGTTTGGGGTCCTTTGTATGGTAGATGTTTGTTGTTAGAAAATCCGCTCCTCTATGCAACAAGGAACGGATTTTCAGGCCGTCTGAAACCGTTTAAGCGGCATCAAACAGTTTTCGCATGGCTTCGATTTGGTGTTGTTTCAACTCACCTGCTTCATCGCGGCCGACAAAAATTTTAAACATGGCGCCACCGTTGCGGTTGATAAAGTTGAGCGAGCAAGTGGCTTTACCCATGAACGGACGTTCCAAAAGGTAGATGGAGGCGCAGTTTTCATAGTAGATGTGGCCGTGTACGCCGCCGTCGGTTTCAGGATGGTCAAAATTGTAGAAACCGCGGCCGACTTTGCCGTTAGGCAGTTTGCCGCTGACTTCGACGATGGCATCGGGGGTGTGGGCGATGAAGGTCACGGATTCATTCCATGCTGCGATGGCTTGGAGGATTTCGACAATGCGGCTGCCTTCGGTTTGGCGCACGTTCTCTTCAGGCAGGCAGTGGATAACGTCTTCAAAACTGCATTGGTTTTGCGCGGCCAGCATTTCCAGTACTTGGCCGGGATTTTTTTCTAATGATTGGCGCAACATGGTTTGTTGTTCGGCTGAAAGTTTTTGCATGGTTTGATCCTTTTCTTGAGTCGGAAGAGTGAGCATGAGTTTGCGGATAAGGGTGGGCGACCAATAACGGCCGCTGGTATTCAAACGGACAATGCCATCTGAATCGGGTTCTTTAAAAAGCTGCATTTCCTGCCATTGGGCAATCAGCTTTTGCGCTGCTTTGTTGCCGTCGAACAATAATGGATTCAGACGGCCTGTTTCAATATCGTGCTGAACTTTGCTGAGAAGTGCTTTATTTGGACTATGGCCGCTCATAAACGCGATGTTTTTCTCGCCTTTCGGCGTGGCGAGATAGCTCTCCAAATCGCCCTGCACCTGATAGCTGAAACCGCCGAAGTTACCCCCTGCGCCGGAGCCGAACGCCAAACAGGGAATATCGGATTTGATCAGGGTATTGTAGCGGTTGCGCTCGCCGCGGCCGGGATAGGCGAAGTGGCTGTTGCTGACCTGTTCCCAGCCTTTTTCTAGCAGTGTTTCAACCGTGTAGGCATATTGGTCTGCCTGAATATCAAAGCCCGGCGGTATTGGAAATGCGCCTTTTTCAATCATGCGGTTGATGGGCAGCATGGGATAAAGGTTGAACGCATACGTATCCAAACCGGACAGCGGCAGCTCGGCGGCGCGGGCGATATCGTTTTGCCAAACTTCATCGGTTTGATTGGGCAGGCCGAACATCAAATCAGCGACAATCACGGCATCGAGTTCGCACAATTTTGCCAAATATTCAAACGCCTCGTCGCCACTGTGTTTGCGGCCGAGACGGCGTCGGATGGCGGTATTGAAGGTTTGCACGCCGATGGAAATGCGGTTGGCCCCTGCTTCGAGACAAGCCTGTGCTTTTTCCAAACCGAAATGGCTCATGCGCCCTTCGATGGTGAACTCGCAGTCTTCGGCAAGCGGCAAATATTGGTAGCAGGCACGAATCAGGCGGACGAGGTCTTCCGTAAGCAACGCGGTCGGCGTACCGCCCCCGAAATAAACGGCTCGGATTTTGCCCTTACCTGTACGGACTTCGGCTTCAGCGGCCATTTCTTCGATAATTTTGTCGGTGTACACGCTGCTTTGGCTGTCCTTCCACGCATTACGGTAGAAGCCGCAAAAAACGCAATGGTTGGCGCAAAATGGAATATGCAGATAAGCAAGCGCATCCACATCGGTGGCATGGGGAAGCTTTTTCTTCCAAATGTTCTGCCACTGGGGACGTGGCATTGGAACACCGCCCCAAACAGGCATCAATGCCTGACGTTCGGGAAATGCCTTGGGCGCGGATTGTTTCGGAGTCCAAACAAGCTGCTGTACCATGATAATGATTAATAAAAATTATTAATAAGATTTATATATTAAATAACCATCATCATTTTCTTGTCAATATTTTTGCGTAATTAAAAATTAGTATTATTTTAAAATATTGTATTCTATAAATAATTAAATGTATTTCTATTTGATGAAAATCGGCATTTTACTTGTGAAATGCACAAAATTTGGTTCTTCAAGTCGGGAACATCCTCCCATCTCGTTTTATTTTTGAACGATAAAATAAATTTTCTTTATCGTTTTTCAGACGGCCTGTTGGCGCTCAGCTTCTGAAATAAAACCCTGCTTCATCTTCGCAACGGCGTATCTGCCAACCATAAACCGATTCAAGCAAGTCGGGGCTCATCACTTCGACCACCTTGCCTGATGCAACGACTTTTCCCTTATTCATCAAAATAATATGTTCTGCATAACGCGCGGCGAGGTTTAAATCGTGTAATACCATTATTGATGAGGCACGGTTTGAATGCCCGACCAAATACTGCATCAGGCGGTGTTGGTGGCGGATATCGAGATGGTTGCACGGTTCGTCCAAAAGCAAGACCGGCGCGTTTTGCAACAGGGCGCGGATGATGTTGGCGCGTTGCTGTTCACCGCCTGAGAGCTTGCCGATGCGCTTATCCGCCAATGCCGTCAAATCAAAATAATCGAGCAACTCGTCCGCCCATTCATGGTTCAGACGGCCTTTTTGTACGAATGACGCCAACGCAATGTATTCACGTACGGTCATCGGCATGTTGTAACGGCCATGCTGTCCGACCCATGCCACCCTGCCCGCGCGGATTTGCGGCGCAACGGCCTCACCGAAAAGCGTGATTTCCCCCTGCCCTGTTTGCCCGATTAAGGCCCGCAGCAAAGTAGATTTGCCCGCACCATTCGGTCCGATAATGACAGTCATGCCCGAAGGTATATCCAGTTGATCGATTTCAAGCAGGGTTTTGTCTTGGACGCGGACGGAAAGATTACAGATTTGAAATAAGGTGTGCATGGCAAAAGATATGGGGCAATAAAGTTTCAGACGGCCTGTTTAGGCATCAACGGCTTTTCAAAGGCTTGATAAACAAATACATAAAAAACGGTCCGCCCAATAAGGCAATCACGATACCGACCGGCAAATCGACAGGGTATGTCAGCCAGCGCGCCGCTCCGTCCACCACCATCAAAAATACTGCGCCCAACCAAGCCGACAGCGCAATCAGTTTGCGGCGGCTGCCGCCGACGGTTTGCGCCAGCACATTGGGGATCATCATGCCGAGAAAACCGATGATGCCCGAAAGCGATACCGCCGCCCCCGTCATCAATGCCGCGCCGATTACGGTTTGCACACGCAATGCCCCAACTGATACACCCATACTGGCAGCTGTGTCTTCCCCCGTCATTAAAACGTCCAACCGCCTGCCTGCCGACAGCAAAATCAGAAAACCGGGCAACATGACTGCGATTGCCGCGACAGGCGATGAGAAACCGGCTTCGGCAAGGCTGCCCGACAGCCATGTGGTTGCGCTGCGCAATACCAAATCGTCAGATAAAAACAAAATCATGCTGACCACCGCGCCCGAAAACGCGCTCAACACAAACCCCAACACCAGCAATCCCAAAGTACCGCCACCGAGCAGTTTGTGCACCGCCAAAATCAACAGGCACACACCCAATGCACCGAGAAAAGCCGCCGCCGGCACACCCATCGCGCCGCCGCCCAAAGCCAATAACACAATCACGCCCAAGGCCGCCCCACCCGATGTCCCGATCAAACTCGGATCGGCCAACGGATTCTCAAATAAAGCCTGCAATGCTGCCCCCGAAGCGGACAAACCGGCTCCGACCAAAAGCGCGGTATAGATGCGCGGTAAACGGATTTGACGGACGGTTTCATCCATCGCCAGCGGCGACTCCCACGCACCAAAGCCGATGCCGCAGCACAAATAAACAGCGGCGGCAGTAAGCAGCAGGCAAAGGGTAAGGATATGCGGTTTCATGACATCATGCGGTTCAAGCGGATTGAGGGACAGTTTCAGACGGCATTTTTAAGACAACCATTTTGCTTCCTACTCAACAAGAAGGAACAAATCAAGGCCGTCTGAAAACAAAAATCGGGCAGAGTTTCAAAACAGGCGCGTTTATTTCGCCAAACCGTGCAAACGCTGAATCACTTGCGGCGTATCCAGCCCGTAACGGAACATATCGTTGGCCTTCCACAAATAAATCTTGCCGTTTTTCGCGGCAGGCGAGCCAGCGATTTCGGGGCGTGCGGCAAAGGTTTTGACGTTGCCTATCATGGCGGTGTTGTGGTCGGCAATAATGATGATGTCGGGTTTGGCCGCAATCCATGCCTCACGCGTCATCGGTTTGAGGCCGTCAATGGCGGCTGCGGCATTGATACCGCCGGCGCGGCGGATGATTTCGTCGGCGGCAGTATTCTTGCCCGATACGATGCGCCCGTCGTAGCTGAAGAGGTAGCGTTTGCCGCTGGAAGGCTGCTGTTTCATATCCGCCTGCCACTTGCTTGCCAACTTGTCCGCCTGCGCGCTTTTGCCGATAAGCTGACCAATGTTGCGGATACTTTGCGGATAGGCGGCGATGCTGTCATCGGGCGCAACATTGACGGCTTTAATGCCTGCTTTTTGCAGGTGGGCAAAAATATCGGCAGGCTGCGCCATCCATGAACCGATGGCAATGTCGGGTTTGGCGGCCACAATCGGTTCAACCGTCAGGCGGCGATGAATGCCGATACTGGGCTTGTTTTTCAACGCCGGATTTTGAACGGTCTGATCGCGGCCGACGATTTCGTCCAATGCGCCGAGCGCGGCAACGATGTCTGCCGTATCGGGGGTCAACACGACGATACGTTGCGCGTGTGCAGTGCCGGCCAACGAAATAAACGCGGAAAGCAGGAGGAGTTTGAGTTTCATTGTTTTTCCTTGTCGAATGCTTTCAGACGGCCTGCTCGCTTTCTCAGGCCGTCTGAAAACGGTTGAATCACATTAGAACTTCAGTTGTACGGTTGCGGCGAAATTACGGCCGGTTTCGGTGTACAAGTCCATCACACTGGTACGGCTCATGCCGGCAACGTCGGCGTGCTGCCAGTATTTTTTGTTGCCGACGTTGTAAATGTTTGCGCCGATTTCGAGGTTTTTAAACGGTTTGTACCACGCACCGACATCCCATACGCCATAACCCGGCGCTTGGAAAACAGTGTCGCTGCTGACGCGGCTGTGTTTTTTCGACCAACGCAGCTTGGTACCGACACCCCATTTTTCCTGCGTGTAATCCAAACCCAAAACGCCGTTAAGCGGATAAGCGGAATCCAACGGTTTGCCGTCCTGCTGCTCACCGCGCATCCAAGCAATGCTGCCGGAGACTTGCCAGCCCGGCAGGAATTTGTAGGCGGCAGAAGCTTCAGCACCGTAGGTTTTGACGTGATCAAGGTTTTGATATTGGTACTGGATAATCGGGCGTCTTCCAACGGTAGAGGTACCGATTTCAGTGCGGTTGATGAAGTTGCGGTAACGGTTGTAGAACGCGGTAACTTGCGCACGGGCGCGTTCGTTTTTAAATTTCATCCCCAATTCAAAGCTGTTGGAGCGTTCGGATTTGAGGTTGGCGTTGGGAATGACGGCATAGCCGTAGGTCGTATTGGCAAACGCCATGGTCGCGCTGTCAAACGGCGGCGTACGGAAGCCTTGGGAATAAGTAGCGAAACCGGTGAACTGCTCACCCATCGGCACACTCAGGCGCAGGCTGGGCGTAAACGCAGAATCGCTAAAGCGCGTCGCCGTTCCGCTGGGGTTGGCGTTGAGATAGGCTTGGTCGGTCGACGTGTTCAGCTTGTCTTTTTCGTAACGCAAGGCCGGGGTCAGGACGATGCCGTTGCCGAAGGTCAGGCTGTCTTGCGCGTAAACGCTAAACGTTTTGCGCTTGCTATCGGGGAAGGTTTTATTCGGATAGGTGCTGCCTGCATAAACTTTGCTGACAGCGCCGGTCAGATTGTCCACTGTCAGGCTGTCGCGCGGACGGGCGGTCTCGGTGTGTTTGTATTCTGCGCCGGCAACGACGGTTTGTTTGACCGTGCCGTCAAATTCCCACACGCCGCGCCCGTTCAGCCCGCGTATGGTCTGATTGAAACCGTAGTCGGAATAACGGGTCGAGTTACCTAATTGGCGCGCGCCCATACGCGTAATGCTCGCATCGACGGCATCGTCTTCCGTACGCAGTTTTTGCTGATAGGCAGTCAGGTTGGCTTCTTTCAGACGGCCTTCGCCAGTGTAGCGGTAGCCTGCTTCGATACGTTGACGACGGATACGGTCGCGGGCGTTGCTCTCGGATGTTGCGATGGTTACCGGCCCGCGCGATTGCGAACCCAAGCCGTTTGCCAATACGGTATCGTTGGCGTGGTAATACTGTTCGTACAAAGTTTCCAAGCGGTGGCGTTCGTTGCCGATATTGCCTTTCGCCAAAATATTGTAGGCATTGTTTTTCTGTGGATTGGTGGCAGTACGCGCAGTCGAGTAGCTGGTATCGCTGCCCATGTTTTCGGTTTCATGACCTTGACGGCGCGTCAGCATCAGCAGACCTTCGGCGTTTTCATGGAAACCTGCCACAGTCGCCGTTACGCCATGGCTGCGGTTGCGGCTGCGGTAGCCGTGTTTCACCCCCAAATAACCGCGTTTGCCTTCATCGACGAAATCACTCGGAGAGAGCGTCACCATATTCACCACACCGCCGAGCGCGTCGCTGCCGTACAGCGCGGAATAAGGGCCTTTGACAATATCGACCTGCTTGAGTGTGTCGCTTTCGACCATATCGCGTCCCGAAATCGCACCGTTGGAGCCACCGCCTGCATAAGATTCAGGAATGCGCACACCGTCCACCATCATCAGAATGCGGTTGCCGTCTATGCCTCGGATATTGATACCGGCATGACCGCGGCGGTTGTTGTCTGACGGCACACTGACGCCGGATTCATACATCACGATATCGTCCAAATTCTGCGCTGAGGCTTGATTCAAGGTTTTACGTCCGATAACCGACACATTCGGCGCGGCTTTATCCAAGGTTTGCGCATTGCGGTCGGCCGTAACCACCACAGGCTCTATTTCTGCCTGAGCCACCGGCATCTGAGCCGCATATAACTGTCCGGAAAAAACCGCCCCTACTACACAGGCAATCGCTTTCTTTTTCATTACATAACCTTATTATTTGAATAATAATGGTTTGTATTTATAAAATAAATAGGCGATTTTTGCAAGTTTAGAAACCACAAGATAGCACTAAAACCACTTCAAAAACGCAAAATATAGTATGACGTAGCTGGATAAATAATTCATGGATCAGAAGCAAAGTGCCCGACCGTGTCGGCATAGAAAACAGACCTGCCGTTATCGACCAAAAATCCCGCATCGGCGATTAGGAGGCCGACACCATCATCGACAATGATCGAGAAGTACATCGCAGAGAAAAACATAAAAACATTTAGCCACGAAACGCCAAGTGTTTTATTCTTGAATCTGTTCCAACCACTGGGATCCGGATGTTGCATTTGAAATCCGAATCCAAGCCTGTCTGAAATATTCAAACAAGTTTTTATTTGTTCCTCTTATCTCTCACCCTTCTATTTACCTCAAACTCAAAAAACATTTCCATATTATTAAAAATTAGTTAGAATTTCACGAAATAATAAATAATAATCAAACTTATTTATATTATTTTAGTCAGAGTGTAATCGCATCTATTTTCGGTCTGTCTTGTTCAGACGGCCTTACCAATCAAGTTATATGGATACATTCTATGCAACCGATCAAAGTCACCACCCTCTCCGCCTGCATCGCCGCCATTGGTTTCATCCCTGCCGTTTATGCTGCAGATAATTCGACAGTTATTCTCGATACCATCACTGTCAAAGGCACACGCAATAAAGACGAAATCGGTAAAAACCGAGTTTATACCCGCGAAATCGTCAATCTTTACAAGAGCAAAAACGAGGTCGAAACCTTCAAAGGCAACACCGTATCCGACCTTTTAAGCGGTATGTCCGGCGTGTACAGCGGCGACGCGCGCAACAGCGGCGCGCTGGATCCGAATATACGTGGTGTGCAAGGTCAAGGACGGATTCCCGTTACCATCGACGGCACGGAGCAGGCGATTACCGTCTGGCGCGGCTACGCGGGCGCAAACAACCGCAACTACGTCGACCCCAACATCATCAGTAGCGTTTCTATCGAAAAAGGCCCCTCGTTCAGCCGTGATATGAAAAGCGGCATAGGCGGCTCCGTCGCCCTGAAAACCATCGATGCCGACGATATTGTCCCCGAAGGGCAGAAATACGGCTTTGAAGTGAAGGCGGAGGCTTCCAACAATTCCATCAAAAGGCGTGAGAATGCTT
The DNA here is from genome assembly GCF_051963015.1 of Neisseria sp. P0006.S004. Lineage (NCBI taxonomy): Bacteria > Pseudomonadati > Pseudomonadota > Betaproteobacteria > Neisseriales > Neisseriaceae > Neisseria > Neisseria sp. P0006.S004. The sequence goes on along the minus strand of NZ_JBQCUS010000012.1, from coordinate 8,251 downwards.
ATGAACATTCAGTCGATTATCGAACCTTGCCTGTTCCCGCAGTAGCGACGGGTGGTATTTGGCGTTCGTTTTTTGACGATACCGACCGAATCGACCAGCGTTTCAACGGACGCAATAAATTTGGGGAGGATAAAGCCTACCGCATTGCCGCCGCCACCAAGCAGGACAATTTCGATGCCATGCTTGCCTATGCCTACCGCAGTAAAGGCAATTATTTTTCCGGCAAAAAAGGCGCGGAACGCTACGGTTATATCGGTCCTTGGACACAAGAAACTTTAGACGAATTGAAACGTCGTAAAGAAGAAGCCGCTGCCAAGGGTGAGAAATTTTTCGGCAGTGAAAACATGCTGGGCGCACCCGATATTTCAAAAATCGGACTTTTTTATCATCCGGGCGGGGAAGTCAGCAATACCTCGCTCGAAACCAAATCATGGGTAGGTAAAACCACCTTCCGTCTGCCGAACCGCCAAACGCTCAAATTCGGCCTGCGCCATACCGATTCCACGTTCGGCGAAATTATGCCTTCGCGCATTATCGGCCCCATCAGTTGGGATGCGTCCGTCCTCAACAAAATTGCCGAATGGCCGCAGGCATGGGTAAAACAGCGTTCCTACAATATCGACTATTCGTGGAAGCCCGAGGGCAGCCGTTGGATAGATTTCGATGCCACGCTTTGGACAACGCGCACCAAATCCAAAACCAATACCGCAGGTGGCTCACCCGGCGATACCGTTTATGAGGACAACAAATTTCAAATAGCATGGGATGAGTACGACAGATGGCAAAAAGCTACGCCTGAAGAGCGTCAAGAATTGCTGAATGCAGGTTTTGAAGTCCCAAAACCGCCCAAACCCGAAACGCCCAATACAAACGGCAGGTTCAACACTATTGAAGGCAACGCCTATTACGCCCGTAACAACCGTACAGGCTTTCAATTCTCCAACCGTATGAAATTGAGCGACAAACTGTCGTTGACTTTGATGGGCGATTTTCAAAATGAAAAACTGACATCGCGCAATGATTTTTCAGACGAGCTGGAGCGGGGAGGATACGACAAATATCGGGAAGAACTCGAAAACAGCACCATCAGGGCAAATTATGAATTGAATCAATACGGTGTACCTCGCAACGGCAAGCGGCGTGAATACAATCTGGGCTTTAATTTCCGCTACGAACCCTTCCGCTGGCTGACTTTGACGGCAGGCGGGCGATATACCAATTTCCAACTTCAGGATAAAAGCAGACGTTTGGAAAGCGGCACGAATAAGACCGGCGATCCGTTAGAAATGAACAGGGGGATAAAATATTCGATCGGCAGGGTTGCCACGCCGCAAGAATACGCGGATTACAAGGCAATTGACGATGCTTTGGCAAATGGCAGTCTTGATTATGCTTTATATATGGCGGACGAATATTCAGAACAAAGAAAAAAACATAAACAAATTAGCCTGACTTCGTTTCAAGTCAATTCGCAATATATTCCGACTTTGACAGATGATCGCGAAACATGGGTCAATCCTAATGAAAAGGTGGATTTCTATTGGTTGAAAGACGATAAAGGTCGTCTGAATATGCAGGATCATCCCCTTACCAATGGCAGCATTCCTGATTTGCACACCAAAGTTGCCAATCCTGTATATGACCCGTCTATTTCAGACAGTCCGCAATTTGTACCTAAATACTACGCAGCCAGTGCAAGTGTTTACACAACGCCAATGACCGAAGCCGAAAGACAGAGGGCAATGAAGCAGAAGGGCAGCGGTTGGGTGCCTGCATTTTCTGCCACCATCAATTTTACTGATTACAGCCGCGCCTATTTGCGCTATACCGAAACCCTGCGCTACCCCAGCATTTTTGAAGGGACTTACGGCTTTTCTACCGCCGCCGGCTCATTCAACCGCATGGGCTATGGCTGGCGGCCCGAACACGCCAAAAACTGGGAAGTGGGCTATATTCATGATTTAACGGGGCTGTTACCGAAAATGAAAAAAGCGGATTTCCGCGTCAATTACTTCCATAACAAGACCGAAAACGTTATCGATAGGGACAGCAATCTCGAATTCGAACAATTCGACAGACAAATCCGCAGTGGTGTCGAGCTGTCCACCCGCTTCGATACCGGACGCGTCTTCGGCAGCCTGAACGTATTCCGCAGCCTGGAAAACAAAATGTGCGACGAAAATTTCACTTGGACATCCGCAACAGAGGGCATGGTTGATTCAAGCTATTTTGTGAAAAACGGTAAGACTATGAATCGTCCTGTCTGCAACCACGGCGGCTTGACCGATTCGGGCTATCTGGCAAGCGCGCTTCAACCACGCTGGTCAATTGATGCCGAATTGGGCAGCCGTTTCCTTGCCAACAAACTGGAAACAGGCGTGCGCCTCCATTACCACAGCCGCGTCTATGAAAACCGCAACGATGCTTGGCAGCCATTCTACGATGTGCGCAATAAATATCAGAATGACAATATGAAGCCCCAGCATAACGATATGCGCTGGCAGCCTGTCGCCGTATGGGACGCCTACCTGCGCTACAAAATCGGCAAAAACCTGACTGCCGAGCTGGTGGGCAGCAACCTGACCAACCGCTACTACCTCGACCCGATGAGCCGTTCTTACCTGCCTGCACCGGGTAGGACAATACGCATTGGGATAACTGGAAAATGGTAATGATCAATTAATCATTTTGGGAGTAAAAAGCCGTCTGAACATTGGGTTTCAGACGGCTTTTTACATGATGGCTTAGTTATGCCCTACTCTTTCATGTTATATGAAGGTTGAAGCTAAACTGCATAATTTTTATATCTTCTACTTTGGAAGCAAAAAGGCCACTTGAAAATGAAACGTCGATATTTCAGACGGCCTTTACTTTATAGCAAACTCGAAATTTAAGCCACGAAATCCAAACCTATGTCCAACGAGCGGCTGCTGTGGGTCAGATAGCCGAGGGCGATGCCGTCTACGCCGGTTTGTGCTACGCGTTTCAGGCGGTTGAAGCCGATGCCGCCCGATGCTTCGCAATAGACGGTGTGAGGGTGGGCGGTTTGTGTGTGGCAGCGGTTTGCCGCTTCTTTTAAGGTTTCGTCGTCCATATTGTCCAGCAAAATCCGTTCCGCGCCCGCCGCGATGGCTTCGTCCAGTTGTGCCAACGTGTCCACTTCGATTTCCACGCAAGTCAACGGTCCGACCGCCTGCTTCGCTTGCCGAACGGCTTGGGCGATGCTGCCGCAATAGGCGAGGTGGTTGTCTTTGATGAGTACGGCGTCGTCCAAGCCCATGCGGTGGTTCACACCCCCACCTGCTCTGACAGCGTATTTTTGCAGGATGCGAAGCAGTGGAATGGTTTTGCGGCTGCACACGATGTCTGTGCCGTATTCGGCGACTTCGGCAACGGCACGAGCGGTGGCGGTGGCGATGCCACTCAAGTGTGTGAGGTAATTGAGTGCAGTGCGTTCAGCGGCGAGCAGCGCGCGGGCGTTTCCCTCAACGCTAGCAAGCGTCTGACCTGCGCAAACGGCTTGCCCGTCTTGAATTTCAGCTTGGAAACGGACGGACGGATCCATCGTCTGAAAGGCAAGGCGCGCCAAATCCATGCCTGCTATTACGCCGTCCTCACGACTGATCAGGAAAAGTTTGGCAGTTTTATCGGGCGCTATAACGGCTGCTGACGTAATATCGCCTCGCCTGCCCAGATCTTCGCTCAAGGCTTGTTCGACCATGGGGCGCAACAGGGTATCGGGCAGAGGAAGAAGATTGTTTTCAGACGGCATGGGGTTTCCTTTGTTGAAAAATATTGGTGTTGCACCGATGGGGCAAAACTTCATTTTATAGTGGATTAACTTTAAACCAGTACGGCGTTGCCTCGCCTTACCGTACTATCTGGTACTGTCTGCGGCTTCGTCGCCTTGTCCTGATTTAAATTTAATCCACTATAGGTCGTCTGAAAACGGGCTAACGGCTGCCCAGCGGCAGTCCGATATCAGAAATCAGCTGTTCGGGCAGAACGTCATCTCGGAAGCGGTAAAGCTGTGCAGGACGGCCTTTACTGCCTGATACGCCGGTATCCGACGGCTCTATGAGGTTTTGCTGCTGAATCTGGCGGCGGAAGTTTTGCTTGTGCAGCAATCTGCCGCTGATGGCTTCGACGCTGTTTTGCAGTTGCAGCAGTGTAAATTCGGGCGGCATCAGTTCAAAAATCACGGGACGGTATTTGATTTTGGCGCGTAGGCGGGATAAGGCTGTCGCCAGTACGCGACGATGGTCGTGGCGCATGGGCTGCCCCGTGAGCGCGAAGTCGAAGTTTTCCTGAAGCTCGGTGGCTTCCGCTATCAGGCCGCTTTCATACAGCATTTCATAGCGTTGCAAAACGTATTCTTCCGACCAGTTTTCAGGTTCGACACCCCAGCACAAATGAATGCGCTTGAGCCGCTTTTGGCGCACTTCCTCCGTATCCGCCGAGTTTGCCCAAATACGCAGGCGGCTGACGATGGTATCGCGCTGTCCGCTGTCAGTACGCAAATCTTCCCACGGAAAATAGCAGTAGCAGTCCTGCCATTTCGCATCGGGATGCAGGATGCTGTCGGCCGCTTCGCGCACCAGTCCCAAATAGCTGACGTATAAGACAGGCAGGCCTTGCTCGTTTTGACGGCGCGTATCTACAAACGTATAAAGCTGTTCTACATAGCCCATGGGCTGCGATGTCTGCTTGGCGACCCACATTCTGACCCCTGCCTGCAAGGAGTGGCGAAACGGTGCAAGCAGGCCGTTGGGCAGCAGCGTGCCTTGGGCAACGGTCAAAACCCTCAAGCTGCCGTTTGTAATGGCGATCAGTACAGGAACCAGCTCGACGATACTTTGCGTATTGGCTGCTGTTTCAGGATAGGCATCCATGCGTGGCTTTCATTCAAGAGAAAACCTTATTGTAAACCAAAGCGGTTTTCAGACGATCTTGCTTATTATACTCAAGTTGAGCATAATATAAAAATATTTCAAAATATAAACGGCAAATCTTTATGCCGTCTGAAAAACAGCTATAAGGAAACATCATGCAAACCGCCGCCCGCCGTTCATTCGATTACGATATGCCTCTCATTCAAACGCCGACTTCCGCCTGCCAAATCCGTCAGGCATGGGCAAAGGTTGCCGACACGCCCGACCGCGAAACAGCAGGTCGTCTGAAAGATGAAATCAAGGCTTTGCTGAAAGAGAAAAATGCGGTCTTGGTGGCACATTATTACGTCGATCCGCTGATTCAGGATTTGGCTTTGGAAACGGGCGGATGCGTGGGCGATTCACTGGAGATGGCGCGCTTCGGCGCGGAACATGAAGCCGATACATTGGTGGTGGCGGGTGTGCGCTTCATGGGCGAGAGCGCGAAAATCCTCTGCCCTGAAAAAACGGTGCTGATGCCTGATTTGGAAGCGGAATGTTCTTTGGATTTGGGCTGTCCGGAAGAAGCGTTTTCAGCTTTTTGCGACCAACACCCCGACCGTATGGTAGTGGTGTACGCCAACACTTCCGCCGCCGTGAAAGCGCGTGCCGACTGGATGGTAACGTCTTCGGTGGCATTAGAAATCGTGTCGTATCTGAAATCGCGCGGCGAGAAGCTGATTTGGGGGCCCGACCGCCATCTCGGCGACTACATTCGCCGCGAAACGGGTGCGGATATGCTGCTGTGGCAGGGTTCGTGCATCGTCCATAACGAATTCAAAGGGCAGGAACTGGCGGCATTGAAGGCGGAACACCCCGATGCAGTGGTGCTGGTTCATCCCGAATCGCCGCAAAGCGTCATCGAACTGGGCGACGTGGTCGGCTCGACCAGCAAGCTGCTCAAGGCCGCCGTATCGCGTCCTGAAAAAAAATTCATCGTGGCGACCGATTTGGGCATCCTGCACGAAATGCAAAAGCAGGCGCCCGATAAAGAATTTATCGCCGCACCGACGGCGGGCAACGGCGGAAGCTGCAAAAGCTGCGCGTTCTGCCCGTGGATGGCGATGAATTCGCTGGGCGGCATCAAATACGCCCTGACAAGCGGACACAACGAAATTCTGTTGGACAGAAAGCTGGGCGAAGCCGCCAAACTGCCTTTGCAGCGTATGCTCGACTTCGCGGCAGGACTCAAGCGCGGGGATGTGTTCAACGGTATGGGCCCCGCCTGATTTTCCGTCCATATTGCCGTTTCAGACGACCCCTCAAACAAGGACAACACCATGCAAACCGATTGCGACGTATTGATTGCCGGAAACGGGCTGGCGGCACTGACGCTCGCCCTGTCGCTGCCTGAGTCGTTCCGCATCGTCATTTTGTGCAAAAACCGGCTGGACGACACCGCAAGCCGTCATGCGCAAGGAGGGATTGCGGCGGCGTGGTCGGGAGAGGACGACATCGAAAAACACGTCGCCGATACTTTGGAAGCGGGTGCAGGTTTGTGCAACGAAGCCGCCGTCCGCACCATCCTGTCGCAGGGCAAACCGGCAATCGAATGGCTGCTGGCGCAGGGCGTGGCGTTCGACCGGAATCATAACGACCTGCACCTGACGCGCGAAGGCGGGCATACCTGCCGCCGAATCGCCCACGTCGCCGACTACACGGGCGAAGCCGTCATGCAGAGCCTGATTGCCCAAATACGCCGCCGTCCGAACATCCGCGTTTGCGGGCGGCAGATGGCGTTGGACATTCAAACCGAATCAGGCGCGGCGTGCGGGCTGACCGTTCTCGACTGCCTAACGCAAGAAACCCACCGCATCCGCGCCCGCCATACCGTACTCGCAGGCGGCGGCTTGGGACAGATTTATGCCGCCACTACCACGCCGCCCGAATGCACGGGCGACGCCATCGCCATGGCGATACGCGCGGGTTGCGCAGTTGAGAACCTCGAATTTATCCAATTCCACCCCACAGGCTTGGCAAGATCGTCTGAAAACGGCCGCACCTTCCTGATTTCCGAAGCCGTGCGCGGCGAAGGCGGCATCCTGACCAACCAAGCGGGCGAACGGTTTATGCCGCATTACGACCGCCGCGCCGAACTCGCGCCGCGCGACATCGTTGCCCGCGCCATCGCCGCCGAAATCGCCAAGCAAACGCAAGACTTCGTCTCGCTCGATATCAGTCATCAACCTGCAGAGTTCGTCCGTCAGCATTTCCCGTCCATCCATCGACACTGCCTGTCCCAATGTGGCTTGGACATGACGCGCCAAGCCATCCCCGTCCGCCCCGTGCAGCACTACACCTGCGGCGGCATCCAAACCGACCCCAGCGGCAGAACCTCCCTGCCTCAGCTCTACGCCTTAGGCGAAACAGCCTGCACCGGCTTGCACGGAGCCAACCGCCTCGCCAGCAACTCCCTGCTCGAATGCGTCGTTACCGCCAGGCTTGCCGCCCAAGCCATCGCGGACGGACAAGCGTTCCAAATCGAACCATTCCAAAGGCCGTCTGAAAGCCCATTCTCTGAAGCAGGCATCTTTTCAGACGACCTCCAAAACACATTCAGCCGCCCCGCTCTGCAAGTATTCAACCAACACCATCTAGGCATTCTTCGCAACGATACCGACCTGCGCCATGCCATCGCCCAACTTCGGCTTTGGAAGCAAAACCAAGCCGAGCCGCACACCGCATCCGAATACGAAAACCGCAACCTACTCAAATGCAGCCTCGCCGTAGCCCAAGCCGCATACGCAAGGCGGCAAAACATCGGCGCGCATTTCAATAGTGATTGTTAAGGCTGATAGTGAAAACATTTCTCCAATAAATAATGTCATTGACTGAAAAAGCAAAGATTCACACATGATTAAGGAAAGATTGAAAGAAAGTAGGAGAAACAGTGAAAACTAAAATGCAGGGATTGACAGTAGTTATAAGTGATAATAACTAATCAACAATGGTCTTTTGCATTTTGTAGAGAGAAAAAAAGATAGGATTAATGAAATAAGACCATCTGAACAGTTTTGCATAAGTTCAAACAAAGTTAGCACAATTCACTATCTTTGCCCTACTCTATTTCTTCAGGCTACTATTTAATGATAGGTTCACAGTGAAATTAAACAGTCAAATTTCTATCAAAACCTATTGATTTTATACTAAAAATTGGAGTATTATACGGAATCTTTTAAGATTGACTAATAGTTAACAAACAGGAACAAACAACGGCGATTGTTAGGTATAGGGAAAAACTACATAATTTATATTATGTTAAATTCATAGTGCTAGTATTTTAGTCTATTCATTCCTGTTTCTCCTAGCTATACAATGAC
>NZ_JBQCUS010000011.1:0-22409 GCF_051963015.1 Neisseria sp. P0006.S004 | reverse complement strand
GAAAAACTCGGCTCTACCGTGACCGTTGCCGGCGACGACAACATCACCACCGAAGCCCAAGACGATAAAGTGACCGTCAAGCTGAACAAAGACCTGGTTGTAGACAGCGTCAAAGCCGGCGACACCACCGTTAACAACGACGGTGTGAAAGTAGGCGACGATGTCGCATTGACCCAAGACGGCGTTAAAGCAGGTGATGTCAAACTGACCAAAGACGGTTTGAACAATGCCGGCAACAAAGTGACCAACGTAGCCGACGGCGACCTCAATGCCAACAGCAAAGATGCCGTTAACGGCAGCCAACTGTTTGCGACCAACCAAAACGTAGCGACCAACGCCGCCAATATCGCCAAAGGCATCAACTTCGGCGGTACCACAGGCAGCAACAACTACGCATTGGGCGACACCATCAACGTTAAAGGCGACAGCAACATCATCAGCGAAACCGTAGCCGGTGGTGCACAGCTGAAACTGGCCGATGTATTGAATGTCGGTCAAGCGGCTCCGGTGAAAATCGATGGCGATAAAGGCGAAGTCAGCGGCTTGAGCAATACGACTTTGGGTGGCAGCGACTTTGCCCAAGGCAAACGTGCGGCGACTGAAGAGCAGCTGAATGCAGCCCAAGATCAGTTAGTGAATGTATTGGGTGGCAATGCGGCCAATAATGGCGGCAACATCAGCATGACCGATATTGGTGGTACTGGTGAGAACAACATTCACGATGCAATCAAAGCCGTTAATGCAACTGCCAATCTGCCTTTGACTTTCGGCGGCGACAGTGGCAAAGACGTTGAACGCAAACCGGGTACGAAGCTGAATATTGTTGGCGGTCAAACCGATGCAGCCAAACTTTCAGACGGCAATATCGGCGTTGTAGCGAATGGCTCTGATAAGTTGGAAGTCAAATTGGCTAAAGACTTGGCAGTTGACAGCGTGAAAGCCGGTGATACCACAGTCAATACTGATGGCGTGAAAGTTGGTGATGTCAACCTGACTAAAGCCGGCTTGAACAACGGCGGCAACAAGATTACCAACGTTGCAGCTGGTACCGATGATACTGATGCGGTGAATGTTGCTCAGTTGAACAAAGCTGCGGCTGCGGCTAAGACTAAAGTCGTTCAAGGCGATAACATTGTTGTTACTCAGGATGTCGGCGCCAATGGCCAAACCATTTATAAAGTAGCTACTGATAAAAACCTGAAAGTCGACAGCGTTACCGCAGGCGATACTGTTATGAATAATGACGGTGTGAAAGTTGGCGATGATGTTGCATTGAACAAAGACGGCTTGAAAGCAGGTGATGTGAACCTGACCAAAGCTGGCTTGAACAACGGCGGCAATAAGATTACCAACGTTGCGGCCGGTACAGATGACACCGATGCAGTCAATGTTTCCCAACTGAAACAAGCTGCTGCTGCGTCTAAGACTGAAGTTGTTCAAGGTAAGAATATCGTTGTGACTCAGAAAACAGGCGACAAGGGTCAAACTGTTTACGAGGTGGCAACCGATAAAGACTTGGACGTTGACAGCGTGAAAGCCGGCGATACTGCAGTGAACACTGACGGTGTGAAAGTGGGTGACGATGTTGCATTGAACAAAGACGGCTTGAAAGCAGGCAAGGTAAACCTGACTAAAGACGGCTTGAAAGCAGGCAAGGTAAACCTGACTAAAGACGGCTTGGACAATGCAGGCAATAAAGTAACCAACGTAGCTGATGGCGACGTCAACGCCAACAGCAAAGATACCGTCAACGGCAGCCAGTTGTACGCAACCAATCAAAACGTAGCCAACAACGCTGCGACTATCGCCAAAGGCATCAACTTCGGCGGTACGACCGGCAGCAACAACTACGCGTTGGGCGACACCATCAACGTTAAAGGCGACAGCAACATCATCAGCGAAACCGTAGCCGGTGGCGCTCAACTGAAGTTGGCTGACGAGATTAGCGTGAAGACAGTGAATGCCGATACCTTCAAAGCAGGCGATACTGTGATGAATAACGACGGCGTGAAAGTCGGCGATAAAGTTGCGTTGAACAAAGACGGTCTGACCGCAGGCAATACCGTGGTCAACAACGATGGCGTAACCATCGCTGCACCGACTGAAAGCAATCCGAACAACCAAGTCAAACTGTCTCCTGTCGGTCTGAACAACGGCGGCCAACGCATTACCAATGTGGCTCCGGGTAAAGACGGTACAGACGCGGCAAACGTGAACCAGTTGATTGGCTTGGGCAACGAATTGCAAAACAACATCAACCAAGTAGGTAAGAAAGCCTACGCAGGTGTGGCCGGTGCGATTGCCCAAGGCTCGATTCCGCAAGTAACCCGTCCGGGTGCGACCGGTATCGGCGTCGGCAGCGGCTACTACGGTGGTCAGTCTGCCATGGCCATCGGCGTATCTGCGATGAGCGACGGCGGCAACTGGATTGTCAAAGGCAACTTCTCGGCCAATACCGACGGGCATGTCGGTGTCGGTGCCGGTGCGCTGTATCAGTGGTAAGTTGGCAATGACAGGCAACTAGATTTGCTGCCTGAATAGGGAGGCCGTCTGAAATTTTAGGTTTCAGACGGCCTTTTTTTCTGAAAACACTTGAATTTAGGCTATCTGAAACGATATGCTTCATCTATTTACCGCATGACTCTGAAAGAGAACAAATGAGCAAAACCATCCATTATTTGAAAGACTACGCCGCGCCAGCGTACCGTATTCTGAAAACCGACCTGCATTTCGATATTTTAGAACCGCAAACCATCGTCAAATCCAGTCTGACCGTTCAACCTGAAAGAGCAGGGGAGCCATTGGTATTGGATGGTTCGGCAAAACTGCTGTCAGTGAAAGTAAACGGCCGGGCCGTAGATTATGTGCTGGAAGACGAAAAACTGACGATTGCCAGCGTGCCGTCTGAAAACTTCACATTGGAAGTGGAAACCGAAATTTTGCCAGCTGAAAACAAATCGCTGATGGGTCTGTATGCTTCCGGCGGCAACCTGTTTACCCAATGCGAACCTGAAGGTTTCCGCAAAATTACCTTCTACATCGACCGTCCGGATGTCATGTCTAAATTTACCACCACCATCGTTGCAGACAAAAAACACTATCCGGTGTTGCTGTCTAACGGCAATAAAATCGATGGCGGTGAGTTTTCAGACGGCCGTCATTGGGTGAAATGGGAAGACCCGTTTGCCAAACCGAGCTATCTCTTTGCTTTGGTAGCAGGCGATTTGGCGGTAACGGAAGATTATTTTACGACCATGAGCGGCCGTAAGGTCAAAATCGAGTTCTACACCACTGAGACAGACAAACCTAAAGTCGGTTTTGCAGTTGAATCGTTGAAAAATGCGATGAAATGGGACGAGACACGCTTCGGTTTGGAATACGACTTGGATATTTTCATGGTCGTTGCCGTGGGCGATTTCAATATGGGCGCGATGGAAAACAAAGGTTTGAATATTTTCAACACCAAGTTTGTGCTGGCTAACAGCCGTACCGCGACCGATACCGACTTTGAAGGCATCGAATCTGTTGTCGGCCACGAATATTTCCACAACTGGACAGGCAATCGCGTGACCTGCCGCGATTGGTTTCAATTGTCGCTGAAAGAAGGTTTGACCGTTTTCCGCGATCAAGAGTTTTCCGGCGACCGAGCCAGCCGTGTGGTACGCCGTATCGACAATGTCCGCATGCTGCGCTTGTTCCAATTCCCAGAAGATGCAGGCCCGACTGCGCATCCTGTCTGCCCGGCCAGCTATGAAGAAATGAACAACTTCTACACCATGACCGTCTATGAAAAAGGTGCGGAAGTCGTGCGCATGTATCACACCTTGCTCGGAGAAGAGGGCTTCCAAAAAGGCATGAAGTTGTATTTCCAACGCCACGACGGTCAGGCAGTAACCTGCGATGATTTCCGTGCCGCAATGGCAGACGCAAACGGCATCAATCTTGATCAGTTTGCTTTGTGGTACAGCCAAGCCGGTACGCCGGTTCTAGATGCTCAAGGCCGTCTGAAAGATGGTGCATTTGAATTGACCATCAAACAAACCATTCCGGCAACGCCCGATATGGCGGACAAACAGCCGATGATGATTCCGGTCAAAACCGGTTTACTGAATGAAAAAGGCGAAGCGGTTGAGTTTGAATATCAAGGCAAACGTGTGAAAGAGGCGGTTTTGGTATTGACTGAAGCTGAGCAGACTTTTGTGTTGGGCGGCGTCAATGAGCCGGTTATCCCGTCTCTGCTGCGTGATTTCTCTGCACCGGTTACCCTGAACTATCCATACAGCGAGCAAGAATTGGCCACTTTACTGGCGGCAGATGAAAATGAGTTTGCCCGCTGGGAGGTTGCTCAAACCTTGTACCATCGTGCCATTAACGCCAACCGTCAGGCATTGGCGGAAGGCCGTCCTTTGCCTGAACACAAAGCCTTGATGGATGCTTTGGCTTTGGTGGTTTCCGGTAATTTCGACCCGGCATTCCGCGCCATTTTGCTGCAAATGCCGTCTGAAACCGATGTATGGGCGGAAGAAGAAAATATTGACCCAATTCAAGTTCATCAGGCGCGTGAAGCCTTACTCAATGCCGTTGCTGTCAAGTTCCTGCCTCAATGGCGCGAGCTGAACCGTCAAGCTACCGAGCAAGAAAACCAAGCCGATGCCGCTGTTCGTTATGAATACAGTCCGGAACTGGCCGGCTGGCGTACTTTGCGTAATGCTTGCAGGGCATTTATCCTTCGTGCTGACGCTGCGCATATCGAACACGTTGCGGAGAATTACGCAGCAATGGCGCAAAACATGACCCACGAATGGGGTATCTTATCCGCAATCAACAGCAATGAAAGCGAAATCCGCGATCGTTTGTTGACGCAATTTGCTGATAAGTTTGCCGATGATGCTTTGGTAATGGACAAATACTTTGCCCTGATTGCCTCAAGTCGCCGCAAAGATACTTTACAGCAAGTTCAGACGGCCTTGAGTCATCCTAAGTTCAGTATTGAAAATCCAAATAAAGCCCGTTCTTTATTGATGAGCTTCAGCCGCAATATTCCGCACTTCCATGCAGAAGACGGCAGCGGCTACCGCTTTGTAGCCGATAAAGTGATGGAGATCGACCGCTTTAACCCGCAGGTTGCCGCCCGACTGGTGCAGGCTTTCAACATCTGCAACAAATTGGAAGCCAACCGCAAAGCCGTCATGATCAAAGAATTACAACGCATTAATGCACAAGAAGGTTTGTCCAAAGATGTGGGCGAGATTGTCGGTAAGATTTTGAATGAAAAATAAAGCTTGTCTGTTGACCTTATTGTCATTTGGCAATAAGGATAGATAGACTCAAGGCCGTCTGAAACCAATTGGTTTCAGACGGCCTTTTTATATATCAACGCTTAAATCAATTTTCGTTGAGGGTAGGGAATAAGAATAAAAAAAGAGCCTGCATAAAACAGGCTCTTTTTTATACTAATCCGAAGATTAGAATTTGTGACGCAGGCCAACCAAACCAGAGATGGTTTCAACTTTGTGAGGGCCAGACTCAGCACCACGCAACCAGCCGGCAGAAACCAGAGCAGTAGTGCGTTTAGAGAAGTCGTAGTCAGCACCAACGATAACTTGGTCGTATTGAGTGCCTTTCAGTTTTTCGCCGTCAACTTTAGCTTTGAAGCCGTGAGCGTAAGAAACGCGAGGAGTTACGTTACCAGCGCGGTAAGCGGCAGTAGCAGCAACTTCAACAGTTTCAACACCTTTGTCATTTAAATCAGCATCAGTACCAAATACGGTATTCAGTTGTTTTGTTGCACCTGTAGGAGTTACAGAAGTATATGCCATATGAGCAGCATCTACTACGCCGTTAGATTGGGCTTTGGCGTAGTCACCCAAAGTTTCCCAGTTTTTAGCGTATTGACCGGCTACAGATACGAACAGGTTGTTAGCATCATAACCAGCTACCAAACGTTGTACGTGACCGTCTTTATAACCATTTTTAGTATTTGCAGAGTTTTTACGGAAACCACCGGCGTATTGACCGAAGAAACCAGAGTTTTCGTAGTTCAGGCCAGCGTAGTAAGTGTCATGAGAAGGTTCTTTATGTGTATATTTGTCGAGGTTAGCTTTAGAATCATAGTTGTCGCGTGGAGTGTATTGTACGCTTGCGCTGAAACCTGAGAATACAGGGCTGTCGTAGCGTACAGAAACTGCACGTTTGTCAACACGGGTAAATACAGACATATTCAAAGCGCCGTTGCTGCTTTCCCATTGGTCAACATTGTCGCTAGAGTCTTTAACAGTAGAGTTCAGTTTACCGGCACGAATTTTACCGAAACCACCTTCCAAACCGATGAAAGATTCGCGAGAAGCCCACTCTTTGTCGCCACCGGCGATAGAAGTGTCTTGTTCAACTTGCCAAATAGCATTCAGGTTGTTACCCAAATGTTCGTGGCCTTTGAAGCCGATGCGTGAACCGAAGTCAGCGATTTCAGTAGCAGTTTTAGAGCTGCGTGTTGCCTTTAATCCTTTGGCAGTTTGTTCACCCAATTTTACTTTGGATACTTCAACGCCAGCTTTAATTTGACCGTACAGAGTTACGTCAGCCATAGCTGCAACAGGCAGAGCCGCCAGAGTCAGGGCAATCAGAGATTTTTTCATTGCTGTTTTCCTTTTTTAAGTGTGAAGAAGCGAGCATTCGTTCTTCTTATTACGATATCGTTCTATTTCAACGATTCCATGACCATAATATAAAGGTTATGGCCTAGGAAAACAAATTTTCCTCTTGTTTTGAGTGATTTTTGCAGGGAAACGTTGTTTTTTACAGACAGGGTGGAAGCATAAGACGGTCTTTTATTTTGTAATGTGTTTTTCTAAAAGGGAATTTCGGGATGGCTATAAAATATGGGGTATATAAAATTGGGTTGTGAATATTGTTTATCGTGTTTTCAGACGGCCTTGATAATTGGAATTTATAGTGTATTGGGTTTGCAAATATATAAAAAACCTGCCTGATTGCTCGGGCAGGTTTTATTTGATTGAAAGACAGGTTAGTTTTTGTCTTGGTCAACCAGTTTGTTTTTGGCAATCCAAGGCATCATAGAACGCAGTTGAGCACCGACTTTTTCAATTTGGTGATCAGCGGTCAGACGGCGACGGGCTGTCATGCTGGCATAGTTGACGGCACCTTCTTGGATGAACATTTTAGCGTATTCGCCGGTTTGGATGCGTTTGAGGGCATTGCGCATGGCTTCGCGGGATTTGTCGTTGATGACTTCGACGCCGGTTACGTATTCGCCGTACTCTGCATTGTTGGAAATGGAGTAGTTCATGTTGGCGATGCCGCCTTCGTAAATCAGGTCAACAATGAGCTTCATTTCGTGCAGGCATTCGAAGTAGGCCATTTCTGGGGCGTAGCCTGCTTCAGTCAGGGTTTCGAAGCCGGTTTTGATCAATTCAACCACGCCGCCGCACAATACGGCTTGTTCGCCGAAGAGGTCGGTTTCGGTTTCTTCGCGGAAGTTGGTTTCAATCACGCCGCCTTTGGTACCGCCGTTGGCTGCGGCGTAAGACAGGGCGATGTCTTTGGCTTTGCCGCTTTTATCTTGGTAAACAGCGATCAGGGAAGGTACGCCGCCGCCTTTCAGGAATTCGCTGCGTACGGTGTGACCTGGGCCTTTAGGGGCGATCATGATAACGTCGAGGTCGGCGCGAGGTACGATTTGGTTGTAGTGTACGTTGAAGCCGTGAGCGAACGCCAATACTGCGCCTTCTTTCAAGTTAGGCTCGATTTCGTTTTTGTATACGATAGGTTGGTTTTCGTCAGGTAACAGAATCATTACAACGTCGGCTGCTTTGGTTGCTTCAGCAACGGTGCGCACGTCGTGGCCGGCTGCTTCGGCTTTTTTCCAAGAGCCGCCTTGGCGTAGACCGATTACGACATTTACGCCGGAATCTTTCAGGTTTGCTGCGTGTGCGTGACCTTGTGAACCGTAACCGATGATGGCAACGGTTTTGCCTTTGATCAGAGAAAGGTCAGCGTCTTTATCGTAATAAACTTGCATTTTATTTCCTTAGTGTAAGAGGGTTCCGGATAATCCGGGTTGAGTTAAAAGTAATAGAGGTTAAGCGGGGACTTGGTTCATCAAGACGATTTCCAATGCTTCGGTTTTTCCTTCGATGGATTTGACGAAGTTTTGGAAATGTTCGCTGGCATTGTGTTCGTCAATAGCTGCTTGGGATTTCCAATTTTCTACGAATACGAAACGGTTGGGTTTTCCGATTTCTTGGTGCAGGTCGTAGCTGATGTTGCCTTCTTCTGCACGGCTGGCTTTGACCAATTCTTTAAACTGGGCAGCCAGAGCCTCGGTGTATTCGGGTTTGACGGTAACTAATGCAACGATTTGGATGCTTGACATGTTTGTCTCCTGCTGTTTTTCAGACGGCCTTGGTTGAAAGTAACAAGCCGTCTGAACGATACAGCGTTAAATTTTCAAAATACGCTCGCCACGACCGATACCGGCTGCGCCTGTGCGTACGGTTTCCAAAATTTGGGCGCGACCGACTGTTTCGAGGAAAGAGTCGAGTTTTTCGGTGGAACCTGTGATTTCGATGGTGTAGCTGCGGTCTGTTACATCAATAACGCTGCCGCGGTAGATTTCGGTCAATCGCAGGAATTCGTCGCGGTCTTTGCCGACGGCGCGGACTTTTACCAACATCAGTTCGCGTTCGACAAAACGGCTTTCGTTCAAATCGACCACTTTGATAACTTCAATCAGTTTGTTGAGTTGTTTGGTGATTTGCTCGATAACGTGTTCGTCGCCATGAGTAACGATGGTCATGCGAGACAAGGTTTTGTCTTCGGTTGGTGCAACAGCTAAGGAGTCGATGTTGTAATCGCGTGCGGAGAACAAACCTACCACACGGCTCATCGCACCTGATTCGTTTTCCATCAGAATAGATAAGATATGTCGCATTTTTCTCTCCTTACGCTGACAATGTTTCGCGCATATGCGGCGGCAGAACCATCTCGTCCAAGCCTTTGCCGTTGCCGACC
Organism: Neisseria sp. P0006.S004; assembly: GCF_051963015.1. Taxonomy (NCBI): domain Bacteria; kingdom Pseudomonadati; phylum Pseudomonadota; class Betaproteobacteria; order Neisseriales; family Neisseriaceae; genus Neisseria; species Neisseria sp. P0006.S004. Next base: position 13,379 of record NZ_JBQCUS010000011.1, on the reverse strand, counting down.
ATAGGCAGTACGTTTTGTTTCTTGTCGGTCAAGAAATCAAGGAATACCAGGCGGTCTTTTTGGTTTAATGCTTCCAGCAACGCGCCTTCGACATCGGATTTCTTGTCCACACGGATGCCGATATGGCCGTAGGCTTCGGCCAGTTTGACAAAATCAGGCAATGAGTCGAAATAGGTTTCTGATTCACGGTTGCCGTAATAAAGTTCTTGCCATTGGCGGACCATGCCGAGGTAGCCGTTGTTCAGGGTAACGACGTTAACCGGAACGCGGTATTGGAAGCAGGTCGACAGCTCTTGGATGTTCATCTGAATCGAGCCTTCGCCGGTGATACAGAATACATCTTGATCAGGAGCGGCCAGTTTTGCACCGATGGCATATGGCAGGCCGACGCCCATTGTGCCTAAACCGCCGGAATTGAGCCATTGGCGCGGACGCTCGAATGGGTAATATTGAGCGGTAAACATTTGGTGCTGACCGACGTCGGAAGTAATGATGGCAGAATTATTGGTGATTTCGGCCAGTTTTTGAATGACGTATTGCGGTTTGATGATTTCGCTTTCATTATCAAACCACAGGCAGTTGCGCGAACGCCATTCTTCAATGCTTTTCCACCATTTATCCAATGAGTCGGCAGCAGGTGCAGATTCTTGCTTGCCCCACAATTGAATCATTTCGGACAATACGTTTTTCACGTCGCCGACAATCGGGATATCCACTTTGACGCGTTTGGCAATGCTGGACGGGTCAACGTCGATATGAATAATTTTTTTGGCTTTTTCAAAGAATTTGGACGGTACGGAAATCACGCGGTCATCGAAGCGCGCACCGATTGCCAGTACAACGTCTGCATTCTGCATGGCGAGGTTGGCTTCGTAAGTACCGTGCATACCCAGCATGCCCAAGAATTGGCGGTCACTGGAAGGGTATGCACCCAAGCCCATCAATGTACCGGTACAAGGAGCGCCGATCATGCGGACGAATTTGGTCATTTCCTCAGAGGCATTGCCCAAAACCACGCCGCCGCCGAAATAAACGATGGGGCGTTTGGCAGAAGCCAGCATTTGTACGGCTTTTTTGATTTGACCGATGTGGCCTTGTACAACCGGTTGGTAAGAGCGGATGAAGATGTCTTCTTGCGGATAGCTGAATTTAGCCATTGCTTGGGTGACATCTTTAGGAACATCGACAACAACGGGACCCGGACGGCCGCTTGCGGCAATTTGGAAAGCTTTTTTGATGGTGTCTGCCAACTCAGCAATATTGGTTACCAAGAAATTGTGTTTGACACAAGGGCGGGTAATGCCGACTGTGTCCACTTCTTGGAATGCGTCTGTCCCGATAAGGGAGTTGCCCACCTGGCCGCTGATGACTACCAACGGAATGGAGTCGCTGTAAGCGGTGGCGATGCCGGTCAGTGCATTGGTTACGCCTGGGCCGGAAGTTACCAAGGCAACGCCGACTTTGCCACTGACACGGGCATAGGCATCTGCCGCATGTACGGCTGCCTGCTCGTGGCGAACCAGGATGTGCTTGAATTTATTGAGTTGGAAAAGGGCATCGTAGATTTCGATAACCGCGCCGCCCGGATAGCCGAATACATACTCGACACCTTCGGCTTTGAGACTTTGCACGATGATTTGTGCGCCAGATAATTGCATATTGACCTCTTTTATATGGTCTCAAACCAATAGGAACAATCCGCCTCACCACAGCACCTGTAATGCAATTCCACCAAGCAGCGATTTAGGGTACGCGCATTGAGGGAATACGGCGACAGTCAGACTGTCCAAACAATTGGAAAGGAACACAGAGTTTGTGAAAAAGAGTAGAAACGATAACGCAAACCGACTGTTCAATCAAGATAAAATCTTTCATCTTTTAATATTTGAGACGGGGAAATAGATTAAAGGTTGATTTTAAAGAAATAAAAAAACAGTTTTATTGATCTTAGTGTGGATGGATTGTTGACAGTTTGAGTAAGGAGAAGGTTTTTGCAAAGGATAAATAGCAAAAAACCTCTTGACTGAATCAAGAGGTTTTTTAAATTTGGTGCCCAGGGTCGGACTCGAACCGACACACCTTGCGGCGGGGGATTTTGAGTCCCCTGCGTCTACCAATTTCGCCACCTGGGCTAGCGAAGAAGTCGTCATTATAGCGAGTTCTCGAATCTTGTAAAGCGGTATTTGAAAAAAAATTGAATTATTTTTATATTTATTTGATTTTTAATGAATTAAACTTTTTACGTTTGATGGCTATCTAAATGGAAGGCAGATTTTTAAAACAAAAAAGCAGTATTTATCTGCAAAAAGGGCTACTTTTAATGTGTCAAACGCGTTAATATGAAGATGTTTTGTTTTTATACTGGCCGGGTGGTTGTTTGGCCTTATTTATTTGAAACGGTTTTGGAGAAAATTTATGCTTTCCGTTACACGAACTTTCTTACTCAGTGCTATTGCGTTGGCCACCCTGGCTGCTTGTCAGCCTAAAGAGGAAGCCAAAGAGGTTTCTTCGGCGCCTGCCGCTTCTGCCGCACCGGCTGCTTCCGGTGAATCTACTGCCAAAGCGCAAGCGCGTGGTACCGATATGCGCAAAGAAGATATTGGCGGCGATTTCACATTGACCGATGGCGAGGGCAAACCTTTCAGCCTGAGCGACTTGAAAGGCAAAGTGGTTATCCTGTCTTTCGGTTATACCCACTGTCCTGACGTATGTCCAACTGAGTTGTTAACTTACAGCGATACTTTGAAACAATTGGGCGATCAGGCTAAAGACGTGAAAGTAGTATTTGTCAGCATCGACCCTGAGCGCGATACGCCTGAAGTAATCGGCAAATACGCCAAACAGTTCAACCCTGATTTTATCGGCCTAACGGCTACCGGCGATCAAAGCCTGCCTGTCATCAAACAGCAATACCGTGTGGTATCGGCTAAAGTAAACCAAAAAGAAGACAGCGAAAACTATTTGGTCGACCACTCTTCAGGTGCATATTTGATTGATAAAAACGGCGAAGTGGCGATTTTCTCGCCTTATGGCAGCGAGCCGGAAACGATTGCGGCTGATGTGAAAACTTTATTGTAAAACCGTAGTTGAGGCCGTCTGAAATGGGTTGTGGATTTCAGACGGCCTTCTTGCTTTTGATACGGCAAAGGAGAAGAAAAAAATGACCGATACACTTTTAACGATTGCTTTATCCAAGGGGCGAATTTTTGAGGAAACCCTGCCGCTGTTGGCCGCCGCCGGTATTGTGCCTGCGGAAGAGCCGGAAAAATCGCGCAAGCTGATTATTGGTACCAATCATGACAACATCCGTTTGGTGATTGTGCGCGCGACCGACGTGCCGACTTATGTGCAATATGGTGCGGCGGATTTTGGTATTGCCGGTAAGGATGTGCTGATTGAGCATGGCGGAGATGGCCTGTATCAACCTTTAGATTTACACATCGCCTCATGCCGCATGATGGTTGCGGTTAAAAAAGGTTTTGATTACGCCGCTGCGTCCAAACCCGGCAGCCGCTTGCGGATTGCCACCAAATATCCCGACATCGCCGCCGAACACTTTGCCGACAAGGGTGTGCATGTGGACATCATCAAACTGTACGGATCGATGGAGCTTGCGCCTTTGGTCGGTTTGAGCGACGCGATTGTCGATTTGGTTTCCAGTGGTAATACATTGAAGGCCAATGGTTTGGAAGCTGTGGAACATGTGGCTGATATTTCCAGCCGCTTGGTGGTCAACAAAGCGGCGTTAAAAACCAAATATGCGCTGTTGAATCCGATTATTCAGGCATTTGAAAATGCCGCTAAGGCCATCTGAAAAGTTTTTGGCAAAAATTGTCTGCCAAGCCAGTTTGAAAGCCCCGTCATGATGCAAAGCAAACCGACACTCGATACGATTCTTTCCCATCGTTCCATCCGCAGGTTTACTTCCGAACCGATTGCCGATGAAATCCTCAATACGCTGGTTCGCGCCGGGCAGCAGGCTTCGACTTCCAACAACCTGCAATGCGTTTCTATCATCCGCGTATCCGACCTTGCGCTGAGGCAGGGGATACATGAAGCGGCAGGAAGTGCACTTTATATTGTGCATTGTGCGGAATTTTTATTGTTTTGCATCGATTTTTCCAAACACAAGGCGATGTTTCCCGATGCGCAAATTGATTGGGCGGAGGTAACCCTGATTGGCGCGGTCGATGCAGGCATTATGGCGCAAAACGTATTGCTTGCCGCCGAATCGCTTGGGCTGGGCGGCGTGTATATCGGTGCGTTGCGTAATGATGCACAAAAAGTGTCGGACGTATTGAACCTGCCGGATTATTGCGTGCCTTTGGTGGGGCTGTGCCTCGGTTATCCCGATCAAGACCCGCCGCTCAAACCGCGCCTGCCTAAGGAAATGGTCTATGCCGAAAACGCCTGTCCGAGCCTGAATGCCGAGGCGGTTGAAGCTTATAATCAGGCAGTAGCGGATTATTATGAGTTACGCAAGGGTAGCCCGATACCTTGGAAAGAATCGCTGGCCAAAACCTTGGGCAATCCTGTGCGGCCGCATATGTTGGCGTTTTTGCAGAAAAAAGGTTTTTTGAAAAAATAATGTTCAGACGGCCTATGTGTGGCTGAGGCCGTCTGAAAACAATAGGAACGAAACAAGGAAGAGAACAAACCATGAAGAAACTCGACACCCAATCCCCTGGTTTTCAAGCTGAACTCAAAGCACTGCTTGCTTTTGAAACCGCGCAAAACCCTGAAATCGACCGTATTGTTGCTGACATCTGTGCCGATGTTCAAAAACGCGGCGATGCGGCGCTGATTGAATACACCAACCGCTTTGACGGCACATCCGCTCAAACCATCGACGATTTAATTCTGACGCAAGACGATTTGCAGTCTGCGTTTGAGCGTTTGCCTGAAAACATTCAGATGGCCTTGAAAACGGCCGCGAGACGGGTAGAAAGCTACCATAAACACCAAAAAATGGAGTCGTGGACTTACGAAGACGAAGATGGCACGCTTTTGGGTCAACAGATTACGCCGCTTGACCGTGTCGGTATTTATGTTCCGGGCGGTAAAGCCGCTTATCCGAGTTCCGTCATCATGAACGCCATGCCTGCCCACGTTGCCGGCGTGAAAGAAATCATCATGGTCGTTCCCACTCCGAAAGGCGAACGCAACGATATTGTGTTGGCGGCTGCTTTTGTGGCCGGTGTAACCAAAGTGTTTACGGTCGGAGGCGCGCAGGCGGTTGCGGCTTTGGCTTATGGTACGAAATCTGTGCCTCAAGTCGATAAGATTACCGGCCCGGGCAATGCCTTTGTCGCTGCGGCTAAACGTCGCGTGTTCGGCGTGGTCGGTATTGATATGGTGGCAGGGCCGTCTGAAATTTTGGTGATTGCCGATGGTACGACGCCTGCCGATTGGGTGGCCATGGATTTGTTCAGTCAGGCAGAACACGATGAAATTGCACAAGCGATTTTGATCGGTACTTCTCAAGCGTATTTGGACGAAGTTCAGACGGCCATGAACCGCTTGATTGAAACCATGCCGCGCCGTGCGATTATTGAAGCTTCATTGGGCAACCGCGGTGCAATGATTTTGGCTAAAGATTTAGATGAAGCCTGCGAAATCGCCAACTATATTTCTCCCGAACACTTGGAGCTGTCGGTTGAGAATCCGCAAGAGTGGGCGAAAAAAATCCGCCATGCCGGTGCGATTTTCATGGGACGCTATACCAGTGAAAGCCTTGGCGACTATTGTGCAGGCCCCAACCACGTTTTGCCGACCAGCCGCACGGCGCGTTTCTCTTCTCCTTTGGGAACATATGATTTCCAAAAACGCTCCAGTCTGATTCAGGTTTCAGAACAAGGCGCTCAGAAGTTGGGTAAAACCGCCAGCGTGTTGGCACATGGCGAAAGCTTGACCGCGCACGCCAGAGCGGCTGAGTTCCGTTTGAAAGACTGAGTGAAACGTTGAAGTCGTAAGAAATCAAAAAAGGGCATCTAAACAGATGCCCTTTTTATTGTGATGAAAATTTTAGCTGGGAAGGCGTCAGGCCGTCTGAAAACAGATTTAACGGTTTTTCAGCCAGTCATTACGCATTTTTGCGGCTTCTTCAAAATAGCGGTAAAGCTCGGTTTTGTTGCCGTCTGAAAGGAGCTGTTCCAATTTGGATAATTGTTCTTTCAAATCGCTGGTCAGTTTGAGCAGGGCGGGGTGGTTAGCCAGGCAGATGTCTGTCCAAACGGCAGGATGACTGGAAGCGATGCGGGTAAAGTCGCGAAAGCCGGTGGCGGCATAAGGGAGATAGTCTTTGCCATGCGGATGGTCGAACAAAGCGTGGACATAGGCAAAGGCGGTCAAGTGCGGCAAGTGGGAAACAGCGGCAAAAATATTGTCGTGTTCTTCGGCACTCATGGTCGAAATTTGCGAACCAACCGCCTGCCACAGGCTTTTCAGCCGTCTCAGGCCATCTGAAGCCTCTTGGCCGTGTAGCGTAATAATCAGGCGGCTGTTTTGAAACAAACCGCAACGCGCGGATTTTGCCCCGCTTTGATCCGAGCCGGCAATCGGGTGGGCGGCAAAACATTGCGGCAGGCGCTCGGACAAGTGGGTACGGAAGGCATCGAGTGCCGATTGTTTAGTGCTGCCGACATCAGAAACGCAGGCAGTGTCTTTTAAGAAAGGTTTGATGTCGCGGCATACGTCAGGTAGGACGGAGACAGGCGTGGCGATTAAAACCAAATCGGCGTTGCCGATGCTTTCGGCGCAAATATTAGGATAGGCATGGTCAATGATGCCGCAGTCAAGCGCGTAATTGAGGTTGTCTGCATTGGTGTCGATGCCGGTAACGGTTTGAACCAGTCCCAAGCGTTTGAGGTCGAGCATGAACGAACCGCCGATTAAACCGACGCCGATAAGGGTAATGTGGGGAAAAAAGGCGGAAGTGTTCATGGTTTGAATCCGGTACAAGTGAAAAAAACTTATTTTAATCCGTTATGGAGGCCGTCTGAAAGTTGTCATCAAGGTTTCAGACGGCCTTTTTTATGGTCGAATTTTCATGATTTAGGCATAGAAAACTCCGTTTAGTAGGAGCATGTAACCGATTATCAGATTTTCATACACTAAAATAATCATCTGAATTAGTATAACGTCTTAAAGTAAGTAATTGGTATCTTAAAGTAAATTATTACATCATATTTTATTTTGATTGATATCGAATAAAATAATTCACTCAGAAAGAAGGAATTTATGAGTTTTTCACAAACCGAATTAGTCAACGCAATGCGTTTGCTTTCTACCCGTCTGCCGCAGTTTCCGGAGCAGCAAAACCAAGTATCCCGCATGTTGCGCATCGTAACCGAACGTTTGAGCAGCCATTTGAACGAAAACCTGAAAGCGTTCGGCATCAATGAGAACCTGTGGTTTTCCCTGATGGCGGTTTACGTCAGCCCAAACAGCGAAATCCTGCCTTCGCGCTTGAGCGACCTGATGGACTTGACGCGCACCAGTGCAACACGCCTGTCGGACGATATGGTTGAGCGCGGCTGGGTAGAGCGTTATATCAATCAGAAAGACCGTCGTCAGATTGTGCTAAAATTGACCCCTTCAGGTGAGACCTTCATCCACGAAGTATGGCCGCAAATTGCCCGTCAGAGCGGCCAGGCGTGGGAAGATTTCACGAAAGAGGATTATGATACGCTGCAACACCTATTAGGTAAACTGTTGAACCGTTTGGGCAATTAACAACAGACGGCCTGAAGGTCTGCGGCAGACACACATAAACGGAGTCTGTATGAAATTAGGTTTGGTCAAATCAAGCGTATGCGTTGCCGCTGTTTCGCTGTTGGCGGCGTGTGCGCCGTTCGGCAAACAGTCGCCTTTGGATGAGACAACAGCCTATCCGCTGCCGCAAGGCCAATCTGCCGCTACTGCCCAAGACGGCTGGTGGATGAAGCTGAAAGATAAAAAATTAAACAATTTGATTGCTTCCGCCATTCAGACGTCTACCAATCTGCGTGTCGTCAAGGCAAGGTTTGAGCAGGCTCAGGCGCAGCTGGGAGTTGTAGGAGCCGCAAACAAACCGCAAGTCGGCTTGGGCGTTACAGGTCTGGGTGCTTATGTTTCACCCAAACCTCAAGCCGGTATGGTTGATACCGACCATACATTGGTTTTGGCGAACGCAGCCTTGCAAGGCAGTTTGGTTTTCGACTTTTGGGGTAAAAACCGAGAGCAGATTCAAGCCGTTTTGGGAAAAAGCCGGGCAGCGGTGTATGAAGCGCATCATATCCGCACTGAGTTGGCTCATGCCGTTGCTACTCAATATTTTGCGTGGCAGATGGCGACAGAACAACTGGCTTTGCTGGATACGCGCATAGAGCTGGCGGATAAAGCATTGAAACTGATGCAACAACGCGTTAAGGCGCAGCTGGCTCCTGCCGATGCCTTGCACGCTCTGGAAATGGCGCAACAGCAATTACAGCTTGAAAAATCGGCATGGACTCAGAAAAATGAGAAAATCCGCAACAGTCTGGCAGTGTTGACCGGCCGAGTGCCGGGTGCATTGAATGGACAGGTTCCGGAAAAAATGGCAGCTGTGCCGTCATTGCCGGTTAGCCGTATTGAAGCGGACTTGTTGGCGGCCCGTCCCGATATCGCGGCACAAAAAGCCTTGCTTGAAGAGAAATGGCATATCGTCAAATCGACCGAGGCAGAGTTTTACCCGAATATCGAGTTGAAAGTTTTGGCAGGTATGACGCACATTGATGCGTTCAATCTGATTCGTGGACGGACTTCCGGTATGTTGGGTATCGTTCCGGCTTTGAATCTGCCATTGTTTACTTCCGGTGCGCTGCAATCCAAATTGGCGGGTAAACGTGCCCAATATAACGAGCAGGTTGCCGTGTATGACCAAACTGTTTTAAACGCCATGCGTGCGGCGGCAGACGCAGTAGTCGACTATCAAAGCCTGAAAAGCCGACAAGATACTTGGAACAAGATGGTCAATATCGCCGATAAATCTGTGCAAAATGCGAAAGGACGTGTTCGTGCTGGCTTGGATAACGGCTTGACCGCTTTGCAAAAACAAGACGAAGCTGCGCGTACGAAAATGTCGGCGGTTCAATACCATGCAGAATATCTGACAGCTTGGAGTAACCTCAATGCCCAGTTGGGCGGAGGCTTTAAATTAAATAAGGAATAAACGTTTTATTAAAACGTAGGCCGTCTGAAAGTAATTTCAGACGGCCTTTTGCTTACCTTATTTACATTTGCTACCGGAAGAAATTATTGTAATGAATAGAGTGTAACTATAAAATATGACCCTTTAGCGCGTTAAACGCGCGTATTGGGGACTGATGGTATAAGTCAGCGCCCAGCAAGACAATAATATCGTTATCACATGTGCAAAATTAAAGTTGGGACTTATGGATACTCAATCAGAAAAAAATAATGTCCAAAATGAAACGGAAGTAGCCGCTTCCGGCGCTAAAACGCATCGCAAACGTAATTTGGTTATCGTTACACTCCTATTTCTTATTACGGCGGCCGTGGTTGCTTTGGCGTATTTTCTGTTTTGGCAGCATGAAGAAGAAACAGAAGATGCTTATGTGGCCGGTCATTTGGTGATGATCACGCCGCAGGTAAACGGCACGGTGCGCAAAGTCATGTATGACGATACGGATGTCGTGAAAAAAGGCGATGTTTTGGTGGCTTTGGACGATAGCGATTTTCAGCTGGCATACGATCGTGCGCAAAATGAATTGATTCAGGCCATCCGTCAAAACAAACAGCAAACTGCGGTCAATTCAAAAGCTAAAGCGCAAGTGTTGTTGCGCAAAGCCGATTTGGCCCGTGCGCAAGCCGATTTGCGTCGCCGCGAATCTTTAGCGGGTACGGAAGCGGTTTCCGGTGAAGAACTCAGCCATGCCCGCGCCGCTGTGGTTCAGGCTCAGGCTGCATTGAAAGCGGTTGAGGCAGAAGAAGTTTCTGCTCAGGCAGCGTTGGGCAGTAATATTCCTCTGCGCCAACAACCGGCAGTTCAGACGGCCATCAGCCACATTAAAGACGCTTGGCTGAATCTGCAACGTACGCAAATCCGTTCTCCGATCAGCGGCCAAATTGCCAAACGAAATGTCCAAGTCGGCCAACGTATCGTGCAAGGTACGCCGATGATGGCTGTTGTGCCTCTATCTGAATTGTGGGTGGATGCCAACTTTAAAGAGTCGCAACTGCGCAAAATGAAAATCGGCCAGCCTGTTGAAATGACAGCCGATTTGTACGGCAGCAAAGTGGTTTACCATGGCAAGGTAATGGGCTTGTCGGCAGGTACGGGCAGTGCGTTCTCATTACTGCCGGCGCAAAATGCAACGGGCAACTGGATTAAAGTCGTTCAACGTGTGCCGGTGCGTATCAGCTTGGATGCTAAAGAATTGCAACAAAATCCGCTCCGTGTCGGTTTGTCGATGACTGTTAAAGTCGATATTGCCGAGAAGGGTAGCGGTAAAGCCATGACTGCCGAAGCGGAACAGAATACTGCCTTGCCGGAAACGGAAAGTGTGGATTGGAAAGCCGCCGATGCTTTAGTCGATAAAATCTTCGAGCAATATGCAAAATAATCTTTTCAGACGGCCTGAGTCTTTTATTGAAGGCTCAGGCCGTCTGAAATATTGATTCTCTTCAATCGACCGCTTTGGCGGTTGTCTTATAGTTTAAAAATATGAATTATCCGCCGTTACAAGGGTTTAAGCTGGTGTTGGCAACGTTGGCGCTCAGCTTGGCCGTATTTATGGAAGTCTTGGACAGCACCATCGCCAACGTCGCCGTGCCCGTTATCGCAGGGGATTTGGGTGCGGCGACCACGCAGGGCACTTGGGTGATTACCTCATTTGCCGTAGCCAATGCCATTTCCGTCCCCCTGACCGGCTTTTTGGCCAAGCGGTTTGGCGAGGTTAAAATCTTTATTGCTGCCGTGATTGGTTTTGTCGTAACGTCATGGCTGTGCGGTATGGCGCATAATCTTCAAGCCTTGGTTTTTTTCCGAGTGTTGCAAGGCTTTATCGCCGGGCCTTTGATTCCCTTGTCTCAAAGTCTTCTGATGGCTTCCTATCCGCCCGAAAAACGAACATTGGCATTGGCTTTATGGGCGATGACTGTCGTTGTTGCCCCTGTATTGGGACCGATTTTGGGCGGTTGGATTTCGGACAACTGGCATTGGGGATGGATTTTCTTTATCAATATCCCAATCGGGGTTTTATCCGCCTCCATTGCTTGGAAACAGCTTAGACACAGGGAAACCGAAATTATTAGGGCGCCGATTGATTACGTCGGGCTGGTGTTGATGATTGTCGGTATCGGTGCATTGCAAATGATGCTTGATAGGGGCAAAGAGTTGGATTGGTTTGCCTCGGGAGAGATTATCGTTTTGGGCGTTACTGCTTTGGTGTTCCTTACATATTTTATTGTTTGGGAGCTGGGCGAGAAATACCCGATTGTCGATTTGTCATTGTTTAAAAATAGAAACTTCACAATAGGCGTTGTTGCTACATCGTTGGGCTTTATGGTCTATATGGGTACATTGACCTTGCTGCCTTTGGTGTTGCAATCAAATCTCGGCTATACCGCAACTTGGGCAGGTTTGGCTGCTGCACCGGTGGGCTTCCTGCCGATTATTCTGTCGCCGATTATTGGTAAGTTTGGCAATCGCGTCGATATGCGTCTGTTTGTCAGCGCCAGCTTCTTGGTGTTTGCTTACACATTCCATTGGCGAACCGATTTCTATGCCGGTATGGATATGAGCAATGTCGTTTGGCCGCAGTTTTGGCAGGGTTTAGGCGTAGCCATGTTCTTCCTGCCTTTGACCAGTATTACCTTGTCGCATATGAAAGGCAATCAAATTGCCTCGGCCAGTAGCCTGTCTAACTTCTTGCGTGTTTTTATGGGCGGTGTCGGAGTATCTGTTGTCAGCACCATGTGGGAACGACGCGAAGCTTTGCACCATACTCAACTGACCGAACATATTAATTCATTGTCCTCAATCAGCAACCAATCTATTCAAGGCATGATGGCCAATGGTTTAAGCAAGGAGCAGGCTTTGGTGGCGATAAATAGCACCATTTCCCAACAAGGCTTTATTATTGGCTCAAATGAAATTTTCTTGGCAGGCAGTATCATATTCATCAGCATGATCCCCATTATTTGGCTGGCAAGGCCGCCATTTAACGGCTCTAGTGGGGGAGGACATTAAATAAAAGGCCGTCTGAATTTCAGACGGCCTTTTATCTATATATTATTTAAGACTCAATAACAGATCTCTAAATGCATTCGGATCTTTAATAAATGTCATTTCACCTGATTGAGGAAAATGGAAATCCAGTAGGCGGGATACCCAGAAACGGATACATCCGGCTCTTTGTGCAGTAGGGAGATATGCACGTTCTTCATCAGATAAAGGACGCACGCTTTCATAGCCATGGATAAAAGCATCATAAAGAGCAGGGTCTAATTTATTATCGGCTGTCCGCGCCCAGTCGTTAACTGCAATGGCCAAGTCGTACATGAAATTACCATTGCACGCATAATAAAAATCGATAAAGCCGGAAACTTCATCTCCATTAAGCAGTACATTGTCTTTAAATAAATCGGCATGGATAATACCAGAAGGCAAATGTTCTCCAAGATTTTCATCTAAAGCAGCAATTTCAGCTTGAAGCAGTTTGGCATCTTTGCTATCTAAAACCGGGAGTAACTGGGTGCAGGCATCATGCCACCAGCCATCATAACGGGGATTTTTCATTTTTAAAGGAAAATCTTGGCCGGCTAAATGCATTTTGGCCAGCATAGCACCGGTATGAAAACATTGAGCTTCAGTTGGCCAGCCCGTATCTGAACCATTCAAACAAGTAACCAAACAAGCCGGTTTCCCGGCCAAAATAGAATGCAGTCCTTCATCTTTACGAGCAATCGGAGCTGCGCAGGCAACACCATTCAGACTCAAATGCTGGTTGAGTTCTAAAAAGAAAGGCAGTTCATCTGATTTTAAAACCTCAAAAACAGTCAATACATAACGACCGATTGAAGTAGTCAAAAAATAATTACTATTAGTAATTCCTTGAGCAATCCCCTGCAAAGAAACAAAATCTCCCAAATCATATTGCAGTAGGAAATCACGCATTTGAGCGTCGGAAACGCTGGTATAGACAGACATAGCAAACTCGAGGCTAATATAAAAGAATCAAAGGAACATCATACCAAAAAACAAGAGACAACAATATAAATTAAAGCGAGGGTCAAATTCAAAAGGCTATCTGAAAGAGCATTTCAGACGGCCTTAGTATTGAATAGGGTTGGATTTGGAAAGAGAATAGGGAAGATCTGAGGTGTTTTTAGAAAAA
>NZ_JBQCUS010000010.1:0-24193 GCF_051963015.1 Neisseria sp. P0006.S004 | reverse complement strand
GGCGGAGGCGACGGTTTCTTCTGCCGCGCCTAAGGCCGCGCAGCCTGCCGTGAAAAAATAACCTGACGGACGATCGTACCGTATACGCCGCCCTGCGGCCGAACCGTTTGCCGGTTGGGCCACGGGGCGGCTTTGTTTGGGGGCTGGCAATCAAACTTGGGCTAATGGGGCCATTGGGTAATAACTGAAAACAATCGAATCCCTGTGTTTGGTTTTCTGCTGTTGAGTACAGGACTATTTTGTAAATACCTCAGGCCGTCTGAAAACTTGAAAGAAGCAGCCGTCTGTTAAATATGCGATAATGCGGAAGATTTCATGGGTGTGGTAGGAACATGGTTGTGATTGTCCGACAGGATGATGTCGGGCAACGATGGAATTGATTTGCTTGAAACGCCCGCCTGTTGCGGGCTTTTTTATGGGAAGGAATGGTCATGCCTAATCCGCTTTATCGGCAACATATTATTTCAATTTCAGATTTGACGACGGAGCAGCTCGAATTGCTGCTTCAGACGGCCTTGAAGTTGAAAAAGCAGCCTCGTGAAGATTTGCTTGAAGGTAAATTGATTGGATCGTGCTTTTTTGAACCATCCACCCGTACGCGTTTGTCTTTTGAAACGGCGGTACAGCGTTTGGGTGGGAAAGTTATCGGTTTTTCCGATGGTGCGAATACCAGTGCGAAAAAGGGAGAAACACTTGCAGATACTGCGAGGATTATTTCCAGCTATACGGATGCGATTATTCAGCGACACCCTAAAGACGGTGCGGCCCGTGTGGCGGCTGAATTTTCGAGCGTACCTGTGATTAATGCCGGCGATGGTACCAACCAACATCCGAGCCAGACGCTTTTGGATTTGGTAACGATTTATGAAACACAAGGTAGCTTGAGCAATTTGAAAATTGCGATGGCCGGTGATTTGAAATATGGCCGTACGGTACATTCATTATGTCAGGCATTGAAGCGTTGGGGTTGTGAGTTTGCATTTGTATCCCCTCCCAGCTTGGCGATGCCGGACTATATCACTGAAGAGCTGGAGGAGGCCGGTTGCCCTTACCAAGTTTTGTCCAGTTTGGAAGAAGCGGTCGAATGGGCGGATATTTTGTACATGACCCGCGTTCAGCGCGAACGTTTTGATGAGCAGGAATTTGCCAAAATCCAGGGTAAATTCAATCTTGATGCGTCAATGTTGGCAAATGCCAAACCCAATTTGCGCGTCTTGCATCCTTTACCGAGGGTAGATGAAATTCATCCGAATGTGGATAAAACACCTCATGCCTATTATTTTGAACAGGCAACCAATGGTGTGTATGCACGGATGGCGATTTTGTCTTTGGTATTGAACGAAGAAGTTTAAGGAGCGAAAGATGGAAAACTCAAAACTCAGCGTTGAAGCAATTGAACAAGGTACGGTAATTGACCATATTCCTGCCGGTAAAGGCTTGACCATTTTAAGACAGTTTAAGCTGCTGCATTATGGCAGCGCGGTTACGGTCGGCTTTAATTTGCCAAGTAAAACGCAGGGAAGCAAAGACATTATCAAAGTCAGCGGCGTATGGTTGGATGCCAATGCGGCCAACCGTTTGGCCTTATTTGCCCCTGAAGCAGTGGTAAACAAAATTGATCGGTTTAAGGTGGTTGAGAAACAGCATTTGTCATTGCCGGACGAGATTTCGGAAGTGTTCCGTTGCCCGAATACTAATTGTGCCAGTCATGGCGAGCCGGTCATCAGTCGCTTTTATGTCCGTTCACATAATGGTCAGACGCGTTTGAAATGCCATTATTGCGAAAAAACCTTCTCGCGTGATTCGGTTGCCGAAGCCTGATAAAAATCTCAGGCCGTCTGAAAATACGGCTATACGGTTTGAGTTGTCTGCTTGATACATTAGTTTCATAAAAAGCAAGATATTAAGCAAATTGCGTTAAAATTACGTTAAAATAATGCCTTCCGGGTTGATGACATTATTCGCCCGAAAGGCATTATTTTTTAATAACATGATACGAAATGTAGGAAAACTCATGCACTCATCCATACAAAGCCGGTTTGCCCCAATTTTATACGTCTTGATTTTCTTTGCCGGATTTTTAGCCGCACAAGTTTGGTTTAATCAGCAAGCCTATTTGACCAATCTTCCCCTTTTGGTTACAGCCATTTCTGCCGTTGCATTTGTTTGGTTGATTTGGGCCGTCGTATCTGCGCGATCCAAAGCTAAAAGCAAGATGTTGCACCGTGAGCAGCTGATTCAAAAAGAGAGCATTCATCCTGTTTTGCATGCGACGTTGCAGCGTTCTGACGGTCAAACGGATTTATTGGTTTTGGTTGTCCGCAATAGCGGTAAGGGCTTGGCGAAGAATGTGCATTTTGAAGTAGAGCCTTTGCCGGATCACTTGCCGAGCAAGCTGGTTGCCGATGCGGTTATGCGCTTGGAGATGTTTTCCGGCGGTGTGGATATGCTGGCATCGGGCGAATTGTATGGCGGCGTGTTTGCAAGCATGTTTGCGCTGGCTGCCGAATTGCCAGATCAGACATTTGGCGGCGTGTTGAAACTGAAGGCCACTTATGAAAATGCCTTTGGTGATCAATGCACTTCTGAAAGCGTTTTGGACTTGAGCATATTGAATTTCAATTTGTCAGAAATTAAATCCAGCGGCGAGCAAAAGCCCCGCAAGAAATTGTTGTATTGATATTCAAAATATGCAGGCCGTCTGAAACCGAAATACTTGTTTTCAGACGGCCTGTTGTTATTTTTCAAATGATTTTTGAAGAAAAAGAGGCGTATCGGGTATAATAATCAAAGAATTCGAAACGGATTGTCAGGATCGGCAAGCCGTCTCGTCATTGTCGTATTTCAAAACCTTACTGATATTTTTTCAATCATCTGTTGCTATGTATCGGAACTTTTTCTGATGTTGGCACTGGCGAAATATTCCTTCAGCCATTTACTTTCAGGAAGCTGCTTATGTTAGTGTGTAATCCTTATGAAGTTGTGATCCATGGTACAACCAGCAAAGGCAAGATTTTCCGACCAAGCGACTGGGCGGAGCGCCTGTGCGGTATTTTGTCCTCCTTTACTAAAGACAACCGCCTTTCCTATTCGAATTGGGTGCGCCCGATTTTGGTGGACAATGTCCGTTGTGTAGCGGTCGATAAAAAGTTGGAAGAAGACAATCCGCAAATGTTCCGTTTCTTGATGGACTTTGCGGCGGATAATGATTTGCGCGTGATTGACTGCAAAGCCTTGCTTAAAGAGCAAGAGAGCAAACAGCAGGGCGAAGTGCCGGTCGAGCGCGTTTTGTTAGCGCAGGCGATTGAAGAAAAACATGCCGCCGAGCGTGCGGAGGCGGCCAATGCGCAGCCTGAGCCTCAAGCTGCCGCTCCTGTGGTCGGCGTATTGCGTGAAATTCCGCCGGAAGAAACCGCGACTGCTTTTGCGGCACTGAGCATTTTGCGTTCTTCTTTGACTGATATTCACCGTTTCGTCGAACAAATCAACGAGCACCAGCGCAAAACCGGCTACCGCCTGTTGGGTATTTTTGAAGAAGGCAAACAAAATGCCGTGGCCGTATGCGGTTTCCATACTGCACATAACTTGGCCAGCGGTTACCATATCCATATTGATGATCTCGTAACCATGCCGCAATGCCGCCAAAAAGGCTATGCTTCTCGCTTGTTGGAAGAAGTACGCAAAATCGGTGCGGAAACTGGCGCGACCAAAATCCATCTGAATGTCCATGTTAACCATGACCGTGCAGGTGCGCATCGTCTCTACTTCAAAAACAGATTTGAAATTTGCGCTTACCATTTCCGTTGTGATCCGAAATAATTTTTGTAGAAAGAGGGAATCCAATGTTGAAGATTTTGACTGCGGTTGTTTTGACACTGAGCTTGGCGGCCTGCGCATCGGGCAGCGGAGGCAGCTCGCAAATGTATGGTGAGATTAAGGCCGGTGTAGAAACCAGCCATCAACGTTGAGATATACAATGACAAGGCCGTCTGAAATAGGTTTTCCTGTTTCAGACGGCCTTTTTGCAGCTTGATTAGAGGGGCGTGACGGTGTCGTCAGTGGCTACAGTCCGATGTAAGCGATACCAATTGTACAGGCGCAAGATGCACAAGAAAGCGATGATGGGCATGCAGGCTGCGGTAACCAGATAACGCGGGTTGCTGAAGTTTAAAACGTTGTGCCCGGAAAGCAGCGACAAAGCGGCATGCAACCATTCCCACAAAGACGAAATGCTGAATGCCAAAACAGCCAACAGACCGAGGGTTCGGAAAATGCCGATGGGCAGGATTTGTTGGCGTAATACAGCTCGGTTGAGTTGGAATAAGACAATCAAACCGAAGCCGATGATGCAGACCATGCCGCCGTTGGCGACGATTTGCAGGCTGTTGAAGGCAATGTCGGGCGTAACGGAAATTGTACCGGACTGGTTGGCTGCGGTTTGTTGCAAATTTAAGCCTTGCATGACATTAAGTACGAAACCGTAGATCAGGTCGGCCAAAACGATGCCGATGGGTAGCGGAGTCAAAAAACGTTTCATGGATCAGTTGAGTATTCTATTAGTATGAGGGAGGCCGTCTGAAAATCAAAAATGACGACGTGAGAGTGTATTGTATCCGATAGAAAAGTAGGTTAATGCAAAAATAAATTTAGTTTAAGTCAGAAAATTATGTAATTTTACGCCAACATTATTGCATTAAGAGTACAATCTTCTTCATTATCAAACGTGGAATCAACAGGAAAGGACGTTTACATGAGCGAATTGCAACGTGATTTAACCCGTATCAGTCACAATACCAAAATTGTCGCCACATTGGGTCCGGGCAGCAATAATGTGCAATTGTTGGAAGACATGATCCGTGTCGGCGGCCTTAATGTCGTCCGTTTCAATTTCAGCCACGGTACGCCGGAGTTTCATGAAGAAAATGCCCGTATCGTACGCGAAGCCGCGAAACGTGCGGGTCAGGAAATCGCCATTCTTGCCGACTTGCAAGGGCCTAAAATCCGCGTGGGCAAAATTGCAGGCGGCAGCATCGAGCTAAATAAGGGTGAAACCTTGATTTTGGATGCCGCACTTGAAGGCGAAGGCACACGTGAAGCGGTTGGCCTGGACTACCGCGATTTGCCCAATGACGTCGCTGCCGGCGATGTTTTGTGGCTGGACGACGGCCTGTTGACTTTGACCGTTGAAGCGGTTGAAGAAAGTAAGATTATTACAAGAGTAGAAAACAGCCATGTGCTGAAAAGTAACAAAGGTATCAATAAACGCGGCGGCGGTCTGTCTGCCGGTGCGTTGACCGAAAAAGACTTCCGCGACCTGAAAACGGCGATTGCCATCGGTTGCGACTACTTGGCCATCAGCTTTGTGAAATCTGCCGAAGATTTGCACATCGCACGCGCCAAAGTCGAAGAAGAAATGAAAGGCAGCACTGCCGTACGCCCCGGTTTGGTTTCCAAAATCGAGCGCGTAGAAGCCATTGAAAACCTGGACGAAATCATCCTTGCCAGCGACGGTATTATGGTTGCCCGCGGCGACTTGGCAGTGGAAGTCGGCCATGCCGCCGTACCCGCACTGCAAAAACGCATGATCCGCCGTGCCCGTGAGTTGCGCCGCTTCAGTATTACTGCAACCCAAATGATGGAATCGATGATTACCAACCCTGTACCGACCCGCGCGGAAGTCAGCGACGTGGCCAACGCAGTATTGGACGGTACCGATGCGGTGATGTGTTCCGCCGAAACCGCCGTCGGCGCGTATCCGTTTGAAACCGTCAGCCAAATGGCGATTATTTGTGCGGCTGCGGAAAAAGAACAAGATTCACTCAACGGCGTTGCCGAACAGGTCGAGTATCCCGAAGCCGTCAGCACCAACTTGGCGATTGCCGGCGGTGCGGTCAGCGTGGCGCGAGCAGTTCACGCCAAAGCCATCGTTGCCCTGACTGAAAGCGGTTCGACCGCCTTCGAAGTCAGCCGCCACAACATCACCCTGCCGATTTTTGCCCTGACACCGAGTGTTTCAGCACAACGCCGCATGGCGATGTACCGCGGCGTGCGTCCGTTGATTTTGGCAACCAGTACCGACCACGATACCGCGCTGAACGAAGTGGAAGCCATGCTGGTAGAACACAAAATCCTCCAAAGCGGCGACCAATACATCATCACCAGCGGTTCGCAAATGCGCGAATCCGGTTCGACCAATACGCTGGAAGTGTTGCAGGTCAAATAATTGCAGTGATCCTATGATTGGAAAAGCAGGCTGTTTCAGCCTGCTTTTTTTGTGTAAAAAAAGAAAAGATTAGGCAAAAATAATGATGTAGTATAGAATTGAGTGCCTATACTAAATCAATAAAGGACGTTTCAGACGGCCTTTTTCTTTGTCCGCTACTTTCACGGTAAACCAAAATGATTCATTTCAATCTGAAAAAAACAGCATTTATTTTAAGCGCAGCACTGTTATCTACCGCCGTCCAAGCCTCCGGCTACCACTTCGGCACACAATCCGTTAACGCACAAGGCACGGCCAACGCCGCCGCCGCCGAAGCCGCCGATGCATCAACCATTTTCTACAATCCGGCCGGTTTGAGCAAACTCGACAGCAGCCAAATTTCCGTCAACGCCAACATCGTGCTGCCCAGCATTCGTTATGAAGCGGATTCTGCCACCGACTTTACCGGCATTCCCGTCCAAGGTTCGAAAAGCGGCAAAATCACCAAAACCACCGTTGCTCCGCACGTCTATGGCGCATACAAAGCCAGCGACGATGTGACTTTGGGTTTGGGCGTGTACGTCCCCTTCGGCTCTGCAACCGAATACGAAAAAGATTCCGTCTTGCGCCACAACATCAACAAACTGGGTTTGACCACCATCGCTATCGAGCCGGTAGTTGCGTGGAAACTCAACGACCGCCATTCCTTCGGCGCAGGTATTATTGCCCAACATACTTCCGCCGAACTGCGCAAATATGCCGACTGGGGTATCAAGCAAAAAGCAGTGGCAAAAGCCTCCGGCAAACCGGATGCAGCCATTGCCGCCGCCATTCAGGCTGACGGACACGCCGATGTCAAAGGCAGCGATTGGGGCTTCGGCTACCAACTGGCGTGGATGTGGGACATTAACGACCGCGCGCGCGTGGGTGTGAACTATCGTTCCAAAGTTTCACACACGCTTGAAGGCACTGCAGAATGGGCGGCAGACGGTGCAGCGGTGAAACAGGCATGGGATTCTGGTGCAATGGCCGCACTCGGTTATGTACCGAACGAAAAAGCCAGCGTAAAAATCGTCACGCCTGAGTCTTTGTCTGTTCATGGTATGTACCGCGCCACCGACAAAACCAACCTGTTCGGCGATGTGACTTGGACGCGCCACAGCCGCTTCAACAAAGCCGAGCTGGTGTTTGAAAACACCAAAAAAGTTGTCAACGGCCAATCTGGCCGTACTGTCATCACGCCTAACTGGCGCAACACTTATAAAGTTGCATTCGGCGGCTCTTACCAAGTTACCGAACCATTGCAACTGCGTGCCGGTATCGCTTTCGACAAATCACCGGTTAAAAGCGCCGAAGACCGCATGAACAGCTTGCCTGATGGCAACCGTATCTGGTTCTCCGTCGGTGCTAAATATCAACTGGGTAAAAACCATGTTATCGATGCGGCGTACAGCCATATCCACATCAATGACACGGTTTACCGCGCCGGCAAAGCCAGCGGCAACGACGTAGACAGCCGCGGTGCATCCTCTGCCCGCTTCAAAAACAAAGCGGACATCTTGGGCTTGCAATACACTTACAAATTCAAATAATCGGATTTGAGTTGTGGATAAAAAGGCCGTCTGAAGATTTCAGACGGCCTTTTTGATTGGAAGAAACAGATGGAGCAATCAATAGGCAATAAATGGCGTATTGGGCTTTTCATATTTCTGATTTGAATGGCAGAGCAGAAAGACAAATGGAAAAGGGGATAGCCGATAAATAGCTGAAGACATGAAATATTGTTTGCGCTTTAAACAACGCGTTACCAATTTTATTTATGGGCGGAAATCAAAAGGCCGTCTGAAAAACAGGTTTTCAGACGGCCTTTATTTACCGAATCGCTGCTAAGAAAGCTTAATCAGCTGCGGACTTCCAGTTCGATTTCTCTTTCTTGTTCGTCTTCGGCCGGTTTGTCCATGGTTTTTTCATCAGCCATATTGTCCAAATCGCGGCCGGGTTCGGAGGCAGTATCGCCGATGGAAACGCTGTTCAGGCTTTCCAAAATAATGGCTGAGGCCAGATGGTCGGATGTGCGGTACACCATTGCCAAACCGATTTCTTCCGCCGGAATGGAAACCAATTCAACCGTATCTTTGTCTTTCGGCTTGCGAATCAGGTTGTTGGACAGATTCACACGGACTTGGCGGCCGCGTTTGTAGAGGCTGACCACAGTGCCTTTGTCCAGGCCGTCGAGTTCGCCTTTATCCAAAGTAATGGTTTGGAACTGGCCGGCTTCGCCCACGCCGTCGAAGATGGAAACGACTTTGGCCTGAATCGGACGGGCAGGGGCGTGAGGCATCACATTGAAGCTGTCGAGGCCTTCTGGCAGTTTCAGCAGATAGTCATCTTTGCGGATTTCGGAAACGGCTTCTTCGATAACCAAAGGTTGCGCAGATTGGGTGCGCAGCTTCATGGCTTTGTTGACTTGGGTGTAATACTCGTTGCTTTTGAGTTTTTCGTCAGAAGCGCGGGTGCGGTTTTCCAAGGCGGAGTCGGTGTAAGGCAGCGTGTTGGCGATGCCGCTGAACACAACTTCTTGGCCGAGGAATTTGCCGGTTTCCGGATCGGTGATGTTTTTATTGATGCGGTAGGTCAGGTAGCGGCCGGGTTCGGTCAGGCCGTATGCGTACACACGGTTGCCTTGCGTGTAGAGGACGCGGTTGTCGGGGCCTGCAATCAGGCGCGGCGCGTTGGCGGTTTCTTCCGGAGCGATAATCTGCGGATGTTTCATGAACATACGGTAGAGGTTGACGTTGACGGTCGGAATGCCGTAGCCGGAAGTTTCGCGTACGCGCGGATGCAGTTTGATCACAGGAATGCCGTCTGAACGGGTTTGAGCGTGTTCAAAACCCAAGCGCGGCTGGCCGTTGACGTAGCGTAAAACCAACACCTGACCCGGATAAATCAGATGCGGATTGCGGATGGCGTTGCGGTTGGCACCCCAAAGGCGGTTCCATTGCCATGGGCTGTACAGATATTTGCCGGAAATACCCCACAAGGTATCGCCGTTTTTAACGACGTAGCGTTGCGGCGCATTGGGGCGGATTTTTAAAGAAGCTGCCTGAGTGTGGGCAGAAATAGCCATGCCTGCCATGCAAAGCAGGGTTATAATACGTTGTTGCATAACCGTTCCCCTTGAAATCGATTCGGTTTGTCTTCAGATGATAAACAGAGAAGGCTGGAGTTTGCGAAACTGCCGCCCATTCATCAATACGATAACGAACGGCCTCCGTCGCGCTATCTTAACATTTTTCGGCGTTATTTTAGCATTGAATGTTGCTGTCATGACAGGAGATTGTGGCGGCGGAAGCCAAATCTGTATGAAAATCACACATCAGTTTTATAAAACGAGAATATTATGGCTTTACTGAACATCCTCCAATACCCTGACGAGCGTTTGCACACGGTCGCCAAACCTGTTGAAAAAATCGACGAGCGCATCCAGACATTGGTTGCCGATATGTTTGAAACCATGTACGAAGCACGCGGTATCGGTTTGGCTGCCACTCAGGTCGATGTACACGAGCGCATCGTCGTGATGGATTTGACCGAAGACCACAGCGAGCCGCGCGTGTTCATCAATCCCGTCATTGTCGAAAAAGACGGCGAGACAACTTATGAAGAAGGCTGCCTGTCCGTGCCGGGCATTTACGATACCGTAACCCGTGCCGAGCGTGTCAAAGTTGAAGCCTTGAACGAAAAAGGCGAGACATTCACGCTGGAAGCAGACGGCCTGCTGGCAATCTGCGTGCAGCACGAATTGGACCACCTGATGGGCATCGTGTTTGTCGAACACCTGTCGCAGCTGAAACAAGGCCGCATCAAAACCAAACTGAAAAAACGTCAGAAACACACCATCTGACCTGCGCATCGCTTAAAGGCCGTCTGAAAAGACAAAACAGAAGGCAGACTTCGGGTTTCAATCTTTCAGACGGCCTTTTCAGCTGAAACAGTTTGCCTAATGCGCCATTCAAACCATTTCCACAAGGACACAACATGAAAGTCATCTTTGCCGGTACGCCCGATTTTGCCGCCGCCGCCTTGAAAGCCATTGCCGCCGCAGGTTTTGAAATTCCGCTGGTGTTGACCCAACCCGACCGCCCCAAAGGCCGCGGCATGCAGCTGACCTCATCGCCGGTCAAACAGGCTGCCTTGGAATTGGGTTTGACCGTGGCGCAGCCGGAAAAGTTGCGCAATAACGCCGAAGCCCTGCAAATGCTTAAAGATACGGGCGCGGATGTGATGGTAGTGGCCGCGTATGGTTTGATTTTGCCGCAGGAAGTGTTGGATACGCCCAAATACGGCTGCCTCAATATCCACGCTTCGCTGTTGCCCCGTTGGCGCGGCGCGGCACCGATTCAACGTGCGATTGAAGCCGGCGATGCCGAAACCGGTGTGTGCATCATGCAGATGGACATCGGTTTGGACACCGGCGATGTAGTCAGCGAACACCGCTACGCCATCCAGCCTACGGATACCGCCAACGAAGTGCATGACGCGCTTATGGGTTTGGGTGCGGAAGCGATTGTTGCCGACTTGCAGCGTTTGCAGGCAGAAGGCCGTCTGAATGCGGTCAAACAGCCTGAAGAAGGCGTTACCTACGCCCAAAAATTAAGCAAAGAAGAGGCGCGTATCGATTGGAATGAAAGCGCGGCTGTGATTGAGCGCAAAATCCGTGCCTTTAACCCCGTACCTGCCGCGTGGGTCGAGTATCAAGGCAAACCGATGAAAATCTGGCGTGCCGAAGTCGTGGCCAAACAGGGTAAGGCAGGCGAGGTGTTGTCTTGCACTTCAGACGGCCTGCTGGTGGCGTGCGGTGAAAACGCGCTGAACATCACCGAATTGCAGCCTTCCGGCAGCAAACGCATGAGCATACAGGCATTTGCGGCAGGGCGGACGATTGAAGTCGGGACGGTTTTGTAACAGGCTGGAAATCAACGTAGAGGAAAGAAGACAATGGCTGTTTTTGAAGTGGTCGAAGGTGATATTACCCGATTGGCAGTCGATGCGATTGTCAATGCTGCCAATTCATCGCTGTTGGGCGGTGGCGGCGTAGACGGTGCGATACACTGCGCCGCAGGCAAAGAGCTGCTGGACGAGTGCCGCACTTTGGGCGGTTGCCGCACAGGCGAAGCCAAAATAACCCAAGGCTACCGTTTGCCTGCACGTTTTGTCATCCACACGGTCGGGCCGGTATGGTTTGGCGGACAACAAAATGAAGAGGCCAAATTGGCACAATCCTATGCCAATTCTTTGCTGCTTGCCCAGAAACACGAGCTTCACAGCATCGCCTTTCCGTGCATCAGCACCGGTGTGTACCGCTTCCCGGCCGAAGCCGCCGCGCGTATCGCTTTGGAGAGTTTGAAGCAAACCCTGCCGCAATGTCCGGCAGTGGAAAAAATCATCTTTTGCTGTTTTTCCAAAACAGATGCCGAATATTATCAGGTATTGCTGGCTGCCGAACAGGCCGTCTGAAATCCGCCGAACACTTGAAATCAAATATAAATCAGAAAGCAAAAATATGAGTATGTCCCTCGCCCAAAAACTGGCCGCCGACAGCGTTGCCGCGGTTGCCGAAGGGCGCAATCTTCAGGATGTTTTGGTGGAAATCCGCACGGCGCATCCGCAGTTGACGGCGCAGGAAAACGGCGCGTTGCAGGATATTGCCTACGGTTGTCAGCGTTATTTGGGCAGTTTGAAGTATATGCTTGGTCAAATGCTGAAGAAGCCGATTGACAATCCGCAGCTTGAAAGCCTGCTTTTGGCGGCGATGTACCAACTGCATTACACGCGCAATGCGCCTCATGCCGTGGTTAATGAAGCGGTGGAAAGCATTGCCAAAATCGGCCGCGGCCAGTTCCGCTCGTTTGCCAATGCGATTTTGCGCCGCTTTTTGCGTGAACGCGACAAGCTCGAGGCTTCCTGTAAAAAAGACGATGTGGCGAAACATAATTTGCCGCTGTGGTGGGTGGCTTACTTGAGAAACCATTATCCGAAACATTGGCACAACATTACCACCGCGCTGCAATCGCATCCGCCGATGACTTTGCGCGTCAACCGTCGACACGGCAATGCCGAAAGCTATTTGGAAAAACTGGCTGCGGAAGGTATTGCGGCTAAGGCGTTGGACGAATACGCCGTAATGTTGGAAGAAGCCGTGCCGGTAAGCCGCCTGCCCGGTTTTTCAGCCGGCCTGGTGTCTGTGCAGGATTTTGGTGCGCAACGTGCTGCCTATTTGTTGAACCCGAAAGACGGCGAACGCATTCTCGATGCCTGTGCGGCACCGGGTGGCAAGACAGGCCATATCTTGGAACTGGCAGATTGTCATGTTACCGCTTTGGATATAGACGAAGGCCGTCTGAACAGGGTGAAGAGCAATCTTGACCGTTTAGGCTTTCAAACGGCCTCTTTGGCTTGTGCCGATGCGCAGGACTTGACAGCGTGGTATGATGGCAAGGCCTTTGACGCTGTCTTGGCCGATGTGCCGTGTACCGCTTCGGGCGTAGCGCGCCGCAATCCTGACGTAAAATGGCTGCGCCGGCCGACCGATGCCGTCAAAACCGCACGCCAACAGGAAGCATTATTAGACGCGCTGTGGCAGACCCTGACGAAAAACGGCAGGATGTTGCTGGCTACCTGCTCGGTCTTTGTCGAAGAAAACGACGGTCAGTTGCAAAAATTCCTTAACCGCCATGCCGATGCCGAGTTGATCGAATCGCATGTGCTTTTACCGAACAAACATCAAGATGGCTTTTATTACGCGCTTATTAAAAAGCAGTAAAACGCTGATTGTACCGCTCTTGCTCGCCGTGTCGTTGAATGCGGCGGGCGAGGGCATCAGTGCGACCCGTGCCGAGGCAAAGCTGACCCATGCCGGACAGCTTTCCGTCAGCAGCCGTTTCCGCACCGACCTGCCCGACCAGCTTAAAGAAGCACTCAAACAGGGCGTCCCCCTGCATTTCAATTTGAGTTGGCAGCTGTCAGCGCCGTCTATGTCGTCTTATAAATTCAAGTTCGACCAGCTGCTCAACAACGACAGCACGATTCAATACAAATTGTCCTTCCATCCACTGACCAACCGCTATCGCGTTACCGTCGGTACGTTTTCTACCGAGTACGACACGCTTGAAACCGCCTTGCGCGCAGTGGGCGCGGTCGCGAATTGGAAGGTTTTGTCCAAAGGCGCGCTGAGTGATGTGGCCGCCAAAGACACGAAGGCTGAAATCCGCCTGCTGCTGACAACCGCCAAGCTGCCCAAACCGTTCCAAATCAATGCCCTGACTTCTAAAAACTGGCATTTGGATTCCGGTTGGAAATCCTTGTCGGTCGTGCAGGAGTAAACCATGCGCCGCTTTCTTCTGATTGCCGCCGTATTCGCCGTTGTTTTGTTGTACGGTCTGACTGTTGCAACGGGAAGCAGCAACGTATTGTCCGATTATTTCTGGTGGATTGTCGCCTTGTGCGGTTTGCTGTTGCTGGTGTTGGCAGCGGTGTTGGTGCGCTATGTCGTGCTTTTGATGCGCGACAACAGCAAAAGCGTGTTCGGTTCGCAGATTGCGCGTCGGCTGTCGGGGATGTTTACTTTGGTTGCTGTATTGCCGGGCGTGTTTTTGTTCGGTATTTCTGCCCAGTTTATTAACGGTACGATTAATTCTTGGTTTGGCAACGATACCCATGAGGCTCTAGAGCGCAGCTTAAATTTGAGCAAATCCGCGCTGAACTTGGCGGTGGACAACGCGGTCAGCAACGCCACGCCGGTGCAAATCGACTTAATCAGCGCCGCTTCGCTGGACGGCAACTTAGGGCAAGCGCTGGCAAAATCCGCGCTTACTTCCGACTTTGCCCAGCTGGCGCTTTACAACGCGACTACCCATAAAGCCGAGAAAAGCATCAATCCCCTGAAACTAAATCAACCCGAGCTTAACAAAGAAGGATGGGAGCAGCTGGAGCAGACCGGCTCGGTACGCAGCTTGGAAAGCATCGGCGGCGTGCTGTATGCTCAAGGCTGGATGCTGATCGGTACGCATAAAAATCAGGATTATGCGCTGTTTTTCCGGCAGCCGATTCCGAAAGATGTTGCCCAAGACGCGACGCTGATTGAAGCGGCCCGTGCCAAATACGCCGAGCTGAGTTATACCAAAAAAGGCCTGCAAACCTTTTTCCTGTCCACGCTTTTGGTCGCGACATTGTTGGCCATCTTTTTGGCGCTGGTGATGGCTTTGTATTTTGCCCGCCGTTTTGTGGCACCGGTGTTGTCGTTGGCAGAGGGCGCGCGGGCGGTGGCTCAGGGCGACTTCAGCCAGACCCGGCCGGTATTCCGCAATGACGAGTTCGGCCGTTTGACCCAGTTGTTCAACCACATGACCGAGCAATTATCGATTGCCAAAGAGGCGGACGAGCGCAACCGTTTGCGCGAAGAAGCCGCACGCCATTATTTGGAATGCGTGTTGGAAAGTTTGACCACTGGCGTGATTACTTTGGATGCCGATGGCCGTCTGAAAACCTTTAACAAAGCCGCCGAACAGATTTTGGGCGTTTCGCTGGTGTCTTTGTGGGGCAGCAACTGGCATCAATGGCACGGCAAATCGCCGCAGCAAACTCTGTTGGCCGATGTGTTTGCCGCCATTAATGAAACCGCCGACAGCGACAAACCCGTCCAAGTCGAATATGCCGCGCCCGATGATGCCCGAATCTTATTGGGCAAGGCCACCATCCTGCCGGAGGATAACGATAACGGCGTGGTGATGGTGATTGATGACATTACCGTCTTGATGCGGGCGCAAAAAGAGGCCGCATGGGGCGAAGTAGCGAAACGTTTGGCGCACGAAATCCGTAATCCGCTTACGCCTATCCAGCTTTCTGCCGAGAGATTGGCATGGAAATTGCATGATAAACTTGATGAACAAGACGCCCAAATCCTCAGTCGTTCAACCGATACCATCGTCAAACAGGTTGCCGCGCTGAAAGAAATGGTCGAAGCATTCCGCAATTATGCGCGTGCGCCGTCTCTGAATTTAGAAAAACAAGATTTAAACGGTTTGGTGTCGGAAGTATTGGTATTATATGAGGCCGGCGCGTGCAAATTTAATGCACGGCTCAACACGGATGCTCTGCCGATTGCCGCCGATACGACGGCGATGCGCCAAGTGTTGCATAACCTATTTAAGAATGCCGCAGAAGCGGCGGAGTCGGACGAAGCGCCGCAAGTAAACGTCGAAACAGGGCGCGAAGGCGGACAGGTTTTCCTGACCGTCTGCAACAACGGCAAAAGTTTCAGCAAAGAAATGCTGCACAATGCTTTTGAGCCGTACGTTACCGACAAACCGACAGGAACGGGGCTGGGTTTGCCCGTTGTGAAAAAAATTATCGAGGAGCATGGCGGCCGCATCAGCCTGAGCAATCAGAACAGCGGCGGTGCGTGTGTCAAAATGGCTTTACCAGAAATGGCAGAAACTTATGCGAAGCAGTGATATTTTGATTGTAGATGATGAAGTAGGCATCCGCGACCTGCTCTCCGAAATCCTTCAAGACGAAGGCTATACCGTTACTTTGGCTGAAAATGCCGAAGAAGCGCGCCAATTGCGTTATCAAACGCGTCCGGCCATGGTATTGCTGGACATTTGGATGCCCGATTGCGACGGCATCACTTTGTTGAAAGAGTGGGCGAAAAACGGCCAACTCAATATGCCTGTGGTGATGATGAGCGGCCATGCCAGTATTGACACCGCGGTTGAAGCCACCAAAATCGGCGCGCTTGATTTTCTGGAAAAACCGATTGCCCTGCAAAAACTCTTGTCCGCAGTAGAACGCGCCTTGAAACATGGCGAAGTTCAGACGGCCTCCGGCATGACTTTGGACAAACTGGGCAACAGCTCCGTCATTCAAGAAATGAACGGCAGCATTGAAGCGGCCGCCAAACACAACCGCCCGCTGTTGTTGGCCGGTGAGGCAGGCTCGCCGTTTGAGATTGTCGCCCGCTATCTGCACAAAAGCGGTACGCCTTGGGTGGCAACCGACCGTGTCGAACACATTGTCGATACGCCGATGGAGCTGTTGCAAAAGGCATCAGGCGGCATTTTGTATGTTGGCGATATTGCCCGTTACAGCAAAAATATCCAAAACGGCATTGCTTTCTTGCTGGAGAAAGCCGACCGCTACAATGTCCGTGTAATCGCTTCATGCGGCTTTAAACGCGGTGAGAGCGCCGATGACGTCGTTGCCGGCCGACTGGCGGAGCTGTTGAAAGAGCGTATCAATGTTCCTTCTTTGCGCAGCCAACCGGACGACATCGTCTTTTTAATCAACCGCATTATGACCGATTTGGCCGAAAGTCAAAAAATCCAGCCGGTAAAATTCAGCGACAGCGCGTTGGTGGTTTTGCGCCAATACGATTGGCCGGGCAATTACGACCAGCTTGCCGAAACGGTGAAAAACATCATGTTGGAGTCGGACGGCAAAGAAGTGGACGAGCAGGCTGTTGCCGTGGCTTTGGGTCAGAAGGAAAACGCGACGGCAACAGAAATCATCGGCGGCTTCAATTTCAATATGCCTTTGCGCGAATTGAGGGAAGAAGTCGAGCGCCGCTACTTTGAGTACCACATCGCCCAAGAAGGCCAAAATATGAGCCGCGTGGCGCAAAAGGTCGGTTTGGAGCGTACGCACCTTTACCGCAAACTCAAACAACTCGGTATCAGCGTATCGCGCCGCAGCGCCGACAAATCCGAAGAATAAGCGCAATATCGGTTCAAACACAAAAGAGGCCGTCTGAAAGCCATCAGGTTTTTCAGACGGCATCGTCATTTGACAGTTTGCTTAGACAAGCAATACTTTATAAAAATAATAATATGGCTAGGCATTGTTATTTTGCCTTTTAAGCCGACAGAAGTTTTATATCAATAAAATTTTCAGACGGCCTTGATTTACTTCAGGCCGTCTGAAAAAAACATTATGAAAAGGGAACAGATTGATGACGGAAAACGAGCGTTTTGCTTGGTTGCAACTGGCATTTACGCCCTATATCGGCGCAGAAAGTTTTTTGGTACTGTTGCAGCAATTCGGTAGTGCACAAGCTGCCTTGAATGCGCCGGCAGATAGAATAGCCGCGTTGGTGCGCCATAAACAGGCTGCCGAGTCATGGAGTAATGCGGACAAACGGGCTTTGGCGCAGCAGTCTGCCGAAGCCGCTTTACAATGGGAAATGCAGGACGGTTGCCGTCTGTTGCTGCTGCAAGATGATGATTTCCCCGAAATGCTGACACAAGGCATTACCGCGCCGCCGGTCTTGTTTTTACGCGGCAATGCAGGGTTGCTGCACACACCGTCTGCCGCGATTGTCGGCAGTCGCCATGCCACGCCGCAGGCAATGCGGATTGCCAAAGATTTCGGCAGGGCATTGAGTGAAAAAGGCATTCCCGTCGTATCGGGTATGGCTTCGGGTATCGATACCGCCGCCCATCAAGGCGCATTGCAGGCAGATGGCGGTACCATTGCCGTCTGGGGAACCGGTATAGACCGCATTTATCCGCCGTCCAATAAAAACCTTGCTTATGAAATTGCTGAAAAAGGATTGATTGTCAGCGAGTTCCCTTTAGACACGCGTCCGTTTGCAGGCAATTTTCCGCGCCGCAACCGTCTGATTGCCGCGTTATCGCAGCTGACATTGGTGGTTGAGGCGGCATTGGAATCCGGCTCATTGATTACCGCCAAGCTGGCGGCGGAGATGGGGCGCGAAGTGATGGCGGTGCCCGGTTCGATA
Organism: Neisseria sp. P0006.S004; assembly: GCF_051963015.1. NCBI lineage: Bacteria > Pseudomonadati > Pseudomonadota > Betaproteobacteria > Neisseriales > Neisseriaceae > Neisseria > Neisseria sp. P0006.S004. The sequence continues at coordinate 6,194 of NZ_JBQCUS010000010.1, read as the reverse complement.
GACAATCCGCACAGTAAAGGCTGTCACAAGCTGATTAAAGACGGGGCAAAACTGGTGGAATGTCTGGACGATATTCTCCATGAGTGTCCGCAGCTATTGCAAAATACGCCTGTTCCATCATATTCTATAAATAAGACGGTAAAACTGAAAAACGATCAAACCAAACATCTGCAACAAAAAACAATAGCGGATGAACCGCAAAGGCCGTCTGAAAACCTATCTGCCGCCCCATCAACAAGCGCTTTATTGGAAGCAATGGGTTACGACCCGATACACCCCGATATTTTAGCGCAACAAACTAATACGGCAGCGGCAGACGTGTACGCACAGCTTTTGGAATACGAACTTGACGGTATCGTTGCCGCCTTACCGGGCGGCCGTTATCAGCGTGTCAAAGCATAAATTATCTATATTTAAGGAACCAGCATGACCGAAGTCATTGCCTATTTAATCGAACACTTCCAAGATTTCGACAATTGTCCGCCTCCGGAGGACTTGGGTCGCCTCTTGGAAGATGCGGGTTTTGATGCTACGGAAATCGGCAATACATTGATGATGATGGAAGTCTTGTTCAATACGTCCGAATTCTATGCCGAGCCGTTTAACAGCGACTCCCTGCGCGTATTCTGTCGTGAAGAAGCTGAAAACCTGCCGCAGGAAGTCATGGGCTTGATGCAATATTTGGTTACCGAACACGCAATTACTTATGAGCAACGCGAAATCGTCATTCACGCTCTGATGCACATTCCATCGGACGAAATTACCCTCGATACCGCCAAAGTGTTGGTATTGTTGGTGTTGTGGATGCACAAGAGCGAATTGCCCGTCCTGATAGGCGATGACTTGATGAGTGCGTTGACCGGACAAAACGTGATGCACTAAACCTTTTTTCAGACGGACTCAATAATAAAGGCCGTCTGAAACATAAATCCAATACATCCAAAAGAGAACAACAATGGCGAAAAACCTATTAATCGTCGAATCCCCGTCCAAAGCCAAAACCCTGAAGAAATATCTGGGCGGTGATTTTGAAATCTTGGCGTCTTACGGCCACGTCCGCGATTTGGTTCCGAAAAGCGGAGCAGTCGATCCCGACAATGGCTTTGCCATGAAATACCAATTGATCAGCCGCAACAGCAAACACGTTGATGCCATCGTTGCCGGTGCCAAAGAAGCTGAAAACATCTACCTCGCAACCGACCCGGATAGGGAAGGCGAAGCCATTTCTTGGCATCTTTTGGAAATCCTCAAATCCAAACGCGGCCTGAAAAACATCAAGCCGCAGCGTGTCGTGTTCCACGAAATTACCAAAAACGCCGTGCTCGATGCCGTTGCCTATCCGCGCGAAATCGAAATGGACTTGGTCGATGCGCAACAAGCCCGCCGCGCTTTGGACTATCTGGTTGGTTTCAACCTCTCGCCGTTGTTGTGGAAAAAAATCCGCCGCGGTTTGAGCGCAGGCCGCGTACAAAGCCCTGCTTTGCGTTTGATTTGCGAACGCGAAAACGAAATCCGAGCGTTTGAAGCGCAGGAATATTGGACGGTACATCTCGACAGCCACAAAGGCCGCAGTAAGTTTACCGCCAAACTGGCCCAATACAACGGTGCGAAACTCGAACAATTCGACCTGCCGAACGAAGCCGCTCAAGCCGAAGTGTTGAAAGAACTCGAAGGCAAAGAGGCCGTCGTTACCGCCATTGAAAAGAAAAAGCGCAGCCGCAATCCTGCCGCGCCGTTCACCACTTCTACCATGCAGCAGGATGCCGTGCGCAAACTCGGCTTCACCACCGACCGCACCATGCGTACCGCCCAACAGCTTTATGAAGGTATAGACGTAGGGCAGGGCGCCATTGGTCTGATTACCTATATGCGTACCGACAGCGTGAATTTGGCTGATGAAGCGTTAACTGAAATCCGCCATTACATCGAAAACAAAATCGGCAAAGAATATCTGCCAAGTTCGGCCAAGCAGTACAAAACCAAATCCAAAAACGCCCAAGAAGCCCACGAAGCGATCCGCCCAACTTCCGTGTACCGTACGCCCGAAAGCGTCAAACCTTTTCTGAGCGCAGACCAGTTCAAACTATACCAAATGATTTGGCAACGTACTGTCGCCTGTCAGATGACACCCGCCAAATTTGACCAAACCACCGTCGATATTAGCGTCGGCAGAGGCATGTTCCGTGTAACCGGACAAGTGCAAACCTTCGCAGGCTTCCTCAGCGTTTACGAAGAGAGTAGCGACGACGAAGAGAGCGAAGACAGCAAAAAACTGCCCGAAATGAGCGAAGGCGATAAATTGCCTGTGGACAAACTCTACGGCGAGCAACACTTCACCACTCCGCCGCCGCGCTACAACGAAGCCACGCTGGTTAAAGCCCTCGAAGAATACGGTATCGGCCGCCCTTCAACCTATGCCAGTATCATTTCCACGCTCAAAGACCGCGAATACGTTACCCTTGAGCAAAAACGCTTCATGCCTACCGACACAGGCGACATCGTCAATAAATTCTTGACCGAACACTTCGCCCAATACGTCGATTACCACTTCACTGCCAAACTTGAAGACCAGCTTGACGAAATTGCCAACGGCAAACGCCAATGGATTCCCGTGATGGACAAATTCTGGAAGCCGTTTATCAAGCAAGTGGAAGAAAAAGAGGGCATCGAACGCGCCAAATTTACCACGCAGGAACTTGACGAAACCTGCCCGAAATGCGGCGAACACAAACTGCAAATCAAGTTCGGCAAAATGGGTCGTTTCGTTGCGTGTGCCGGTTATCCCGAGTGTAGCTATACGCGCAACGTCAACGAAACTGCCGAAGAAGCTGCTGAACGCATCGCCAAAGCGGAAGCAGAACAAGCCGAACTCGACGGACGCGAATGCCCTAAATGCGGCGGTCGCCTAGTGTACAAATACAGCCGCACTGGCAGCAAATTCATCGGCTGCGCCAACTATCCGAAATGTAAACACGTTGAACCGCTGGAAAAACCGAAAGATACCGGCGTCCAGTGCCCACAATGTAAAAAAGGCAACCTCGTCGAGCGTAAATCCCGCTACGGCAAACTGTTTTACAGCTGCAGCACCTATCCGGATTGTAACTACGCTACTTGGAATCCACCCATTGCAGAAACCTGTCCAAAATGCGCGTGGCCGGTTTTGACCATCAAAACCACCAAACGCTGGGGTGTGGAAAAAGTCTGCCCGCAAAAAGAATGCGGCTGGAAAGAGCAGATCGAACCGCCTGCACCGAAGGAATAATTGGTTAATGAATAGTAAAGGCCGTCTGAAAATCATCTTCAGACGGCCTTTTTGCAGTTATATAAATTCATTTAATTAACTCCAATAGGGAGTTATAGGGAAACAATTACCATAATGAATTTATATTATAAAGTTAAATTACTTACAAACATTTGATTCAACCCAGTCCATCATTGAGGTTGGTACAATAGGATAACTGTAATTTGGATAATTTTCCTGATTGAATACCGTGCCATTTCTACGGTAACGAATTTTTGTTTGTTGTGAATAGTTACCCATGCAATTTAAAAAATATTGATCCATTGTATATGCAGGTGTATAGATACAACTTTTCCCTTGTTGGACAAGCTCACCTGCATTTGGACCATAATAGGGTAGAGGTTTACATTTCATTTGATCGGCAACAGACGGGTGTTCGCTTACTTTTACCCAAACCATTCGAGAATGACCTTGCTTTTGAGTTTTGATAATTGACCATGTTGCTCCACTATTATCTACAGTGCTAACCTCAGCCATGGTATGTGGTGAGGTCAACAATAAAATTGCAGAAATAGTAGTAAGAAATAATTTATGATTACGGTACATTCAAACACTCCCTTTATAAAATATCTAAGTTAATAATCTAAACAACTAAATTAGTTACACATCCTATTAAATTGACTCCCTATCGAATCTGTGCCTAATGTATAAAATATGCTTCCGATACGTTGAGTCTTCATATTCCAGATATTTACATTTCATACTTGGGCAGTAGTATGGGTCGAACTCTCTATCTTCATAGTTTCTTGAGGCCAGGTAATCGAGTTTGAGTGTTATACTCATCCATATAAGTAGCACCTGCGAGTATTAATAATTATTTTTATTTCAAATGGTGTAGCTATAAAATATAACAATATGCTAAAGAATATACTGGAACAAGAAGTAACGCATATAACGAGACTAATTTTTTCTTGGACCTCATTAGTTTGTTATTTATTATGACAAAAGGAAGTGTGCTTGTCAAACCACACATACAAAGTTTAGAACCTAATCAATTATCTACGCAAAAAGTTTAATCATAGAAACCAATAAAAAAGGAGTCTTACATAAATATTCGCAGAAATATATAGCGGAAAAATTGGTGAAGTCGCTAAGATTGATGCAGTTGAACTTACTGCGATTGGAACAGTTAGCAGCAATTTTTCAAATGGATATGTAAGGTTTGGTGAGTCAGGACAAGGTGGTTTGGTGTTGCAGATTAGTACGCACGATAATACGATGATTTTCTAGTAATTCAAGTATGAAGCTAGAGTTGATGTAACAGAAATTAAAACATTACTGTGAAATGTTGGTACAGAAAACCAAAGAAATGAAATTGTTAATATTATAGGCCGTCTGAAAAATGATTTTCAGACGGCCTTTTTGTTTCTAAAAGAATAGAGTGAAATACGGCTTGATGGCAGTTTCACTATATAATTGAGGCCGTCTGAAAACTCGGCATCTTTTTAAGATATGGCAAACAACAAACATTCCAAACACAGCAATCAAGTACGTATCATCGGTGGGCAATGCAGGGGACGAAAGTTAACATTTTTATCTGCAGATGGTCTGCGCCCGACGCCTGACAGCGTGCGTGAAAAACTGTTTAACTGGCTGGGCCAGGATTTAACCGGTAAAACAGTATTGGATTTATTCAGTGGCAGTGGTGCTTTGGGAATGGAGGCTGCTTCTCGTAATGCGGCAAAAGTGGTAATGGTCGATAACCACCGCCAAACTGTTCAAACGCTTCAGAAAAATATCCGTGAATTAGGTTTGAAACAGGCGAAAATCGAGTGTTCAGACGGCATGGCTTATCTGGCAAGGCCGTCTGAAAAATTTGATGTTGTGTTCCTTGATCCGCCGTTTGCATGGGAAGATTGGCAAAATCTGTTTATCCGATTGCAAAGCCACTTGAAAAATGGGGCAATGGTCTATATTGAAGCAGGGAAGTTGCCTGAAAAACCGGATTGGCTGGAAATTTATCGGGAAGGAAAGGCGGGAATGAGTAGGTTTGAATTGTTGCTCTATTCGCAAGTTGCTGAATAGTATAGAATTTGAGAATCATTCCCAAGGTGTAAAACATTCTTTCAAACGGATTGTTCCGACGTCATTTGTGCTATAATCCGCGCCCAATCGGTTTTGATAATTTAAGAAAAAAGGAAATAGAAATGTCGCTCTTTATTACAGATGAGTGCATTAACTGCGATGTGTGCGAACCGGAATGCCCAAATGATGCCATTTCGCAAGGTGAAGAAATTTACGAAATCAATCCAAATTTGTGTACGCAATGTGTAGGCCATTACGATGAGCCTCAGTGCCAACAGGTATGTCCTGTCGACTGTATCTTGATCGATGAAGAACATCCTGAAACGCACGAAGAACTGATGGCTAAGTACGAAAAAATCATTCAGTTTAAGTAAATAGTGTTTAAAAGCAAAAGCTTGGATATTTTTAAAGAAATAAATGAAAAAAAATCTTGACGGAAATCTGAGTTGCCAATAAACTAGCGTTCTCTTTTGGAGGGATTCCCGAGCGGTCAAAGGGGGCAGACTGTAAATCTGTTGCGTGAGCTTCGAAGGTTCGAATCCTTCTCCCTCCACCAAAAATTCTTACTTGGAGCAAATAGTGAGTATGCGGGTGTAGCTCAATGGTAGAGCAGAAGCCTTCCAAGCTTACGGTGAGGGTTCGATTCCCTTCACCCGCTCCAAACAATTCGCCCATGTAGCTCAGGGGTAGAGCACTCCCTTGGTAAGGGAGAGGTCGGCAGTTCAAATCTGCCCATGGGCACCATCTCATTATTACCCTTTCTTTCAAAAGCTTAGATTATAGGATATTGCCATGGCTAAGGAAAAATTTGAACGTAGCAAACCGCACGTAAACGTTGGCACCATCGGTCACGTTGACCATGGTAAAA
>NZ_JBQCUS010000009.1:0-29225 GCF_051963015.1 Neisseria sp. P0006.S004 | reverse complement strand
AGGCCAACAGAAATCGGGGACGGTAAAGACGACCCTGAAGTCGCTGCTTTTACGGGCGATTTTATTGACGGCCATGGCGGCTTGCTCCTGTTGGGGGATGGGGTCGTCTGAAAAATTGGCTACAATCGGTTGATAATCAGACGGTCTTTTAGTTGTTTACGCGAGTGCCGCAAGAGAAGGCGGTATCGGGATAAATTTGTCTTGTGAAGTATGGCATGCAACTGCGGCTGCGATTTGTTCTGCCCGTTCATGTCGAGCAATAAACCTGAGTTGACATGCAGAAATTTCCAGCTCTTCTGCAAAAGAAGTCCGGTATGTACAGTCAATGCGGCGTTGTTCTACATCAACGAGTACGGTATCCAACACCATGTCTTTACACAAAGACATATTAGATGCGGTATGGGCATGTACAAATACAGTCTCTACCGGTAGTTCGACAGTAAAGTACTGATTGGGCGCTTGAAAGGAATGTACCATACCGGTAAATCCTAGTGTATAGATATGGTTAGGCTTTAGATGTGGCAATTGAAGGGAAGGATGAGCACCGTTCCAATAAGCCATAGAAAAATCTTCCGGCAATAAAGGTGCACGGTTAGCTATCCATTTTGCATCAGCAGTGCCTGAATGTCGTGCCCGTTGTGCAAAATAACGGGGCATAAAGCCGAATCCTTCGGGAACAACATTTTCAGCAGGATCTCGTACCGGATGGCTTGGGTCATAAATCTGGTGAGCCTTTAATATCCGTTTGAATCCATTTTGTTTGAGTTGGGATTTGGGATAATAACCAATACCGACAGGATTTTGCTGATGCCCCTCATGATCGTCTTCAACTGCACTACCGCCAAAGGCAAATTCATAGCGGATGGGTAAGGAGAGAATAGGATCTGGTTCACTTAGAGACCATCCGGCTATCTCTCTTACCCAGTAGCGCTCTCCAGTAAGAGCCAGACTTTTTTGGTAATCACCAACACTCACCGCTACGGCAAGTTGCCGAGCGGGAGTATCATCAGGTGCATAGGCGATTGCATTGACCACTAAATCAGTTTTAGGTTTATAAAGGCAGAAGTCGCTTTCAAACTGAGTTGAAGTTTGAGATGGTTCACCGTAAAACGTATCTGCAAATGTAAGGGGCGTCTGTGTTTGGGCAAACTCAAGTACAGTTTTTCCTGTTACAGGATCAATTTCAAACTCATAACTGACTTTAGCAACTACAACATCATACGTTCGATCTAACTGGTCGATGTTTTTAAATTGCTGAGTATGAAAGCAGGTAAAGTTCTCCAATTCGAACATTGATATACCTTTTCTTTTAGTTGATATCAACTTTTTTGCCGTCCATATCTACTACACTAGTGCCAACGATCTTAACTTTTTTACTAACAATAGAGATTTTATTTTTATCTATTACAATCATGGAGTTGCCTACTTGAAGGGTAATTTTGCTCCCAGCAGATAAGGTAATTTTATTGCCGGCATTAAGGCCAATATTTAAACCTGCATTAAGTCCCATAACTAGGCCAACACTATGCATTTCAGCACCAACAACGTTGGTCATCCAACCACCTCCGACGTTTAGCATATAGCCAGCCCCAATGTTGGTCATTTGCCCGATACCAACGTTGCTCATACCATTTAGGCTGACGGTTTCTTGCTTATTACCACCAATGCTGCTTACCTCGTTGGATACAATGGTTTTGTTACGATTGGCACCAACGGTCAACGCTTGATTTTTGCCAATAGAAACGTTTTGATCCAAGCCTACACTTAAAGCCTGATTTTTACCGATGCCAATGTTTTCATCGAGACCAACAGAATGGGTTCGATTTTTAGCGACAGAAACACTCTGATCTTTACCCACAGAAGTACTTTGGTTTTGGCCGACACTAATGCTTTGGTTTTGGGTAATACTGGAAGTTTCGTTTTGGCCGACTGATTTAGTACGGTTTTGGGTAATTGAAGCAGTTTCGTTTTTTTGAACGGTTTTCGCTCGATCACCTACTACTGTTACAGTTTCGTTATTACCAATTGTAGTGGTTCGGTCGTTGTTGACGTTGCGGGTTTCATTGTTCTTAACAAGTGAGGTCAAATCTTTCTGTGCCTGGAAGTTGACCATTTCAGACCCAGCAGTATCATTGAACATCAGTTCGTTAAAGTTGGCTAATGGGGAGTTAAAACTTTTACTCTTGATACCGGATTGCTTAGCTGCAGCAGGAAATCCCCATGGTGGCGACATTGCGCTGTTATACAGACGGCCTAATACAATAGGTCGATCAGCATCACCATTAATAAAATCAACCAGTACTTCTTCGCCAATGCGTGGTGTATTAATAGAGCCATAGCCAGCACCAGCAGAGCCCTGAGTTACTCGTACCCAGTTGGAACTGTTTTCATCCATTTTTCCATAGCGATCCCAGTGAAACTGGACTTTAATATCACCATATTCATTGGTGTAAACCTCTTCACCAGCAGGTCCTGTTACCGTAGCTGCTTGTGTCCCTAAAACTTTTGGCTTGGGAGTTTTAAGAGGAGGGCGGTATGGATAAGATTTCGGTAATACGCGGAATGAAATTCTAAATTTACCAATACGGTCTCCAGATGTATAGCCTGCCTCTTCAAAATCATAATCAGCTTTTAGAATAGTATATTCGGTATCGGAAGATGCATGAGGGTGTTTGCTCAAGATAAACGTATAACCCGGAGCAAGTGTCAGTGCAGTGCCTGAGCCAGTAATAATCTTGGTTTGGCTTTTCAAATCTTCGCTACGAACCTGACTGTAATTTTGTGCTTCTGCCACATCACTAAAACCCGTGTAGAAGTCATAGTGTTCCATAGATACCGAATTAAAGTCATGAACTGAGTCTGAAGACATCATCGGAACTTTGGCATTTTTATAATTGTATTCTCGAGTAACAAATTGACTAGATTTTAAAGCATCTCGTTCTTCCCAAATATCAATATAGGCGATATTTGGTGCCCCTGGTGCAGTATTTCGAGAGTGGTAGGGGATGTTAGGGGATGAAATGGCTTCTAAAACACCGACATCATCAGTAATAACCAGCTCATGTGAACCGTTACTGTGGGCAAAATAATAGTAGATGCCTTCTTGTTCAAATAGGCGGTTTAAGAAATCAAAGCTATTTTCTTGATATTGAACACAAAAGCCTCTTGTTCGATACCCTTTTTGACATTTTATCTGGTATGGGAATCCGAATGGTGCTAAGACTTCATTAGCGATATCTAACACGGACTTATCAACGAAAACCCTGCTGTCCGTATTTTGAGTGAGGTACCACATGAATGGACGAGTGGTACAGGTATAGGCATGATAACCTTCTTCATCCTCATCTTCTCCAATGTAGCCAAAATCGGTAACTAGACCATTTAGGTAACGAGGATTACTTGCTTCGGTATCAATTTCCAATGTTACAGACTGACCAATAATATCTTTGCCTTGTAAATTTGGGTTTTGGGAGACCAATGTAATATTGAACTCAAACAGATTTGAAACGGATTCTGTACCAAGCATTTTTTTGAATAATAGTTGTGATCCCAAAGGCGTATGAGCAACGATAGTTCTATTCATTTCGGGAAACTCCTTGTCAATCTTAAATCAATATTCCGGTTACAAGTATTTTTATCCTAGTATTTTAAATAGTGATAAAATATGTAAAGTAATATTTTAGACAATATTATTTACATCTCTATTGAGACTTTTAAATACACTGAAAATTCCTTAATTTACTTAAATTAAAGGGATTAAAGGCAGTAGAAGTAGTAAATTCAAGTACAAGATTTTTTCCTTTAATACTGTATTCGACAACAGTGGTATTTCCTGTTTGGCGAATAATTTTACCTTTTTCAATAAGGCGAAAGATTGACCAAGGCCCAGTTGAACTAATACCTGCGCTGTTAATTTGGGAGGAGGAGATGTCTATTTTAGCTAAAGCATTTTCACTCTTCGATGGCCAAGTAAAGGTTACAGGATTTACAGGACCATGGCTGTATACATAGCTTTTCCCTGCATATGAGATATTTACACTTTCTAAACTAGTATCAAGAATCAAAACTTTAACCGAGAAGTCAAATGTAGGAGTTTCTGAGCCTTTATCAAAATACCCTTGTCGAATGTCTGCTATATCATTTAGCTTTGCAAAACGATCTTTAAACGCATCATTTTTAGCAGTTAAAGTTTCCAGTTTTTCTGAGCGTGCCAATACGGCAGCTTCACCAGTCAAGTTGGTAAATTTACTGTAGATACCATTGGGACCAAATATACTGGTGAAACTCTCTAATGCGACATTGTCCTCCGATCCTTTATCGAAAGGGTATCCTTGTTGATGTATTTCTTGACAACTATTAGTCAATGTGGCCATTTGTTTTTCTAAAGTAGATAAAATTTTTTCATCAACAATTTTGTTAGTGTTTTTCAGAATAATTTCAGAAAAGTTATCTAACATTTGGCGAAAGGGAGGTGGCAGTCTATTTACTTCAGCCTTGTATTTTACGAAAGGATCATCAGGTGGTAAGTCCACTCCTTTTTCTACAGCAACATTAACGGCAACTAAATAAACATATAAATCATTTATAGCTTCTGTAACGTTATTAATAGCTGGAGGTTGGTCATTAGTGGTTTCAGTTAATATATGGAAATCTGCAAAAGCATCATCGACTGGAGTTGCTTGTTTTAAAGCAGCTAATTCATTCTTTACATTATTCCCCTCTTCACTCTCTAAGAGTTTCGAGAGTCCTGCTCTATTTAACCAATTAGTAATTTTGCTTCCAGCTTTTTCTGTTATTTGTTTGTCAATAGTTAAAGTCGTATTATCACTAATTCCTTTAATAATATTGACTAAAGGTGAGTTCTTTTCAGATAGCAGCTTAGCAATTTGAGTACTCTCTCGTGATGACTTTGGTGTTACTAATGACAAATCAGATAAATAACTATTCCAAACTTTGATGTAATTACTGAAATAGATTCTTTGGGCATCAAAAAGGACAGATGCCTTGCTTTGACTTAAAGAAGCATAGTCACCTAATACCCAGTTGTCTTCATTAAAAAACTGCTCTGCAGATTTAACCATAGCAGGCAAAACTTTAGTAATGTAGGCTTCTTTGGTATAAATAAAGTTAATAGGTTCTTTCAGAGTTCCACCAGTCTTACGTCGGAATAACAAGTGACTTTGCACTCCACCCATACTTGAAAAGGATACAGGTGTAACTCCTCCCTTTCCAGAGAGAGTAACTGTATTTATGGTATCTTCTAATACCATGGTTGCAATGTCTCTTTGCGCAATTTCCTGTCTACGACGTTCTACTAATTCTTCATCATAGGGAACGCTTGGTGTAATGCTTTGTTTTGAAAGAATCTGATTCAGAGCTTTTTCAACAGATTTTTTTTGTTGGTCACTCATACCTGATGATTCTGTTTTAGACAAATTGGACATTAACCAGTTTTGCATAAAAGCAGCATCAAAATGTTCTTTGTGGAACATCATAAGATAAGCTTTTAATGCATCATAGCCATTAATATTGTTGGAGCCATTAGCTGTGCGTAGAAGTTCATCCAACTTATAGCTGATTAATGGCATTACGTTGTCTTGAAGAATTCTATAATAGGCTGACTCCCCAACATCTTTCATTTGGCTGCCTTGATAAAGGCCCATACGATAGCTGAGCGGAGGGGATAATAAATCTGGAATTTCTTTACTGGTAGTTGTATCTCTAACTTGTTCAGCAAATGTTACAGCCTTAAGTAAATCAGGGCCGTCTGTATATTTTTTTACATCTGAAGCTAAGTCAGTTGCTTTTTTATCAACCTGTTCAAGATATGATTGGTTATTGGAGTAACTATTCAACATCATTGTCAAACATGCGATTACTATAGTTGCAATAGCTCCAATACCTAGCCAATACAAGATTTGTTTTTTGACAAACCAAGATTTATTCTCACCAGCCAAATTTGCCTCGCTTAAAATAACGTCAGCAAATAGTCTATTTAAGAAAAAGCTATGTTCGTTGTTCTGAGTAGAGGCCTGGTTTGAATCCAAGTATTTTTTAGATAATTGGAAATCACTTTGCAAACCTTCCAGTATAGGGTTGAGATGTTGTCCTGTTTGAGTTGAGCTTGAAAAATAAACACCTCTCCATGCGATAGGTTGCTCAAATTTTGAAGATTTAGACAGTTCTTTAAATAGGGAAAGTACGGCCTGATTAAGACGCTCGAACTCCTCAGGGAATGCAAAAGCTGCAGCCTTGTCTTCAGTGGATTCTAATTGGTGAACAGTACCCAACATAGAGGAGCGTAATTTATCTACAATATCTGCTAAGGCATTAGAAGCAGTAGCGATAGGGGTTTCCATTCCTTCCGTATTAGATAGAGGAATCCCTAAATATTGATTTCTTTGTTCTTCAGTTAGATGGTTAAAGAATTCATTAAAACCATGCAATAAATCTAATTTGGTTATCATAAGATAAACTGGAAAATGTATACCTAATTTAGTATGCATTTCATGGATTCTTTTACGCAGTTCTACTGAGATTTCTGTTATATTGGTTTTTCCGCCCAATAAATCATCTACACCTACAGTAACCAATACTCCGTTTATTGGCTGTTTAGGTCGGTAACGTTGTAGCAGCGTTACAAATTCTTCCCAGTCACTAGAATCTTTACTGCTATGATTGTCATGTAAAGATAATCTACCAGCTGTATCGAGAAATACTATTTCATCCGATAGGAACCAATCACAATCTCGTGTACCTGCTAGGCCACTTACAGATGTCCCCAAAGTGCTCTCTAAGGGGAAGTTAAGGCCAGAACGTTTGAGTGCAGTCGTTTTACCAGATCCTGCTGCCCCTAGGACAACATACCATGGCATTTGATAGAGGTATTGACCTTCTTCTAGTCTAGCCAACAAACTGTTTTTAGATTTAGAAAATTTAGCATTCTTTAATACTTTGTCCATTTCAGCAAACTGGCGGCTCATAGAGCTAACATCATTTGCACTTTTTAAAATAGGCTCTTGTGCTGCTCGAATTTCTTTCAATAAAGCAGCGTTTCGTCGAGATTCACGATATTGGCGAAATATAGCTTTAGCCAACCAAATACCAATAATAATGGTACACACTGCAAAACGAATAGTTTTGCTTACTAAAGGGCGAACTTCACCTATGGAGATCAATGGTCCAATAAACCATACTAATATAATCAGGCCGGTAATACCCAACATCACCCATAAAGAGCGAGAACCTAGAAAATAAATAATTTTTTTCATGTCTATTTTTTCCGTATCAATCTAAAATAGATTATTGTGTGCTTACACTACCGTTTGGTTGAGAATTGGAGGTATCGTTTTTTATTTCAACTGAACTACCTAGTTTGGGTCCAGTTCCTGTAGTAAATAATGTAATTTCAACTCTTCGGTTTTTAGCTCTGTTTTCCAAAGTATCGTTTGGTGCGACAGGATCGGTCGAGCCTCGTCCTTCAGAACGGATGCGTGTTCCGCCATTTTTAACGTAATTCAATAAAATTTCTTTTACTGCATCTGCCCGAGCCTGTGATAAATGCCAATTAGATGGAAAATTCAAACTCTGAATTGGCTGATTATCAGTGTATCCCGTAACAATAATTTGTCCTTCTACACTATCTAAGGCCTGACTAACTGCAGCTAAAACAGGATAATATTGGTCTTGGATTTGCGCAGAGCCGGATTCAAATAAGCCATCACCTAAAATAGTAACAGTACTTCTGTCTTGAGAATCTTCTACAGATACTAATTTCCTAGCAATCTCATTTTCCAACAAAGGCCGTAGTCGGACTGTATTTTGTGCATCCTGTTGCTTGGTGATTGCCGAAGGAAGTTTGAGGCTGTTTACTTTTATGCTAGCTGTATTGAATTTATCCCCTAATGACCATTGCATTGTAAAATAGCCTACACCTAATGCAACAGCTCCTAATACGCCAACTACCCATAAAGGAATAGCAAGTCTGCGTTTCCTTTGAATATTATTTGTAATAATCGGGTTATGTTTAAAAAGATTAACAGTTTGGTCAGGTCGTTTACTGTGAATTAAGGCAAGTAAGTCTCTTTTAATTTTATCGATCTCAAATTCCCCATTGTTTAGAACCTGGTACTTACCTTTGTAACCAAATTGCAGGCATAAATACATAAACTCTATTAAATCAATATTTTTATCAGAATCTTGTTTCAAATTTTGAATGATTTCAAAAAAACGTTCTCCACCCCAAGTTTCATCATAAAAAGATACTAATAAGCTATTTTTTGACCAAGTTTCATCAGCCCAGCCAGCACGGACTGCTAATTCATCTACAAATGTACAAAGACAGTATTTTGCAGCCTGAATAGCATCATATTTAGCTCCATTTTTTTCAGCATTCTCTTCAAAATTATTAATTAAGAGAGAGAATTTATTAATTAGGCTGTCAGTAGACAATTGACTAGTAGTTTGCTGCATAGAGTTAGCTAAGATAAAAACAGGTTTAGCAGCTTCAATTAAAGGGTTATAAACATTTACTGCGTTGTTTACAGTATTATTCTGGTTATTCATAATGAAATTCCAAATTAAATCAAATTAACTTAAAGACTTAATCGCCCAAAACTCAACATCTAAATTAGGGAAATTACCAGCCAAATGGAAAGCCATACCTGAGGAAGTATCAAACATATCCCATAATTCATGTTTTTTATCTAATTCAAAATAAACATAACCACTATGGTATGGTAATTCTCTTGGTGCCACGGATAACGCATGAACTTTAATTCCAGGTAAATGGTAAGCAACCAATTCCTTAACTTTTTCTACAGTACCTATTTTTACTACACTTGGAATTTTTTGGCGTAAGGCTTCGTTAGGCATATCAGCCTTGATGGCTAGGACAAATGAAGCTTTATCCAGTAAGCTTTGATCAGGAGTTTGAGCAACTCGAGTTGCTTCATCGCGCAAATCTAGTGGAATTCTAATTGCTCTTTGTTCAAGAACAATAGACAGTGATTTGCGCAAGTTAAAAAATAATTTACCAAAACATGATGCTAGATCATTGTGTTCATAAATAGGAATATCCCCTACCTTACGTGAAGGAAGGAAAGTCATTAAATCAGCACATAATTTTGATAAGTTGACAAATAATTGTTCTGGATGAGTTTGGCGAGCACCTTCATTTTCATGATGCAAATAAGCCAGATACCGATTGATGGTCTGAAGCATCATAAAGTCCATTACTTCAACAGAACCTCCGGTATTCGGATCGTTTACAGCGTTAGCTAGACTATTGCTTTTTTGCATTAATAAGCCATATATTTCCGAAATGTAAGCTTTTAGGTGTTGTTGCTTTTGGCTTCCTAGGGAAGGTGGAATATATGATTCGTCTAGAATGATTTCAAAGTCTGCTGAACTGGATCGGATAACTGCAATAGGAAGGACAGTTTGATTGCTAGTTAAATCATTTTCTAAAATCAATGTGGGATTAAGATCTGCTAGTGTAATTTGGCGACCGTCTAATTCGGAGTTTGTTGTATCTGCAAGGGTTTTCTCAAATGCTTTATATCGGTAAGAGTGAGCAGAATTTTGATTTAGAAAATCAATCTCATTATTAACAGACGATGGCAGAGTAATGGCTAAGCAAACTTTGGTGTCTTTTATGTTTGCAGGTACTTTCAAGCTTAAATTTTCAAGTTGTTTTTGGGAAAACACAAATATAGAACCATCAGGAAAAATACCTTCTGCTTCACGAATACCGAGAACACCATGTTTGAGGCCGTCTGAATCCAGTACTAAAGATGAAAATCCCCAAAAATAACCTTCTTTAGAAACAGCTAGTTGACGTAATCCAGACTCAAGATAACGTTCAAATTGCTGGAAATGCTGAGGAGTAATAAAGATTCCTTCTGACCAAACTACTTTTGCTTCAATTGCCATGTATTCAACCTCAAATTATTTATATATAAGTATTTATTCCTCGCGGAAAATGCCTTTGCTCAGATCACTATTATTCTTACGAGTTTTCCCATTTTCTTTGATAATCGGATCATCAGGATGGCGCTCTTTATATTCTTTTAGCATTTCTTGCATCTCTGATTTCGATAATTGATATAATTCATTTTTCCCAATATTCACGTAGAAATAGTGTTTCCCAAACTGATACCATCGTTGTTTTTGTTTTAATAAAATTAATCTCCATTGACTATTATCCAAATCACGATAACTGGCAACAACACCTAGGTATTTCAGATGAGAATCCATCTTGATAGGTAATACAGAAACCGTATCAGGGTGTAACATGAATTGGTTTTGTTGAATTAATTTGTCTCCTAAAGTTTCTTTAGCATTATTAGTAAGATCAAAATAGTTTGCTTTTTTAAATTCACCATCAGATGACAGTTGATATAAATCCAATCTTATGGGGGAAGGTTGATCAACTAAATTTGGATTGACATCGGGAGAAACTATGATTTGTACATCAATTTTTTCTCCACTTTCGTCAGATTCTTTTGGTGGTTTATGGTTGGATGCGCATGCGCTTACCATCAAAGATATCATTGCAAATGATATATATTTTATCAGTTTTCCATGCATTTTGGTTACCTAGGTACATCAATAGTGATTGTATTTAATGATAGAAATTTTAAATTAATCGACAGCCTAGACTTTAGGAACTAGTTGGTCTATGACTGTCGATCGAAATACTAAGATTTCTTATTTTACTTAGAATTATAAAGTATTTTTCTTTCTAAGTTTATATTTATATTGGTAATTGAAGTCATGATTGCTTGCGTCGATATTTACGCTCAAAACTTGTTTCCCCTGTGTTGCGCAAGTAAGTAGTTCTTGGCTGATTTGTGGTAGAACCGTATTGGTAAGAATCGCATCGATCATGCGGCCACCTGATTCAACTTCTGTACAACGTGAAGTGATTAGTTTTAACACTTCAGGGGTATAGTGTAGGTCGATGCCATGATTATCTTTAATGCGTTTTACGATACGGTCTAATTGCAATTCAACAATTTTTGAGAGCATATCATCGGATAGCGGATAGTAAGGAATAACTTGCATCCGGCCTAATAAAGCAGCTGGGAAAGTTTTCAGCAGGGGAGTACGCAGGGCTTTAGTTAGGCCTTCTGGAGTAGGCAACATTTCGGGATCATCACACATATCCATAATTAAATCTGTACCAACGTTGGTGGTAAGAATGATAATGGTGTTTTTAAAGTCGATATAGCGGCCCTCGCCATCTTCCATCCAGCCTTTGTCGAATACTTGGAAAAAGATTTCATGAACATCTGGATGTGCTTTTTCTACTTCATCGAGTAAGACAACACTGTAAGGTTTACGACGTACAGCTTCAGTCAATACGCCACCTTCACCATAGCCGACATAACCTGGAGGAGCTCCTTTCAAAGTGGATACAGTATGAGCTTCTTGATATTCACTCATGTTGATGGTAATCACGTTTTGTTCACCACCATATAATGTATCGGCTAGAGCCAGTGCAGTTTCGGTTTTACCCACACCGGAAGGGCCAGCAAGCATGAAAACACCAATAGGCTTGTTGGGATTATCTAGATTGGCGCGTGAAGTTTGAATACGGCGGGCAATCGCATCCAAACCGTGGCGTTGGCCGATGATGCGTTTATTTAAGGTATCAGCAAGCTGTAATACAGCCTCAACCTCGTCTTTCATCATTTTTCCGACAGGAATTCCAGTCCAGTCTGCTACAACGTCAGCAACCGTACGACTGTCTACTAACGGCATAACCAAAGGTTGGACGCCTTGCAGTTTTTTCAATTTAGTAACCAGTTCTTTTTGGCGGGTACGCAACTGTTTATTTTCTTCATCGGTTGTTTCTTGTTCAACCTGCATGATTTGTTCACGTACAGCCAATAGCTCGGCAACTAAGTCTGCTTCAGATTTCCATCTGTCTTCTAATTTTTTCAGACGGCCTTCAACCTCAGTTAATTCTTTACCAATATTTGTGATTCTAGCTTCAGAATCAAAACTGAGTTTTTTCTCACGTTCTAAATTTGCTTGCTCAAGTTTTAATGCTTCTGACTTCTTGCGTAGATATTCAATGCTTCCAGGTACAGCATGTTGGCTGACTGCAACACGTGCGCAGGCAGTATCAATCAGGCCTACAGCTTTATCGGGGAGCTGACGTGCTGGAATATAGCGGTGAGAAAGTTTTACAGCAGCCTGGATTGCTTCATCAAGAATGATCACTTTATGGTGTTTTTCTAGAGAAGCATTCAATGCCCTAAGCATGTTGATGGCTTTTTCTTCATCGGGTTCATCTACTTGTACAACTTGGAAGCGACGAGTTAGGGCAGGATCTTTTTCAAAATATTTTTTGTATTCTGCCCATGTGGTTGCACCAATAGTACGAAGTTTGCCACGAGCTAATGCAGGTTTGAGTAAGTTGGCAGCATCACCAGTACCGGCAGCTCCACCGGCACCAATTAAAGTATGGATTTCATCGATGAATAGCACGATTGGGGTTGGGCTGGATTCTACTTCATCCATAACTGCTCTGAGGCGTGATTCAAATTCTCCGCTAACACTGGCACCAGCTTTGAGCAAACCGATATCCAATAGAATTAATTGAACGTCTTTCAACCCAGGCGGAACATCTCCGGCAGCTAAACGTAATGCCAAAGCTTCAACCACAGCAGTCTTACCAACACCGGCTTCACCTGTAAGAATCGGGTTGTTTTGACGGCGACGCATTAGGATGTCAATCATTTGTCTGATTTCAGTGTCACGGCCTGTGATTGGATCTATTTCGCCATTTTTAGCCTTTTCGGTAAGATTGCTGCCGTATTTAGCTAAGGCACTTTCTTTGTGAGTAGCATTAGGCTCTGAAGATAAGGCATTTTTGGTAACATCAAGATTTTCTTCAGAGTTAGCAGTAATAGCAATAATATTGTTTGCCAATGTCTCTGGTTTGATTTTCAGGAATTCAGATGAAATATTGGCCAAAATACCCTGCAAAGTTTTATTTTGCAGCATGGTATAGAAAATATGAGCCGTACGGATTTTGTCTGTACCAAATTTTAGTGAACTGTATGTCCAAGTTTGTTCCACAAGGGTTTGGATATGTTCTGAGAAGTCAATAACGGCAGTAGCACCAACAGGCAGTTTTTCTACGGCAGCCAATACATCTTTTCGTACTTTGGTTTCATCTAAGTTAAACTGATTTATCAGGCAGAAGATATCTGTTTTTTCAGTTTGAAGTAGAGAGTGTAGCCAGTGTACTAATTCAACATAGCTGTTTTCTCGAAGACGACAGAAGGTATAGGCATTTTCCAAAGTTTTATACAAAGTAGTATTTAACTTACCAAATAATACGCTGCGGCTGATGTTTGACATAAGACGTCCTTAATTAAATTATTTCAAATATGTCCAAAATAGTTTTCTAAAGCTTTTATCGACGATGGCCGTCTGAAAAGCTGATTAATGATTACTGACAATCAAGTCTTCTGCATCTCGGGAAACATTTCCCAGCCAAGTTGATAAGCCGAGTTGAGTGTTTCCTCCTAAATCCATCAGTGGAACTTCTTTTTGCATCAGAATAGGTTGGATGTCCCATTCATATTCTTCTGCGGCAAATAAACGAACCCATTCGCGTAAACGGGCTGCATTAATACTGTCTTTAAAGAATGATTGGTAGGCTGGTAGAGTAAGGGGGCCAATAATAATCCGGAATTTACTTTGCATATCATAGAGTTTGTCACCTAGTAGTAAACCGTCCCCAAGTGTGTAGTTGTCCATAATCCCAATTTGCGTTTTCTCTTCTTCGACTTCAACCCAGTACCCTACGTTAGTTTGAATGTTAACGGGAACTTGGAAATAGCGAGTGAGCAGTTGTTGCAGGTTGACTGCAGATCGGCTTTGTTTTATTAATAGACCGGAAAAATAACGTTTAGCAAATTCGTGAATTAAACCTTTGTTATGTGTGGTCGGAATATTAAGGCCATTAAAACTGGCAATATATTTTCCGAAGCGGTCTTCAGCATTTTTATCTAAAGATGTAATGCTTTGGGCATTGGCCCATGCCCGATAGAATAAGATAGCCAGGCGGTGTTGCAACATGTTTGCAAAACCTGTCCATGCCCGGTCACCGTGTTGATGTTGGCGTTCATAAGCATACTCGGTTAAATGTAGCGGTAGTGGGCCAGATGGGCCAAACAGACCAAATCCATTAATGGAAATTTCTACATAATGAGGTGATAAGGTTACCGATTGGAGATTGCGTGGGGCAAAAGTAAGCGAAGGATTTTGGCGGATCCTTATTTTCTCCATTTTTGGACTAATAGCTTTGCCTAATATTTGCCCACCAGTAATAAATTTAACAGACTCAAGCTGGCGCAAGAGCGAAAAATAATCATACTTATACGGTTGAGAGGAAACTTTATTTAAAAAGACTGTAAGTTTTTCATCCCAAGCATTGTCTAATGAGTCACCAAAATCTGTTTTAGGGTTGACTGGACTCATATAATCATTCTCTCCCCAATTTCAGACGGCCAAGTAGCAATATGACCTTGCTGGAGCGTGTCAATTCGCAGTTGTACAAATGAGTTAATAGACACCAAACGTCGGAAATAATGGTTTAAAACAGATCCAAATAGGAAAGGATGAACGCCGCCCAATTGAGCTTCATCCAGTGTAACGGTAATGTTGATTCCTCTGATAGGAGCTGCAACTCCATAATGACGGACTACTTTGTTAATAATTGAGGTTTCAACTTGTGTAATTGATTCAATTTGTTTTTTCAGTAAATCGCTTTCAGAAGAAACAAATACCGTTAAAAGTTCTTTCAAAGCAATAGGTGAATCTTCTTTATCAGTATTCAAAAGAGACAGGTAATTTAAACTCAATTGATTTAAAAATGACCAAAGAGTCCTATCTTCACTTACTGCTTCTTGAGGCCTTGTTAATTTAGAAATCAGTTTAATTGATTTGACTGGCAAAAATCCCTCAATAAGAAAGTCAGATTCTCCGTCTCGAGGCATGATTAGAGGCAAATCTCTGCTTGTACACCAAGCATCGACAGAAAGGTGCTGTACGTTTGAATTAAAGGTGTAATTCTGATTATTAGCAAGAGATAAAAATACCTCACTACCTAAATAGGAAGAGCGAAAACCATTTTTAGCTGAGTTTTCGGATGGTACTCTATCAGCACGACGAGCAGAAAAATAAGCATGCTGAGTTTGGGCTTCTGGAAAGAGTCCTATATCCGGTGCTTTGTACATCGGTGAAAATACTACGGTTTGAAGGTTGTTGGTATCAAAGCCTTTTACTTGCTCGATAGCGTAGACTTCATAATTTAGGGGCTGGGTACGGTCGATAACGACATGATGCTCCTGATCTTGAATATTTACCGGAAAGCGTGAGCTTTTTTTTCTGAATAAGTTGACGACTGGTACGGCATTTACAGAAAAATCATCTACACCGATCAGCTCAGTTAATTCAGGTATTTTATTACTGAATAAAAATGAAAGACTAAAATAGCGTTTACGATAAGTAATAATTTTTTTATTGACTCCCTTATCGTTTACAATTTCCTCTAAATGTTCGGGTACTTTAGGCAAGTGTCCTTTTTTCTCGGCTTGTTGGATGGCTTGTTTAATATTTTTTTGAGAAATAAATAGAAACTTTTCCGGTAGGCGTGAATACTCCTGCATAATTCGGAATGCACTCACCGATTTATCTAAATTAAATGATAAGGCTTCATCTTCTCGAAAACCACGATGTTCTGGTGTAGTAGGTAATGGGTAATACCATTGTTTTGGATTTTCGTAACTGTGGCAGACAACACCCACGCATTCAGAAGCCAATAGAAACAGCAATGAAGATGATTTGGAAAGCTCTGTACCCAAAAATATAGATAATTCATCTGGCAACATCTCTGAACATGCACCTGGTACGCTCAATGAAAAATCCAAACGCAAGGCAGATTGTACTTTCTTACCAGAGGATTGTTTGAGTGCAGGGAGTGTGTTTGGCAAATAACCTATTGAGTCAGTGTATTTGGCTTTTTCAATACGAAGTGGCAGAATTTCAGTAGTTTTAGTTACAGAAAATGGACAACTTACTCTAAATTCATCAATAGGCAGAGACCTTAATATTTTGCCTCGTTCCAGTAGATTGATCACATCAGCGTTATATTGATTAGTAGGCTCTAGATTGACAATAGCTGCAGCCGGTTTTTGATTGATGAAGTCAGGATAAACAACTTCTAAGATTCTTTGGACAAAACGAGGATACTCCGCATCCAGTTTAAGTTGGGTGCGTGCAGTAAGAAAACTTACCCCTTCCAAGAGTCTTTCAACATAGGGGTCAGGAATATCAGTTGTATCTAAAGCTAATCTTGAGGCTATCTTAGGATATTGGGCTGCAAACTCTTTACCCATTTCCTTTAGAAAAGTTAGCTCTTTGTTGTAGTAAGACAGTAATTTATTATTCAAGCCCCATTTCCCCCATCTAATAAGTCAAACAATCCTGTTTCAACATCCATGCTGGTTCGGAGCAAGAATTCTTTAGGGTAAGGATTGAGTTTCAGGTAACCTTTGATTTCAATAATGAGTTTATTGTGTAAAGCATCGTCATCATCGTCTGAGGTATTTACGATCACTTGCAAAGTCTTATTTTCAAGACGCGGTTCAAAATCGATGATGGCTTGTTTAATGTTTTGTTCCACATCTTGCCATTCAATATCGGAAAAATTAATACCAGAAAGGGGAGGGATACCATAATTTAATGTAGAAGAGCGTACATTTTCAGTTAGGTCAATCCCCATAGTTTCTGCTTGCATGTTGCATGTATTCAGTAGATAAAGAATATCACGCAGTACTGCTTGCCGATATTGATCAAGATTGATGACCTGATCGGGGCGTGCCTCTTTTTTTCTGCGTGGCTCTTCATCTGTTAGTCTGTCAAATAAAGAGGGTAACAGTTGATTTTTGAATTGCGACATGTTTAATTGTTGGGTTTGAAAGATGGATAGATTTTAATGATTTTGTTCAAATCTAATATTACAAATATCTAAAAGGCCAAAATCATGGTTGTCGGTATACAAAGTTTTTTGACCAACCCCTGTAAAGAGTTGCTCTGCTATTTCTATCCAGTCAGTTTGTGAACATTTCATTAGTAGATCTGACCATGCTGTTTCTTCACCAGGCATAACAGCATAACGAGCAGGGCTGGTACATTGAATACATTCACCATTAGTAAATTTGATTTCAGACGGCCTCCAAATGATGTCCAGTAAGGAACTTGGAGTCTTGAAAGAAATATTTTCAATAGAATCCCATGTTTGCCAGTAGTAGTGACCTTGATAGAAATATTCATAAACGAAGGCGGTACGTACGTCTCCATCCATAATCCAGTCACTATCAATCTCGGAAACTGATTTATCTGCTAAAAGGTAAGTAATATGTACGGGCGAGCCTTCTATATTCTCAGATAGCACAGTATAATCATCGACAAGGGCTTTATTTTTCTGTTCTGAAACATGGGCAACTAAAGAGAGTTGCTTTTGAAGAATATCAAGTTTGCTTGCGTGTTGTTCTAGTGTTTTTGGTTTTTGTTGAGCTTCCAAAACTGCCTGACGCCGCATTTCAGCAGAAATATTTTCAATAAGATAAAGCATTAAAGGTTTTTGGGTATGAGGAAACAGTTTTTGATATTGTCCAATCTGTTTTAAAGCCTGTTCCCATTTTGCGCACAGACACTGATATTGAATCAGTGCTAAACGATGTTCTTGATTGTCAGGATTTGAACGTACAAGCTCAATCATCTCTGATAATTTAGTCTTCAAATCCATTTCAATGATCCCTTATTTAATTTATAAAGATGAATAATAGAAGTTAAAAACAAGATTAATTTTTCAGTTAAGTAGTGCCGTCTGAAAAGTGAAAACATTTATATATAAAGCCTGACTTAAAAACGCCTTTTAAGTCAGGCTTTTTTAATTAAATCTACATATCAATTATGCAGATTTGTTTTCTTTGATATTGAAGGCCATTTGAACTTCAGCACCTTTAGAACCTTTATCGGTTTGTTCCCAATATTGGTTTTTCACTTTTGCAGCTTGGAATGAATAACGCATTTTCAGAGCATCATTGTCTTGTACGCCAATGAATTTCACACCGGTTACTAAGACATCTTCTAATGTAGTGCGTGAGTATTCAATTTGTTCACCACCAGCTTTACATACAGAAATTTCTACTTTGCTCAAGTGTTGGCCGGTAGCGCAGTTTTTCAAAATGGTTGGAGCTGCTTTATCGATAGCAGCAACTACGGTCAAGTCATTGAAATTGACTTTACCGGCACCACCGCCACCACCGCTAGTCATTGAACCAGGTTGCTCTGCACCCCAGTCAAAACTTTCGATGTTAGTCCAGTCTTTGTGGTTAGAATCTTTTGATTCGCCATTTACACCTTCAACTTTCATGAACATATCAATAGCCATTTTTTACTCTCCTAGTTAAAAAATACAAGCGATTTAACAACAGGGCACTAAATATACCCAACTAAATAAACTAAGCCTGACTATTCTTGTTTAGTCGAAGGCAATTTGGAAACCAAGCGTAGAGAAACGGTAAGCCCCTCAAGTTGATAATGAGGACGCAGGAAGAACTTAGAAGTGTAGTATCCTGGATTATCTTCTACTTCTTCTACAACTACCTCTGCAGCAGCTAATGGTTTGCGTGCTTTCGTTTCTTGCGTAGAGTTGGCTGGGTCTCCATCTACGTAATTCATAATCCATTCGTTCAACCAGCGTTCCATGTCATCACGTTCGCGGAACGAGCCAACTTTGTCACGAACAATACATTTTAAGTAGTGTGCGAAACGGCAACATGCGAATAAGTAAGGTAAGCGAGCAGATAAACGTGCATTGGCGGTAGCATCTGGATCATAATATTCAGATGGTTTATGCAAAGATTGCGCACCGATAAATGCAGCTAAATCCGTGTTCTTGCGATGAATTAATGGCATAAAGCCCAATGCAGCCAATTCTGCCTCTCGGCGGTCGCTAATGGCGATTTCTGTTGGGCATTTCATGTCTACACCACCATCATCGGTTGGGAATGTGTGGCAGGGAAGATTTTCAACGATACCGCCTGATTCCACACCGCGAATAGCGGTACACCAGCCATAGTATTTAAATGAGCGATTAATATTTACTGCCATTGCATAAGCAGCATTGGCCCAAGTATATTTATTGTGATCTGCACCTTCTGTTTCTTCTTCGAAGTCAAATTCGTCTACAGGATTTGTTGTGGCACCATAAGGCAGGCGAGACAGGAAACGAGGCAGGGCTAAACCGATATAACGTGAATCTTCGGATTCACGCAGGCTTCGCCATGGAGCATATTCGGCATTTTGGAAAATTTTACTTAAGTCGCGCGGATTAGCTAATTCTTGCCAAGACTCCATTTGCATTAATTTGGGAGATGCACCAGCAATAAATGGACAGTGTGCAGCCGCTGCAATCTTCTCAAGACTATTGAGCATTTCTACATCAGGGGCAGAGTGATCAAAATAATAGTCACCTACTAAACAACCAAAGGGTTCACCGCCAAATTGGCCGTATTCTTCCTCATAAATACGTTTAAAGAGTGGGCTTTGATCCCAAGCCGTACCTTTAAAGCGTTTTAAATTACGAGCAACTTCCTTTTTGGAAATAGGTAATACTTTGATTTTAAGTAAAGTATCTGTTTCGGTATTGGTCACTAAATGATGCAGGCCGCGCCATTCACCTTCAAGCTTTTGAAAGTCCTCATGATGCAAAATTAAATTAATCTGCTCGGAAAGTTTTCTATCAATTTCAGCAATGATTGCTTCAATAGTTTGATAGGTATCATCTGAAATGGTAACGACATTTTGTAGAGCCTGTTGAGCCAATGTAGCAACTGCATTGGTTACAGCACTTTTAGCTTCTTCCGTTTTAGGTTTGAATTCTTTTTGAAGCAGCTGTTCAAATTCATTGGTTGCAAACACATGTTGCGAACTGCCATTTCCCAGGATATCTAATTGTTTTTCAGCCATGATTTACTTTCACTTCTAGTTTTATTAGAGACTATTGTTCATCTTTGGATGTTGATTTAGGCGCGGCTGCAAGACTTTTTAGTAATTCGCTGTCTCCTAAGACTTTTCCAATTAGTTCTTCAGCCCCACTTTTACCATCCATATATGAGAGTAAATTAGACAGTTCTGTACGTGCCTGTAAAAGCTCATTTAGAGGTGCTACTTTTTTAGCTATTGCCGCCGGTGAGAAGTCATCCATGCTTTCCAATTCGAGTTCTACATTCAAATTCCCTTCACCTGTCAATGTATTTTTTACGTTGAAGGCAACACGAGGTTTAAGGGCTTTCATGCGTTCGTCGAAATTATCTACATCAATTTCTAAGAATTTTCGTTCGGCCAAGTCAGGCAGTGGCTCGACAGGTTTACCAACCAGATCTGCCATAACACCCATAACGAAAGGCAGTTCAATCTTTTTCTCTGAGCCATACAACTCTACGTCATATTCAATTTGCACGCGAGGAGCTCGATTGCGGGCAATAAACTTTTGACCTGATGATTTATTTCGTGACATGGTTATAACCTTAGGATGATTAATAATGTTGTGTATTTAAAAAATTTTACTAAATCGCGGATGAGGGATGCTAGGTTCAGGAGTTTGCTGTATCTTCATCCGGCTTGCCAATTAAAACTTCTAAATTGGCAATACTTTCTGGGCTAATATCTTTCATGATGTCATAAAAGTTCATATTCATTTGTCGTTGCACTCTGCGGATAAACAGTGGTGCAGGGTGGCTGGGTTCAAGAGTTTCAAAATAAATGCAGATTTTCTCTAAAGCTAAATCAACATCAGCACGATTTTTAATATTCAGATGACGCCATGCATCGGCCTCTTGAATAGATTGTTCTTGTGTAATAGCTGAGCTGTTAGTTTCAGAGGGTAACTCAGTCTGTTCTGTCTGTTGTACTGAGGGAGTACTTCCACCATTATAGTTGATGGCTTTGTGAATTAGGGTAAGAGGTTTCTGAATAACATCAAAATCAAGTGAGTGTTCATCCTGTAAATTAGACGAGAAAATGCGTTGGATGTCTTTCAGGCAGTCCAATGCTTGAATTAATGCGGTCAATTCAGGTTTTCCCGTATCGGCATTCACCCTAATATCGAGCATTAGCCGTTCTTTACCTCCCGGATAATTTTGTGGATCATTCCCTTGTAGGATAGAAACAGCTTCTTTTACAGTAATTGGCTGTTGGGTTAACCCATTTATCAATAATTTAGATGAAAGAATCTCTTTGATGATGCCATCAAGTGTAGTAAAGGAGCTAAGGGCATTGATCCTGTAAAAGGGATCAAATTCACCGTCTTCATCTTCAAGTTTGGGGTAAATGGATTCCCAATATAAGTCTATATTAGCTCTAATTGCTTCGCAGCCAGCGCAGAACCCTACGAGTCCATGTTTGGCAGTAAGAGCTTGTGTATAATAAGCCAAGACATGTAAATCTTTAGACTCGGCTAACAATTGATTGCACAACTTTTCTACTGTTGCCCAGTCGGCCTCTTCTGCCGGAATAATTGTGTCACCATATTGTTGTTCTGGTTTGCCTTCAGCTACGCTTTGTAGTTCTAAAAAGCGGCTATCGTATTCGATATTTACACCTTCGGGACTGTCGATAGAGATAGGCTCGTCCCATCGAGGAAATGTGTTCATCTACTTATAATCCAAATAACTTATTAAACAGTGAGCATGAGGGGAGGCCTTCATGTTTTATGTGGTAACCGCTTTCAATCTCTTGCCAAAAACTACCAATGCCGTCTGAATCAGATAAAAAGTTGTGAAAGGATTCAGAGAGGATAGAGCTCTCTGTTGTATCACTACTGTAAAAATCTTCGATACAATATTCCCCTTCTTTTAATATCTCGCGAAAGGAATTTTTTTTCTTTAAAAGAAAAAAAAGAGAATCAAGTGATTCGGGAATAGAGCTAGGTTTATAAAATAACACAAATGGGTATTTTCTGCCAATTTTATCAGAACTACCAGCAGCCATACCAGTATAAATAAGATCATCGGGTAATTTGATGCAAAATAGCCAAATTTGCAAAGGGGAATATGTTTTTCGAGTGAATGAAATTAATTTGTTTTGGCTGGAGCATCGGTTAAACCAGTTATCCCAAAAGAATCTGTCATGAGTTTGAAGATTCTCGGAGAAAATAAAATCACGGGATTGATTCAGTTTGCCAAAAAAATAGACTTCATTTTGCTTAAGCATAAGTAGTCATCACAAGAGAAGAGGTTTTAGATTCCCAAGTTGCTAATTAGATACAACTGCTAAGACTCGTACTCTAGCATAATTCGATGTGTTGATAAATATAAATTTAAACCACTTGAAATAATAACTAAAGAAATGTAAATAATCTTTAAAAATATGTGCTTACTATATGATATTTAGATAATAAAGTTTATTAAATACAGTTTTATTTATAGCTTATTGTTTGTTATAATTTTTGCAAAATAACGTGCTCAAGTCCTCAGAAAGTGATTGGCGTTCCTTGTTTTGAGGTTTCTACTTGTAGATTAATTAGGATTTCGACGGAGTAATCGCATGTCCTCTTCCGGTAACACCATAGGTATTCTTGTTCCTCAGCCTTCTGCACCTGCCATGGTGTCTCAAGGTTCTGCCAATCCGCCTGAGCCGCTGACTAATGCAGCCGGGCCGGTAGATGTGATAGAGATGGTAGCCGATGTTGCCTCTAGTGCCCTTTCTTTGGTTGCTCCTGACTCTGCTGCAGCTAATGTGGCTGATGCTGTATCTGATGTAGTTTCGCTCGCTTCAATGGTTCCAGGTTTACCTAGTATTAGACTGCCTTCACGAAAAATGGTCAGTGGTTTCGGTGGGGGCAGCGGAGCAGGTTCTGATGGCGGGGTAGTTACTTCTGGTCATGGTCACTGTATTCCCTGTAAGGTTGCAGCAGCTATCGGTAATCCTGTCAATGCCGTACTCGGTATTAAAGTATTATTTGATGAAACAGAGACTGACTTTGCATTTGACTCCCCGCTTCCACTTGTTTGGCAGCGCAGCTACTATTCCGACCAAATAGGCAACGGCTGGCTGGGACAGGGTTGGTCGCTGCCGTTCTCCATGCGTCTTGTCCGCACTGCCGACGGTTTCCTCTATATTGATGAACAGGGCAGGGAAATTTCGTTGCCGGATATCAGCGACGAAGCGGACGAGCCTTATTCCGCAGCCGACGAAGATGAAGACGATTTATATGAAGAAGAGGCTGCCCCAAGACCTGCTTCCGCCGAAGAAGATCCCTACGGTCTGGATAACGCCTATTTTGATCCTTACGAACAAATCTTCTTTTCTCAGATTTCAGACGACCTCTACCAAATCGCCTCCCCCGACGGCGGCGCACGGCTACTGTTTGCCGAAGTCGATTCCGGCTGCGGCATTTTCCAACTGGTCGCACAACTCGACCGCAACGGCCGCCATATCCGCCTCTGCTACAACGACAACGGACTGCCGCACAGCATTTACGACGGCAGTGGCCGACACTTTCAGCCCGTATTCTCCTCCATCCGTCTGCACGACAACGATCCCGACTTCGACCCGGCCGGAGAACGGGACGTATTCGTTTCCGAAGACGAACGTTTCTACGTCAACCGCCTTACTTCCGTCACCTTCAACGGCAAGGAATTGGTGCGCTACGACTACGACGGCTGCGGCAATTTGACCGCCGTTTACGGACGAGACGGCAAAAAACTGCGCGGTTTCGCCTACCGAAACCACATCATGGTCGAACACAGCCAACCCGACGGACTGGTGTCCCGCTACGAATACGACCGTTACGACACCGACGGCAAAGTGCTCAAGAGCAGCAACAACCTCGGCGAAGAATGGACGTTCGACTACCGCAAAGACCATACCGTCGTTACCGACGCATTGGGGAGGACGGAAGTATACGGTTTCGACGAAAACCGCGAACTCGTCTACCGCATCGACGCCGACGGACAACGCAGCGACAGCGAACGCGACGACTACGGCCGCATTACCGTAGAACGCGATCCGCTCGGACGCGAAACCCGCTATCTCTACGATACCGAAGGCAACGTCATCGCCATCACCGCGCCGGACGGCAGCAGCACCCAAATCGACTACCACGAAACCCTCAACCTGCCGGTTGCCGTCAACGATCCCGCCGGCAGGATTACCGCCTACGATTACGACAAACGCGGCAACCTCATCAGTATCACCGACTCCGCCGGTTACACCACAAGTTACGGCTACAACGCCCAATGGCTGCCCGAAACCATTACCGACGCCTTAGGCAAAACCCGACGCCTACACTACGACACCCTCGACCAGCTCGTCTGCTTTACCGACTGTACCGGCGAAACCACCCGTTTCGGTTACACCGAATACGGCGATCTCGAAACCGTTACCGATGCGCTGGGCCATACCACCCGCCACCACTACGACGCAGCGGGCAACCCCGTCCGTACCGACTATCCCGACGGCAGTCACGAAACCTTCGAATACGACCGCCTCAACCGGCTGACCGCCCACATCGACGGACTTGGTGCCAAAACCGCTTACGAGCTCGCAGTGGACGGACTGCCGCTCAAACGCACCAACGCACTGGGCCATACCTTCGCCTATGCCTACGACAAAGCCCGCCGGCTGACCGTCCTTACCAATGAAAACGGCGAAACCTACCGTCTCGATTACGACCCGACCGACAACCTGATCCAAGAAACCGGCTGGGACGGCAAAATTACCGCCTACGGCTACGATGCCGCCGGACAACTGGTCCAACAGACCGAATACGGTCAAAGCGCTGATAAAGGCCGTCTGAAAGACCGTCCCGAGACTTGGCACATCCATCATTTCAAACGCAACATCCTCGGACAACTGATCGAAAAACAAAGCCGTAAAGTCTCCGGCCGCGACGGACAAAGCAAAGACGAAGGCATCAGCCGCACCCGTTTCGAATACGACCCCATCACCGGCAACCTGACCAAAGCCCGTAACCAACACAGCAGCGTCGAACTCGCCTACGACGAACTCGACCGCCTTATCGGCGAAACCACCGTCCACAACGGACAAAGCGCCACCGTAGGCTACCAATACGACCCGTTGGGCAACCGTATCCGCACCATCCTGCCCGACGGCCGCCAGATTGATTACCTGTACTACGGCAGCGGACACCTGCACCAAATCAGCCTCGACGGCGAAGTCGTCAGCGACATCGAACGCGACAAACTGCACCGCGAAATCCAAAGGACGCAGGGCAGCATCAGCAGCCTGTACGACTACGACCCCATGGGTCGTCTAAAAAGCCAGCGTACCATCCAGAACGGCACACAAACGCTTCACGGCAAACAAAACCCGCTGGCCGGCGGCGTCGTGAACCGCCGCTACGCCTACGACAAAGCCGGCAACCTCATTCAAAGCGCCGATCAAAGAAGCGGCGTCCTCAATTACGTCTACGACAAAATCGGACGCATTCAAGAAGCCCGCAACAGCCAAACCGGCCGCAGCGAAACATTCGCCTTCGACCCCGCCCACAACATCCTTTCCGACAAAGCGGCCGAAGGAAAGGGCAACAATCTTGTCAGCGGCAACCGCCTCAAAGAATACAACGGCATCGAATACACCTACGACGCATTGGGCAACCTAATCTACCGCCAGCTGCCCAACGGCGAAAACCAATATTACCAATACGATCTCGAAAACCAACTCGTCCGCGCCGAAATCAAAAAGCCCGCCGGCAATACCGAGATTTGGACATACGCCTACGACCCGTTCGGACGACGTCTTTCTAAAGAACGCCAAGACAAACTTGCCTGGACCAGTACCGACCCGAAACGCACCCACTTCGTCTGGGACGGAACGCGATTACTTCAGGAGTACACCTACAAAGGCAGCTACACCTATATCTACACCGACCAAGACAGCTACGAACCGCTGGCGCAAATCTTTGACAACGCCAAAGACAGCAAACAATACCTCGCCTATTTCCACAATGATCAAATCAGCATACCGAGGGAAATGACTGACATCCACGGCAATCTCTTATGGTACGGCGAATACACCGCCTGGGGCCGTCTGAAAAAGGACGAGCGGGTTTACAAGAATGCGCACCAGCCGTTCAGATTGCAAAACCAATACTTCGATGAAGAGACCGGACTGCATTACAACCTGATGCGGTATTACGAGCCTGAGGCCGGGCGGTTTGTGAATCAGGATCCGATTGGGCTGTTGGGTGGGGATAATCTGTATGCTTTTGCGCCAAGTACACAGGCTTGGGTTGATCCTTTAGGGCTAGCTAATTTATTTGATATAGGTACCTATGGGAGTCTTAATAGTAGTACTCATGTTGGAGATGGCTTACAAGCCCATGAGTTAATTAGGCATGAAGCATTAGTTCAAAATGGTTATACAACTAAAAATAATCGATTAAGCCAGAATCCAGCTATTGCTTTAGATTTGGATCATCATACAAGAGGGCCAGCAAAAGATACTAGAGGGATTGGTGGCACTCATTACCATGAAGCAGAGATTAGGCGTTCTCATTATGGTTTGGGTAGAAATCAAATGCATACTGATTTACATCGAGAGATTGATATTGCTCAAGGAGGATTGAGAAAAACGGGAACTCCTAAAGCTCAAAGAAAACGATTAAGAAAAGAAGCTAAAAAATTTCTTAGAAAATTGAAAAAAACAGGTAAGAAATGTCCTTAAATTTTTAGGAGAATTTAAATGAAAAAAAATGGATACGTTAATTTTAACTTTTTAGATAGTAAGTCCAATATAAATGATATATTAGTTGGGCTAGATTTAGACTATTCAAATAAAGTGATAGCGCCAGATGGTCATGAGTTAGCATTGATCGCTTTCATACCGATTGAGAATTTATTAACTATTGCACCTCAATTTAAAACAGATTTTCAGGGGAAGGAATATAAAGATAAAGCAATTTACGTTTTTTCTTATTATGATAAAGAAGATTATTTTCTTGACTACATTACTGAAATTGACGATGCTATTCAAGGATACACGAAAGTTATCGTCGGAGATAAAAGTCAGTTCAAGTTTAACCTAGATGAATTTTATCCAATTAATCCTATTGAGAATTTAGATGAAATGAGTTTTTTAGGAGGACAACCTGAATATTTACAACAAGAAGGTGATGATTTTCTAGAAAAATATATTTTCATAGGTCAAATCTTAGGAATGGATCTACCTAAAGAAGTAAATGAAATTTTTTATTTAACTGAGAACATAGGATATATTTTTATAAATCGAGATCTATCGGGTGGATTATTCTTCGTACAAACGACTTAAACAAATATTTAATCATATAGTAAGTCATCTTCCACATGAAACGTTAAATTCTAGCAAGCCGTAGCTCGGACAAAGCCTTCAGTCCTGACGTAGAGTGTATGTTGCATGCACGCAGTTTCTGTTTTTCAGACGACCTCACTATCTTCTTTGAGGTCGTCTGAACCATTTGTTCTTTAACAATCTCATTGGCAGTTAACATAGAGGTTGTCTGAAAACTAACTTTCAGACAACCTTCATCTTATTTTGTCAAAATTCTGCGCACGAAAGGGTTTTCATATCATACTGCTGCCTTTGAAATAGAATAAAAGGCGTATATAAAATCATGTGGGAGAATGATTTCAGATACTAAACGGCAGGGATTAATTTCTAGGAAACAGGCAGCAAGACTGCGTAGAATTATTGGTAAATGTTCCTATTTTATTAATGTAAATATATTAGAAAGGGTTAATATGACCTACTTGATTAAGCCATATGAATCAATTGGTGATTTTGTATTTGGTACTTCTCTTGAGGACGTACAAGAAAAATATGGAAAACCAGCAAGAATGGTTGAAGATAATATTATGAATAATAAGGTGGAATATAGGAATGCTTGTGAGTTAGTTTATGAAAACGATAAATTGGTTTATGGATATTGCTTAAAAGATTCTAATCCCATATTAGGAGATATTGATATATTTAAAAATTCAATCGAAGACCTTAAAGCCATCGATTCAGAATTTATCGAAGGAAAAAAATATATTCTTTTTAAGAATCTCGGGATTTGTATAGGAGGTATGACAGGGAAAAAAATTCCTGAAGGCAAGTTATTAATTGCATTTGATAAAAATCACTTTGATTTTTTTGAATGTTTTATCGAGGTGTAATCGAACTGTAGCAAATGAAACTTCCAATTCCGATGTAGGGTAAGCCGCAGCCTACACAAAACCTTCAGCCCTGACGTAGGGGGTGTGCAGTACGCACGCACGCGGTTTCTGTTTTTCAGACGGCCTCAATACTTTCTTTGAGGTCGTCTGAAGCATTTGCTCTTTAACAATCTCATTAGCAGTTAACCACGACACCCTCGACCAGCTCGTCTGCTTTACCGACTGTACCGGCGAAACCACCCGTTTTGGTTACACCGAATACGGCGATCTCGAAACCGTTACCGATGCGCTGGGCCATACCACCCGCCACCACTACGACGCAGCGGGCAACCCCGTCCGTACCGACTATCCCGACGGCAGTCACGAAACCTTCGAATACGACCGCCTCAACCGGCTGACCGCCCACATCGACGGACTTGGTGCCAAAACCGCTTACGAGCTCGCAGTGGACGGACTGCCGCTCAAACGCACCAACGCGTTGGGCCATACCTTCGCCTACGCCTACGACAAAGCCCGCCGTCTGACCGTCCTCACCAACGAAAACGGCGAAACCTACCGTCTCGATTACGACCCGACCGACAACCTGATCCAAGAAACCGGCTGGGACGGCAAAATCACCGCCTACGGCTACGATGTCGCCGGACAACTGGTTCAACAGACCGAATACGGCCAAAGCAATCATGAAGGCCGTCTGAAAAACCGTCCCGAGACTTGGCACATCCATCATTTCAAACGCAACATCCTCGGCCAACTGATCGAAAAACAAAGCCGCAAAGTCTCCGGCCGCAACGGACAAAGCAAAGACGAAGGCATCAGCCGCACCCGTTTCGAATACGACCTGATTACCGGCAACCTGACCAAAGCCCGCAACCATCACAGCAGCGTCGAACTCGCCTATGACGAACTCGACCGCCTTATCGGCGAAACCACCGTCCACAACGGACAAAGCGCCACCGTAGGCTACCAATACGACCC
>NZ_JBQCUS010000008.1:0-39205 GCF_051963015.1 Neisseria sp. P0006.S004 | reverse complement strand
CCAAAACTAACAGTAAAGGCCGTCTGAAAAAGAGTTTCAGACGGCCTTTTATCAGATGTGCGATGGTTACGAATACAATGCTTGCGAATGGAGCGGTTGGCAATCTTCAAAAGAAAAAGCCTTGTTAGAGGCTATCCGCAGGGCGGCTATTCAGAATACCCCGGAATACCGGTAAGCGGATTGTTGGATGATTAACTGATTTCCCCCTTGACATGGATGGTAAATTCATGTTTATATCAATTCAATTATTTAGGAGGTATGGAAATGTCTTACGCAATTGCATTTGATTTGGATACGACCGTTTTACAAGAACTTTACCCTAATAAACGTAGCTGGCAAAATGCTTACGGCGATGTAAAAAAAACCTTGGTCGGATTAGGTTTTAACCATCAACAAGGCAGCGTATATTTTGGAGGCTCTGAGGTTACAGCCGTTAGCTGTGTTTTGGCCGCCCAAAAACTGAGCCAGACCTACGCATGGTTTAAGCCGGCCGTTTCGGATATTCGTATGTTGCGGATTGAGGAAATGAACGATTTGCAGCCCGCTTTATAAAGCGATAGGTATCTTAAGAAAAGGGCAGCGCGGTATCCCCGCCCTGCCCTTTTCCTTTCCTTCCGGCGTTGCCGGGTAAAAGTACCAAACTACTTTGCCTTGCAAGCCCGTTTGACCGTACTTTCGCTAACATTGAAATGTGCGGCCGTCCGGGAAATACTGGTTTGTTCAGACTGCCGCCATCGGCGGATTTCTTCGGGATCGACTTTCACTTTCCGCCCCAGTTTTTTCCCTTCTTCCCTAGCATTGCGGATACCGGCCATTTGACGCTCTTTGATGTAACTGCGTTCCAACTCCGCAAATGCGCTGACAATAGCCAGCATCGCCGTGCCTAACGGACTGGCCAAATCGAAGTTTTCCCGGAGCGAGGTTACGGCCACGCCCTTTTTCTGCAAAAACTGCACCGTCTCCAAAACATCGATGGTATTTCTGCCCAAGCGGTCAATAGCCACTACGACTACGGTATCCCCTTGGCGTACAAATTCAGCCATCTTACGGAACTCAGGCCGATTCAGGGCTTTTACTGCACCCGAAGCGGCCTGATCTTCATACCACCGTTCGATTTGGTATTTGTCTTGGATAACCTGTCTTTGTGCGGCCACATTCTGCTCTTTGGTCGATACCCTCAAATAGCCGATAATCATAATTCCTCAAACTGATTAAAAACTCTTGCGCCCAAGTGTGAAAGACAGCCATTCAAAAACGGAGACAACCGTACCTTATAAGCCGGAAAATCGGTAACAAACTTCCTCAGTTTTTCATCAACCATCCTTTGAATAAACAGATTGCCTGTCGCTGCCTCGATGTTGTGCAAAATGTCGGCCAAATCTCCGATTATCGTCAAATTATCCAGCGCAGCCGCATAACTCTCAGGCCGATACCCACGCCGGGAATAAGACAGTTCCCTGATAATCAGCGAAATTTCCATGATCAACCGCATTTTTTCTTTCATTTCCGTATCCCTGCTTATCTGCTGATGGATTTTTTGGCGGAATACTCCAAAGACTTGACAATCAATTTGCCCTTATTGCTTCCGATAGAAACGTTCTGCCCTATCTCAACCAATTTGGCCAGTCTTTCTTCGTTATGTGTTGCATTGTGCCTGACAAGCCCGTTTTTGGTTTTTTGAAATACCGCAGCGGCATCCTTGTAAATGATTTCTCCGGAATAAGTTTGACCAGTCTCTGCTTTTTTAGCTTGACCTAGTAAATAGATACCGGCTTTCATGCCTGTTACAGGAATTTGTTCCCCCTTAGACCACAACTCGTTTGCTGACCTTGTTTCTAGGGTAACACCCTTGGAGTTAGTAACTACCCTTTGCTTGGAATACTCTTTTTTGGCAAAAATACTTTCAAGATCCATACTGCCCTTGGCCTGATTGAAACATTCCCGGCTGATTTTCCCTGAATCGAAATCACCTTGGATTTTCTCAGCCAACCTGCCCAATATTTGTTCTTGCGACCCCAAGGAAAGCATTTTAATGACATCATCGAATTTATCGATAAATTCACTGTTCCTGTCTTGGTTGATGCCGACTATTTTTACCGCATCGCCAAACTTATCCCTGATTTGACTGAGCCCGTTAGGAAGATTAGCCTGAATATCGGCCATGATGCCTATACTAGCTCCCCTACCATATTCGTTAAACCGTTTGTAAGTATTGTCGGAAGCTCTCTCAGCCCTCATGCTGACGGCCACAATAATAACTTCGAGGCCACGATCCAAACATTGCTCAATCTTGCGAAAAGCAGACTGCGGCCGCGCAAGCTGTCCTTCAAAAAGCAGCTTGGTGGTATCCTGCATCATCATGTTCTTTACTGTCGAAGTTTTTCCCGAACCCGGAATTCCCGTAACGAAAATAACTTCTTTCTTCTGTGGCTCGTCGCGTTTCAGCACCTCGTCAAACTGGGTAGAAGATAAAACTGCTGCTGAATTGTGGATAGCATTATTAACCGTTGCCCTGTCTTCTTTGTTTTCAAAAGCTGGAAACAACTCTTTAAACGTATCAGCACAAACATATCTACCGCCTTCTGTATCTGCATGTTGGCTATATAAAGACAATATCTCGTCTGTTTGTTCGGTCGCAAAACGGATGGCCTCATCCTGAACGGAAGACAAATATTCGTTATTGCCAAAATCTCTCAAATTAATATCGCTAGACAGTTTTACCATAGCGGATTATTGCTCCTTATTTGCCGCCCACAACACTCTCAACTTAGCTAGAAGCTCCGGAGATGGGCCGGCATACAAGCGTTTTTCCACTTCTTTGCGGAAGGCTTCGTCTGTCATCATCCTGCGGTTTTTTTCGCAAGCCTCTTTTATCATTCTGATAGCATTACTTTCTTGGGGCTCAACTTTATTCATAATAAAATCCTAATCTTAATTTTATATTACTCATCATCGCTTCATCGTTTTCTTTAATGAGGCATCTGCCGGTTTAACGGACAATTCATTTCCTTCCCGCTTAATAGAAACCTTCTGACCAATTTCCACCTGTTCGGACAAACTAGAAAACTTTCCTTCCGCCATACCCTGAACCGCCTTATGGCGTATCAGACCTTGGTCAGTCTTCTGGAAAACCGATGCCTCGTCTTTATGGACAATCTCTCCGCTGTATTCCCTGCCGGATTTAGCCGGTTTCGCCGTGCCAAGCATGTGAATACCGGCTTTCATCCCCTTGGCTTCAGCCTTCTCAATATCCTGCCATGTGTCGCCTGATTTGCGTTGCAGTGTTGCCCCTTCTGAATTAGCCACCACCCTTTCCTGACGGTAAATCTCTTCCACACGCTGATAAATTGCTTCACTATGCTGTTTGACCATGCCGAGATAATTAGGTATTGGATCGATACTGCGGCTTTCTGCCTGAAGCTGTATCTCGTCCCATGCTTTTACAACCTGTTTCAACCGTTTAGGGGTTATTTCCTGATAAGCCGATAGTGCATCTTTTGCCGTTTCATGCTGGTTTTGTCGCCGATTCAAACTGTCATAAAGGATGTCTCCTGCGCGGTTGGTAACACGAACCCTGTCAAAACTTGATTCACATTGAGACAACGTATCCTTGAATCCAGCCATTGCCTCGTTATGGTACGACTCTTCAACAAATCTAGGCTGTGAAACACCTTTGGCATGTTGTTCCTCATAACGCTTAAAAATCCCGGCTACACTCTCTTCAGAAGCAGTGGCTACCGCCAGCATTTCTACCCCGTACCCTTCTGATTTTCTATCACGGATAAATTGGCTGATACTTGCAGCATTTCTAAATGTCCCCTCCTCCACAATATTCCGCCGGTTTTCTTTTGCACTATTCCGAACACTAATGGCCAAAGCACCGGCATCTTTCTGAGTTTGTTCAGACGAATACACCACCCCCTCCGGCGCAGGAATCAGTGCACGCATAATATCTGCATCCACATGGATATATCCGCCTTCTTGGCGTAACTCGCTTTTAGCTAAAGAAGCTGCCTTACTCTTACCCGCTCCGGGTTGTGCCCCAACTAGAACAATTTTGGGTTGCTCCACACTTTGCGTTCTAGATAAACGTGGCTTCATGAAACCATTCAGA
Organism: Neisseria sp. P0006.S004; assembly: GCF_051963015.1. Lineage (NCBI taxonomy): Bacteria > Pseudomonadati > Pseudomonadota > Betaproteobacteria > Neisseriales > Neisseriaceae > Neisseria > Neisseria sp. P0006.S004. The sequence goes on along the minus strand of NZ_JBQCUS010000008.1, from coordinate 35,091 downwards.
ATTCTTGCCTTACCTTCGGCACTTAAAGGGGTGTACTCAATCATTTTACACGTCCAACTGTTTGGTCATCCGGATTGAAAATACGCGCGATAATATCTGTGTCCTCCGGAGAGAGACTGTCACGCAACATATCGATAGCCTCAAGCCTTGCTGTACAGTATTCGATAAACGCTTGGTTTGGTTTATCCTTTACAAACTCGGACTCTCTTGCCTGAATTAATGGGCGCATCGAATCTCCCAACAACTCCAAAGCCACTTCATAATTGATACCAGGAATAGTTTCTTGCATTTGCATCTTGGCTTCCTCCAAAAGTTATCCACAAATTTTGTTAGTAAGCTGCCCATATCGCCAGCCTGCCACATATAATAAATTGAATCTTCGTCATCAAACCGTTTTTGCCTGCTTTTTAAGCAACATGGTTCAAAACCTATGTTTGAATAATAAGCCAGTTCAAAATAAATAACAACGTTTTTGACCTATACTTCCAGACCTTAACGAAACATGGTTCATAAAGTACACTTTTTGCACCCACTTATCTAGGTTACTCACCTCTTACTCAAGATTTGGCCATTGCCCACCATACCCCATAATGGCTTTAATTGACTCCTGTCAAGCCCAAAGACTCTCTTTCATGTTTATAATTATAGGATAATTTATCCTACTTGTCAAATAAATTTTAGCCGCTAAATTTTTACTCTCGCTTATTTATTCATTATAATAAATTAATTGTTATTCTGCTTAACTGTAAAAATTAACTGTGAGTGATTGGAGACACCATGCCACATGAGCAAATGATTGATGCTTTTTCAGCAATCATTCAAAACTCCTTAAGCCTATATGAAGAGCAAACTCCGCTATACTACTACCTGACTATCTGCGGTTCTTGGGTTCTGACTGCACTCGGCATCCTCTCCTTGGCGTCCGTATTCTTTACCATCAAGCAGAAAAAACCATACCGTTTTATCGTCCCGATTCTGTTTTTATGGCTGGGATATGAAAGCATCCACATGCCGCGCCCGAATCTTGCTGTATTCTACGGATACAACTTGGCGCAGCTTTCCTATCCGGCAAACGAAAATCCCAACTCGTTCCTACATCTCGCAGACGGCTCAAATCCGATTTGCTGCTTCATAGGCGAAGACGAGTATTTGCAAGCCAAACGGTTAGGTTTCAAAGAGTATGCCGATGCAAAAGCAAAGGCTTTGGTTGATTTGGTTGAAATGGAGAAAAAATCCAAACAATCTGATTGAATCTTAAATTCAATAATAACGCGGTAGGGGGCTGGTCAAGCGAAGGTTCAGGCTCTGACTGAAATTTCGCTTGGACAGGGGGTGTGGGGCGGAGCGCAGCGAAGGGCTACCGCGTGGCGGCCGAAGCCGCCCGACAAACTCCAGTTTGTCGCTATTCCGTTTTCAGTGCGTAAATACCTTTCCCCACTCTCAGAAAAAACCGCTCGTCCTGTAATACCTGCCTGACTTTGGCCTGCCAGTTCCTGTTTTCTGCCCGCGCAGCGGCATACGGTTCCATTTCGCCATAAATTTCCGTCAAGCCCATATTCCTCCCGTCTGCCGCCTGCAATACCCGTCTTACGGCGGCTTTCCATGTAACGGCCGTTACCGCCTCAACCCTATTCATCGCTTTAGCCAAAAAGTACAAGGCCGTCTGAATCTCTTTTTTAAAGACCAGCAGTTTCTCATGGGCAATCCGTACCAGCTTTCCGCCATATTGGCGGCTGTCGCTGACGCAGTTGTGCTGGATTTTGATAATCTCATCCACCAGCCGCCCCGCCGCCATCCGTTCAACCATGCTGCTCAAATTATAGTAACGGCCGTCCTTCCTCATGTTGCCCATTAGAATCCCATAATGCCCGCCCTGTTCGGTCGCATCATGGATGTTCATCATGGCCAGCAGCATAGCCTCTTGAAACTGTTCCAAGTCCATTTGGCTCAAATCCCACGGATTGGCTGCATCACCCCATTGGTTGCCACTGTATCGAATCATGTTCCAATAAGGCGGATGCCACCAAATTAAATTGGCCTGTTCTCCTAAAAATGCCGCAAAATCCTGAGTCAGCAGGTTATATCCCTGATGCAAATCCGTTCCTTTAAAACGAATGCCCATTTCCTCCGCAACATCCGAACTGGTACCGCTGCCGATGCTCGGGTCGGCAAACAGTCCTTCCGGAGCAAGATAGCTTTCCACAAAGTCGCGGATGATATGCCCCGTGCAATTTCCGCGATAACCGCTTTTACCGTAATTTCCGCGCTGCGGATAAGAACAAACAGAATGCGTAAACATGGTTCATTCCTCCTTTAAATCGTCTTCATTTTCGCGATAATGGCAACCTAATACTGCATCCAAATCCCGCATGGTTTCCACCGGCTCGTCATTGACATAAAAGTGTGTATCCAGCGCATTGATTAAAAAACCCGTCCGCAAGAACGGCCACCGGTTGCGGATGGTATCCTGCAAACGCTCCAGCAAATGATGCTGCCGAAGGTTTCCAAAATGCGGAACGGTTTCATATGTCCGTGCCGTTTCCCAAATGTCCTGCTCGAAGTTGATAAACGAGTCGCCGCCGAGTTGGCGCAGCAGATTCATCCAACCATCGAAACTGTCGGACACATCATCCCAATAAAGCATAATTTTCTCCTTATCACTCAATCCCTGCATCGGCCAAAATCAAAGCCAAGATGCCGCTGCGCCGTGCTTTGGCAGTTTTCAGTTTCAGACACTGCAAATCATCGCAAACAATCTGATACCCGCGCGTCTCCAGTTCGGCCGCTTCTGACACTTGCAGGCTGTAATACTGCCCGCCATCGAACGTGTATCGGCAAAGCAGTGTAGGGGCATTTCGTCCGTCCCACATAACGTTAATCGGACTGAATCCCATCAACTCCCCATTGCTCCAAATATTCTGCTCGACAAATACATTCGGATGCCCAGTTAATCTGTTGGTATAGCTTGCCATCTCTGTCTCCCGTACTTTCCTTGGTGTTAAACGGTTTTTGAACTGAACCAGCATCGGCGTTTCCGCCCCGCTGTGATGACGTTAAAAGACAAACTGCTTTGAGATACAAGGCTGCCGCAGGCACCGCAGGCTCGGCCTTGTATCTCAAAGCAGTTTGTCTTAGGAATCACGCAACAGCGGGGCGGGAATGCCGGTTGCGTCGAACGGCCAAAAGCCGTTTGACACCAAGGAAAACCTTCTGCCGGCCGCAGCCGGCTCATTGCCCCTCACGGGGAAGGGGTGGGGTTCGGAGAGGCGGTGCCGCAGCACGGCCGATACTTAAACCAAGAGCGGTTTGATGCCTTAGCATGAAACCGCTCTTTCCGTTCAATCCTGCTGACTCTTGATTAGCCTGAAACTCCCAGCACCTTCAAGATAACCGTTTATAGTCTTGCGAATGGTAACATATTCCGTCCCCATCATTCCGGATCCGCCCTTAGTCCAAAAAAACGGCTCCCTCGGCAAAAAAGGAATATATTCCTCCTCTTGAGGCTCGCCCATGCCAAGACTGATCTCGGGCTGATTCCCATCCGTCTCATAATGCAGCTTTTCGTCCCCTTTGAAAAAATCGGCGACGACCGCTTCCGCCTCTTCAAGAGATTGGCTGATAAATAAAGCCGAACTACCAAAGCCGATCTCACCTGTCTCTACAAGGTAGAAAGTTCGATTTTCAGCGGACAGACTCATTTTCTCCACTCCCGATAAACGCCTATGTCGTTATGGATAAAGGTTGGATAGATACCGATCCCACCTACCCTGAACCTTCTTGCCAAAGCGGCAAGCTCGGAAAGGGACGCTCTTTCGATATGAAAGTCCCCCGCATTGCCGGACAAATGTTGGGAGTTTTTGGCCGCCCCCTCTAACGAGTCGTTATGTCGGCGCGTGCGGAATCCGCTATGCAAAACCAACTCCGGATTCGGTCTGCCCAAATCACGCAAATACTGCTGCTGGGCAAACAGCAGATTGATCAAATTGATGTTGATGGCGTGCATCTGATGGTTGTCCACCACATCCCGCATCATCCAACACAGAGCCTTATAGCCCTCTTGGATATACTGGCCGTCGGCAAAGAATTTGATGTTTTTCCGTTCCCGGGAAGCAGGCCGGTAAATGGACAATACCCGGCTTCGTTTCCAAAACCGGCTGTCATCCGCCAAAACGATTTCCGGCAACAGTAAAAGGCCGCCTGATGAAGCAAGCGCGGCCGCTTTGGCCGACAGCTTTAAAAAATCCCGACGATTCAACGCTCCCTCCCTTTCACGTTACCGCTGACCATAAAAGCATACCGGCCGTATTCGTTACCTCCCTCATTCGCCGTTTCTCCGGCCGCAAGGGATCCCAAAACCTGCTCTAATCCCATTTCGACCGCAGGTATAAAATCTTCATCTGTCGCCGTAATGGTAATGCTGAGCGTCTTGGTATCGGCATGCGTACCTACCCGATGATTCAGTCCGTACTGCTTCTGAAATGCCTTGACGGCGGCCTGTTCGGACTGATTCCGTTCGGCCGACACGCCCATTTTTTCCTCTTCGTGCCGCTGCAACATTTCCAAATAATCGTCAAACGCCAAGGGCTGGTTCTGGCTGGTTTTCCGGTAATCGACGGCGATATTTTGCAGCGTCTGCCGCAGGCGGCCGTCAAAGGCCATGCCGAAAACCCGCCAGAACCATCCTTCCCTGGCCTGTTTGTGATAAGTCAGAAAAAAAGCCACTCTGTATAATTTGTCCTTATCCATAACACCCCCTATCGGCTGCCGCGCGATGCGGTTTTCCGGGTTGTTGCCCGCTGCTGCCGCTTGGTCTGTTCGACAGGCCGATCCTGAGACGCTTCTTCCTGCAAACCGCGTGTTTTCAGGGTTTGCAATTCGTTTGCCGGTCGGGCATGTATCGCTTCGTTGATTTGCTTGGCCAAACCTTCGCGGCCGAACTTGGATTTCTGAGCCAAATCGTTGAAATCGGTAAATGCCTTATGCTCCGACGACTGCTCTCCCGGTGCAAACACCGGAAACACTGCACGGCAGTTAAGGATTTTTGCCGCCTCCAACGCTTTTTCTTTGCCGGGATTGTTGCCCTGCTTGGCTTCGACAGCCAAATCATCGTCTCCGGCGACCAAAAACTGAGCCTGAGGGTATTTCGCAGACAAGACTTTGGCCACCAAAGGCAGGTTGCCGGAATTGAACGCGGCCACACTGGCCACCGTATCGTCGGTTGCTTCTTTAATCGAGGCGGCCGTAGCATAGCCTTCCGATAAAATAATGGTTTTGGCCTTAGCCAGATCCTGTTGGCCGACAACGTGCATACAACCCTCCTGCTCGCTGTCTTTGGCAAAACGTTTGGTACCGTCCGCCTGAATGTATTGCATGGAGCGTAACTCCCCGGCTGCGTTGTACACGGGAATGAAAGTTTTCTGCCCCTCGCGGTCGGTAAAGATACCCGGCTGCGGCTTGATACCCTTGGCATTCAGATAAGGCGTGCCTGTTTGAACGGGCAGGTAGCTTTCCATATAGTATTTGATACGGCCGACAGCAGCTTCCTGAGCCTGTTTTTTCTGCTCGCTCCGCATTTGCAGCTTCTGAGCGGCCTCGGCGGCCAGCTTGGCTTTTTCCTCCGGAGACAGGCTGTATCCCTTTGCCTTCCACTTAACCTCCGCTCCCGTCCGGTTGTTTTTGATGTAGCCTGCCGGGTGGCCGTCCAAATGACCAACATAAAAGCCGCTGCGCTCGCCTTTTTTGTCGCCGACGGTTTCGATTCGGTGTTTTTGTCCGTCCATAAACGGATGCCCATTAGCCACCACACACCCCATTTCGCGCAACTTGTCGGCAAACTCTTCCACCGGCGACATCGCGGGCATGCTTTGAGTCTGTTGCTTTTCCGGCAACCATTTTGACGCGGCCGGTAAATTGGCGTTACTGCTTTCCATAAACCAAGATTTGTTGGCTTTGTCCCATTTGGCACCAAGGGCTTTAGCCTCTTCTTTTTCTTCATACGGAACGGCAAGATAAACACGGGATGCGTTTTCTTCTGCCGGTGCTTCTTCTGTTTTGGCAGCCTGATACTCTTGCTGTATGGCTGCGACCTGACGCTCAACTGCTTCTTCCTGAGGAGTATCGTCCGGCACGGCCTCTTCTGCCAACGCTTCCTGCTTCGGCTGCATCCACCGTGCAAACAGTGCGGTATTCACGCCTTCGGGGATATACCAAGACTTCTGATCCTTATCCCATTTCGCGCCCAATGCCCGCGCTTCGTTTTTTTCACGAAACGGCACATCAATTAGCGTTTTCGCTATGGCCGGAGTATTGTCCGTTACCGTTTTTGCTTGGTTGGTGGCACTGTCCAGCCATTTTCTGAAAGGCTCTTGATTGACCCCGGGAGGGATGTACCACGATTTCTCCTCCTTATCCCATTTCGCGCCCAGCATTTTTGCCTGTTCCCTGTCGGCATAAGGAATTTGAACGTAAACGCGCTCATCGGAAACCACGCGGACGCTTTCCTTGTCCTGCTCCGGCAGAAACTGGCGGATCTGTTCTTCAACCGTACGATAAGAGGACTGCTCGATGGCTTCGTCCAAAGCCTCTTTGGCCGCATTCAGATTTTCCATAAATGACTCTCCATTCTCCGGTTTTTGATGCCGCTGCCAAAAAGCGTTCTGAAACGTGGCATCATCCATCTCCGAAATAACCAGACTGAAACGCTTCAAGCCCTCGTGCATTTTCTCTTCAGCCATGAAGTTGATGATCGCCGCCACATCATTTTTATCAACCGCATTGATAAGGTTCTTTTCTTCCGCCAAGCTGGCTTCATCAATATTCTGTCTATCAGAAATACTCACTGCCGCCTCGTTCTGCTGTTCGATTTCCCGCACCTGATCAAAGGCCATGACATAGCCTTGGATTTTTTCGGCGTCAGAAGCTGCACGCATGATTTCCATCGGATCGTCCTGCAATGCTGTAATCCAGCTTGCTACATAACTGGCATGCTGGTCTGGATTGAATGACACACCCAGTTCCTGACTCAGCATCAATGAAGCGATTTCGGCACGCAATTCCTCCCGCGCGTAGCCCTCGCTGCCGAACGGATGGGAAAGATCACGGTTCAAGCGGTCTGTATGCCCCGTCCAATGCCCTAATTCGTGCAGGGCTGTTTCATAGTAGGCACCCGGGCTTGCAAACTGTTCACGCAGCGGCAGGGTAATACTGTCCCTACTTGGAGAGTAAAACGCCCTATCGCCGTGCTGATGGTTGATGACCGCACCTGAATTTTTCAGGATTTTTTCTGCCCGTTCATCCGGGTTCCAACTCAGCGGCCGCGGCTCCAACGGCGGCAAACCGTCTATTTGTTCGCCGTTAAACACTACCGCATGAAAAACTTTCGGCCGCTCCAAACGAACCGTTTCTTTTTCCGGTTTACCGTCCTTGCCGATAATTTCCTGTCCCTTTGCATCGGTTTTGGTAACTTCCTCGGTAAACTGCCAATATTCGACAACCGTACCCTTCTCGCCACGGCGCACCTGCGCCCCTATGGATGATGCCTGCTTATAGGTCATCCAGCGCGGATCCTTTCTGCCTTGTGCCTGCAACCACAGATTGTTAATGCCGCGATAACGGCGTCCGGTAATGGCATTGTGCGGCATAAAATCCGGCAACCCACCGCCGTCCCAAGGTTTCTGCCACGGCGCGGTTCCCTGCCGCAACTGCTCGATCAGTTTTTCCGCGACCTGTTCGTAAAACGGTTTTTTCTTCTGCATCCCTACGCTCCTTCCACCACTTCGCGGGAAAGGTCTGCCACGGAATCCCGCGCGGTTTCCGCATCCATTGCGGTCTCCTCAAACGCTCCCAAGGCTTCTGCCTCTGCCGGATCAAAATCCACTTCCATTCCCGGGATATTCAAATCCGCCACTTTTTCTGCGATCACTTCGATGTCGATACTCATACCTTATCCTTTCGTATGCTTGGAATAGTCCGGCTTACCGCCAGCATCGGGGTAATATTGCTTGCACTCAGGGTAATTGCTGCATCCCCAAAAATGCGTTCCTTTCTGTTTTCCCGGCCGTCTGACCAAGGGATGAGTGCAGGCCATGCACTTGAATTTTGACGACGGATCGGCTTTTTTTGGTGCCAGAACCGGCCGACCGGCCTTGTCGGAAAAAGAAGCCTTGCATCCATCCTTATAGCCGGTACAACCCCAAAAAAATCCTTTCGATCCGCGCATCCGCCTTAAAGGTTTGCCACATTCGGGACACGGGTACTTCTTGACATTGAGACTGATGCCTTCCCGCCCTACCCGCTCCACCTCGCCGGATATGTACTCCATCAGACTGTTCACAAAACGTTGCGCGTCCAAACCACCTTGGACAATATGCTGTTGCTGCTCGTGCCATAAGGCTGTCATATCGGGGAACTTCGCCTGATCGGGCAGCGCGTCATAAAGCTGTTGGCCGATTTCGGAACTGACAATGTTTTTGCCTTTTTCCAGCAGAAAACCCTTATCCAGCAGATTACGCAGAATTTCGTCCCGAGTGGCCGGGGTGCCGATTCCGCCGTGCTCTCCTTCCTTTCCCTTGTCTTTCTCAATCAGCAGTTCGCGCAATTTCGGATTCTGCACATACTTGGCTACCCGTGTTAAATCGTTCAGCAGCGTATCCATCGTGTATAACGGGCGCGGTTTGGTTTCAAACTGCGTCTCTTCTGCTGTCAAACACCGGCCGCTGTTTCCCGGTTTGAGCATCTGCAAATCAACACTCAAATCCTCGGGATCTGTCGCAGTTTCCGCATTGCCTTGATCGTTCTTGTATAGAGCCATCCAACCGGGCTTTACGGTTACATTGCTGCGGCAGACAAATTTCTTACCTGCAATTTCTGCTTCAATGTCGGTTTGGTTATATTCGTGATCCGGCCAAAATTGGGCGATATAGGCGCGGGCAATCAGCAGATAGACCCGCTTTTCGTCTTCAGTCAGATCGTCCATATCGGCCGTTTTGACGGTAGGAATAATGGCATGGTGCGCCGAAACTTTATCCGGATTGAAAGCCCTGCTTTTGATTTTCGTGTCGGCCGATGCAATGGCATTTTTAAAGACTGATGCGGTTTTTCCGACAGCATCCAGCACGTCTGCCGCATCATCGAAATGCTCGTCATTGAGATACTGGCAGTCGCTGCGGTGGTAGGTAATCAAGCGGTGTTTGTCTTTCAATGACTGTCCGATGTCTTTTACCTGATCGGGTTTCAAACCGAATTTGCGCGAACAATCCGCCTGTAATTTGAGCAGATTGTATGGTAGCGGCGGACTTTGCCGCTTGGCAGAAGTTTTAGCCGCTAAAATTTTTACCGGCTGACCACTGGCTGCTTCGGCTATCTGCCGTGCAAACAGCGGATCGGACAAACGTCCCTTATCGTCTATCGGATCTTGATCCTTGTTTGGAACGTAACGGGCAGTAAACCGGACACCATCCACATCCAAATCGGCATACACATGGTAATAATGGGTTTTGACATGGGACTGGTTTTCCCGATCGCGCCGCACCACCAAACCCAAAATCGGAGTCTGCACCCTGCCGACAGACAACACTCCTTGATAACCCTGTTCCGCAGCCTTCAGCGTATAGGCTCGGGTCATGTTGTATCCGTATAACTGGTCTGCCACCGACCGCGCTTCCGCCGATTGGGACAATCCCCTGAATTTGGCGTTGTCTTCTATTGCCGATAACGCTCTCTTTACAGATCGTTCGTTATTGTCGTTAATCAGTACCCGTTTAACCGGTTTGGCACAATTCAAAAACTCCAACAGTTCGTCAACCAACAACTGTCCTTCGTCATCGGGATCTCCGGCATGAACAATCTCGGTACATTCCGCCAGCAAATCACGAATAACCCCGATCTGTTCTTTTTTGTCGGCCAAGGGTTTTTTACGCCAAGGGATATGCGCGATTGGCAAATCCTCAAACTTCCAGTTGCCGTATTTGCTGTCGTAATCTTCCGGATCGCACAAGGCAAGCATATGCCCGTAACACCAAGTGATATTGTCGCCGTTGCCGCAACGGAAATATCCGTTGCGCCTTTCAATATCGACACCCAAGGCGGCGGCAATGGCTCTGGCCACTTCGGGTTTTTCTGCAATATAAAGTCGGGACATCTTTACTCCTCTATCCATATTGGTTTTACAACATCTCGGATATGCTCTCTCCGGACTATGCCGTAATAACGTGCATCAAACGAATTGGCCACCGCATTACCGACTAAAATGTACTCATCGTCTTTCAGACGGCCTTCCCCTTTAAATACCGGCAAAGGCTGCCCTACCCCATCCTGCAATAAAGGCCGGGTACCACCAAGCAACCGCCCGTTAATCAACAGTCCTTCATCGGTAAACCGGTAATTGTCGCCGGGAATACCGGCAACAAACTTCATCAGTCCGGAATAGTTTTTCGGGCAAAATCCTGATCTGATATATCCGCGCCTTCTTGCCATTCTGAAAACCTCGGTATCAGGCGGGCAGAATGTAATGTAGCTTCCACGCCGTATTGATTCGTCGGATATACGGTAAACCCCCTTGGCCACACTGCGGGTATCGTTGATACGGAAACCTGCTGCATAGAATAATCCGTAACCTGCCGCCAGCAATACGGCTGTCAGACATACGGCGAGCATGGCGCGGTTAAACAGTTTTGTCTTCATAAGGTGTCAAATGCACTGGGCGTATTGGCAGTTTTTTTCTGAGTCCTGTCAGTATGGCGCGGCGGTGGAACTTTAGAGCGTGCCTCAAATACCGGATCCTTGAAATACAGGGTCTGCCGTCCGTAAATCGCCGGATACCCGGCAACATAAATAACCATATCGCCCGCCTGCGTAATTAACCCACTCGCATCCTTGACTGGCCCGGGCATACGCATACATTCGTCGGCGGTCAGCAGCGGCCGCTGAACTTCCTGAGTAGTTCGGGAAACCTGCCCCAACATCGCACTTACCCGCTTGCCGCTGGTTGTGATCTGTTCTTTGACAACCGTTGTGATGCCGGTCAGCTTGGACAGGTGTTCCGCCGTCTCGATTCGGTTAGGCGGATAAGCGTTCTGCACATGGCAGTTGGACGTAATGGTTTCATCCGGGCCATACCCCGTTTCCCGGCTTTTCAGTTGGTTCAAGTCTTGGCAGATTAGATAGCATTTGATGCCGTAACCGGCGATAAACGCCAAGGATTCCTGCATGATTTCCAATTTACCCAAACTCGGAAATTCGTCCAGCATGGCCAGCATCTTGTGCTTGTAGTGGACTTTGGGTCTTCCGTTTTCAAAATCCATCTTGTCGGCCGACAGGCGGATAATCATATTGATCAGAATCCGAACCAAAGGCCGCAACCGTGCCTTGTCGTTGGGCTGGGTAATGATGTACAAGCTGACCGGATCTTCGTCGTTCATCAGATCCTTAATTTTGAAATCGGAATGGCTGACATTGGCGGCAACCACATTGTCGCGGTAGAGCGCAAGGAAGGATTTGGCTGTAGAAAGTACCGATCCCGCCTCCTCCTCCGGCCTGTCCAGCATATCCTGCCCGGCAGAAGAGATGACCGGTAGAGGACGGCCGTCTGCATGGGGATACGTCGCCATTTCCACCCATAAATCGCCTACCGGTTTCTCCGGATCAGACAGCATGCGGTCAACGCTTGGTAAGGTGGCAACCCCGCCATCATCCCTAGCTTTGTAAAGCGCATGCAGAATGACGCCGGTCAGCAAAGCGAAAGCTGTTTTGTCCCAGTGGCTGTTCAGCCCCTTGCCGTCCGGATCGACAATCATTGTGGCCAAATTCTGAACATCGCCTATCTCATACTCCGTCCCCACCCTGATCTCATCCAAAGGATTCCATGCCGCACTGCCTTGTGCGGAAGCCGGTTCAAAACGGATTACCTTGTTATGCGCGTATTTTTTCCTCCATCCCGCCGTCAATGCCCATAACTCGCCTTTCAGATCAGTAATGAACGTACTGTGCGGCCATGACAGCAAAGTCGGCAATACCAAACCCAAACCCTTTCCGGAGCGGGTTGGAGCATAAGTAAGAACGTGTTCGGGCCCGGAGTGGCGCAGATAATGCAAGGTACCGCTCTTATCGACCCAACCGCCGACATATACGCCGTCGCTGTCTTCGCCTTTTTTAGTCAACAGACCGGCCGCCTCAATATCTTTCCTATCTGCCCACCTCGCCGACCCGTGCAGCGATTCATGAGCCTTATTGGTATTCTTGCGCACAATATTCCATACCAGCATCCCTATCATGCCGATGGCCACCACCATCAGCATAATGCTGAACGCCATCATAAACTGCTGCTCGTACCGCCCGTGCCATTTGCCGTACCAAATCAGGATGCTCCACGGCATATAAAACTTGCCGATGCCGTAGCCTAACTGAGAGTGGTATTGGAACTGATGGGCAAAATACTGCGTTGCCGCCCCCATACCGGCCAGCAATACCAATACTAAACAGATAAAGTTTACCAAACGGCCGCTTCCTGTCCTCTGGACTTGGTTTTGATGACCGACTGCATTGTTGCGTTTGTTCTTACTACGAAACATGTTTGTCCTTTGAAAATTAACGATGCCTTCCCTTAACGGTTCTGACCTGACCTGTTGGAGTAACTTTCACTTCGCTGCCCAATTTCACGCTTGAAAGGCGTCTAGACATATAGGGCGTAACGTTCATAACCAAAATCTCCTCAGTCTCTTTTGGCTGGAATAAAGCCAGTGCTTGCCCGTCTATGTTACGGATACCCCTGAACAACATCACACCGGAATCATTTGGATTATACTTCCTATGATTCAATATATCGAATTGTTTGTCAATTTTCTCCTGCCGTTCGGCAATATATTTGTCGATAGGTGCCAATGAAGGGATAAGCCTCTCGTTTTCTTGTGCAGGCTCAGGATTTTTCGGAATCTCTGCTGACACGGCAGATGAAATTTTGATTTCAGCCAAACCTTCCATCCCCCGCAAACTGCCTCGCCTGAATCCCGGCGGTTTTTTTCCCGGCTTGGCCACCAAACCGACTACCGCCTGCATCTCCCTGATCTCAGCTATTCCTCCTGTCCGATGTACTGTCCGTCGCACAGCCTGATGGTTTGCGGTTCCTTGCTGCTCCAAGTGACTAGGAACATCACGCGGCAATAGCACTTGAGTTCGTCCTTGGATGCGAACCATACCGCGTTCGGGCATTCCTCGCAGACTGTCGCTTCCTGCGGAAGCAGACTGCCCTCTTCCTGCTCCAATGCTTCCAGAGTCGGAGAGCTTCGGGATTGGGTATCCTGATATTCCTGCATGGAAGCCTCGATTTCGGCTTGCGTCATACCCATGCCATCGATAGCGTCTAGGCTTTCCTCCTGCATATCCCGCGCCTCCTCGTTGCTGCCCTGCCCGCCCATCTGCGCGGCCAGTTCCATCAGCTTGTCTGTATCGATCGGTACGTTCCCTGACATATTCGTATTCCTTCACATACTGTTGATAAAGATGGTTCAGACGGCCGTCTGTAAACGACACATCCAAACCCTTTGCGGCGGCAATTCTGGCCACCTTATCCTGAAAATGCCGCGTTCCGCCGATAGTCAGGACTTTTCCGTATCGCCCTATTGCGATTTCCAACGCCCTTGATACCGCCTTATCGTCAGGAATCGCGGCCAGTTTGAGCACACTGCCCGTATCACGGATGGTCATGCCGTCCTCGGCATAAATAACCGTCCCCTTTTTCGTTACCGCATCAACCTTGATCCCGGCAAATCCGTCACTCTCTTTGCCGACAAAGCGGTTGCCCTTGTAACCCGCATCCTTCCCCCTCCTTCTCAATGCATCCAACGCCCGGACATCGCCTTCGGCAGCACGGTGTTTCAGCCAGTCTGCCCATGCAAAACCCTTGTTCTGCTCAAAAAAAACCGCACGTCGGCGGGCATAATCGGTTCTTACCGATCTGATTTCATCCTTCATTTGCCTAAACAGCATCCGATACAGAATGCGCCTTGCAATACCACTGCTGCTATGCCTAATCAGGCTACGGCGAAAAGCGTATTTTTCTTTTATGCGGCCGATCTCCATATCCCGGTTTTGTGCCAAATGCAGGAAAAAATCCTGCCGCCTGCTTTTCTGAAGCTCTTTTTCCTCCTTGTATTGCCGAAACAAGTCGTCCACGTCGGCTTTGCTCAACGGTTTCTCACGGTACGTTTTGGATGGTTTCGCCTTTACGCCTGTTTTCTGATCAAATGCACCCAGCCTTTTTTCCAACGCCGACTTGGAAAACTCCCTATCTACCGAACTTGCCTTGACATGATGCTCGCCGTCGCTGATAACAAAACCGTTACCCCTCAGCTTGATTTCCAATCCGTGATCGCTCAGTACATGGTGCAGTTGTTCCCATGTCTTAGCCTCTTTAATCTGCTCACTGCACTCCCTTCTGATCCATCCTATCAGGCTCTCGATACCCGCCACTTCCTCCATATCGATTTTTTTATTGCCGCGCCCGCCGCGCTGCACCTTCTGCAAACCGTACTCTTCTTCAAACCTCCTGCACTCCCGCCCTAAAATTTTGAAGTCGTTATACGGTTCGTGGATAGTCTTTTTTTCCGGGTGTACTTTGTTAATCGCTACATGAAAATGCAGATTGTCGGTATCTCTGTGAACAACAGAGATCCGCTGATGTTCGGCATACCCCAAAGCCTCAATCATGCTCTGCTCGATACGGCTCAACTGTTCGTCCGTCAAAAATTCCCCGCCCGCAAGGGATACCATCAGATGATAGGTTTTATCCGCCGCGCTGCGTTTATTCTGATCCTGAACCGCCAAAGTCTCCTGAACCGCCCACCGCAAATCCGATGATTCATAGTTATGAATCTCCACCTTTCCCACTCGGTTTGCGACGCCTTGAGAACCGGCCAGATAGGTAACTAAGCCTTCAAAACTGCTCAGTTTGGCTTTACGCATCGGAATTTTTTTTGCAATCATGTTCAGCCTATTTTTTTAGCCGCTAAAATTCTGCGGCTCCGCACAATCTCCAACATACTCTCCTGCATTTCTCCAATTTGCTCCAACACTCCGAAGATCGCCTTAGCCAACTGATCGTGGTCGAACATCATCAGCCGCTCGTCGTTGGCCAACCACATCTTGATCAAGCCGCCCAATCGGCCTTGGTCGGCATTAATTTTGGCCAAGGCTTTAACCGCTTCACCGTCATAAACAGACGCAGGCTTGTATCCCAAGCCAAGTAATTTCAAATAAGCCGATTGGCTCAATCCGACAGATTTAGCCAAACTCTCTATGGTTTTCCATTCTTCTTCCGAAACGTAAACGCTGATGTATTTTGGCCGTTTTCGTGCGCCTGCCATTCTTGGAGTCCTTAATTTGTGCCGCAAGGCACACAACAGCCAACGGTAGTTGGCCAGCCTCGCAGAGCAAGATAATCCGTTGAGCCTACCGGCGAATAAGGATTGTGATGTACATGTACATCACATATCTTGCCCCAATTCTGGGGTTCAATACGCCAAGGATTATACGCCAAATAATTCAATATATCGAACATATTTTAATGACAAGCCGCCTAAAAATGCTTTATTACAAACAAAAAATGATTTACTATATCGAATTATTGTTTTTAAAACGATTTTGCTTGGCAGTTTTGGCAAGGCTTTGTCAAAAAATTGGCAAAGCCCTATCGAAATGATCCAAATGGGAAAAATAGAAAAACTGGTTTTGACCGAACTTGCCGCCATGCAGAAAAAAGGCTCATCAGCCGGGAACAAGGCAAGGTTCTTGGCCATGCAAGAAGACATTAAGATACTGCTGGTGGACAGGAATATCCCCGTTATCAGTGTTTGGCGGATTTTGTCGGAAAAAAAATATGTCCCATACTCGTATGAGACATTTAACCGCTACTGCAAGATGTATATTTTTAAGTCAGACAATACAACCGATGGCCAAGCGTCTGCACTCCAATCCATCCCGGAAAAACCTGCGTCCGGCCACACGGACAAAGAGTTGCACCCAAGCGCATCCACCAATTCGGAACCCATTATCGCCGGGGGCGATTCCACATCTGCCTCTGGCTTTGTTTTCAACAACGACCCTAACGAAAAGGATTTACTCTAATGGCCGTTATCCATATCAGCCTCCAAGCAAAAGGAGGTGTCGGTAAAAGTTTCTTGGCACTGATGCTATCCATGTTCTACCGTCATATTCAAAAACCGGTAAAAATTTTTGATACGGATCCCGCTAACGCAACCCTGTTTGGTTTTCCCGCACTAGAGGCGGAAAAATTCGAGATCATGAAAAAGGATGACATCGATAAACGCTTATTCGACCAGCTTTTTACACAAATTCTGTCTGCAACCGATGATGTCATTATCGATGTCGGCGCCAACGCATTTATCCCGCTTTGCTCGTATATTATTTCCAATCAACTGATTGACATGCTGACACAGCAAGGCCATCAGGTAATGATCCATACTTCCATTGTCGGCGGCCAAAATCTGAGGCATACGGTAAACGGGTTTGACGCGTTATGCTCACAATTTCCTGAATCAACCGGTTTCGTCATTTGGCTCAATCCGTTTTGGGGAGAAGTCGAATTTGAGGGAAAACCGTTTGAAAAATTGAAAGTCTATGAAAAACACAAATCCCGGATACGTTCCATTATCAAAATTCCGGAATGGGATGCTTCCATGCATGGCCGCGACCTTGCTGCCATGCTGGAAAAACAAAAAACATTTGATGAAGCCTTAACATCCGAGGACTTCAGTATTTTTGAACGGCAACGCTTGAACATCATCAGGAACGAGATGTTCCAAACGATAAAAACCGCCCAAATTATCTGAGCGCATCATGGATGAAAAAGTAAAAGCCATATTGGCAGCAATAGTCGAAAAGAACGGCATCGCCTTATCTCCCAAAGACCCGATTATGGTTGTATTCACTGCCTTAGAATATATGCTCTCCGAACAGCACGCCGAGCAAAAGGCTCTAACCGTCTTATTCAAAGCGCAGGTAGAAGAGGCCACGGGAAACTGGATACAGTCCGTTCACCAACAGACTGAGGAACTTGTCAGCCAGCAACTCGATACGACCAAAGAACAGGCAAGGGAAATGTCCAAATTACTGCTTCATGAGGCAGACCGGTTGCTTGAGCAGAGAATTACAGATGCCGTAAAAGATTTTGAAGGTAAGCTATATGGAATCAATGATAATGCTCTGAATGCAATCGAATCAAAGATGAAGGAAACCCGAAACACAGCTATCCTCAATTTAATCTCATCCCTAATTGTTTTGCTTGCAGTCATTATCTTGGCGTTCAAATTTACCTTTTAACAAAAAACCCGGCAATGCCGGGTTTTTTGTATCCATTCTTTACACCAAGAGAAAATCAACGTACCATTTTTTGACTCAGGGACAGGGTTAATCCAGTTTCCCGTTTCTGTTGTTCTTTTTCTTTGCGCTGTTTTTCATGCAGATTGTGAACCCTGACAGCCGTTTGAACATCATCAAATTTTTTTGCCAAATCCGGTTCCTCCAACCTTAACTTCCTAGCGGCCAACTCCTGTATTTTCGGAACACCCAGAGCCATTCCGTCACGAATCTCGCGGACATCTTCCAGCCTGTCATGCAGACGGTTCAGCCTTGATTGTGCCACTGCAATGTTTGCACTCCACGTCTGTTTTTTGGACGGCATGCTCAACATTCCCGGCCGTGCGTTTTGCAATGCCTGTAACTTGGCCATTTGTCCGGAAATCAGTTGCTCCAATTTTTCTTCTATGCGCTCAACCTGTTCTGTCTTTTCCAAGACATAAGTATTCAACACACCGGCGAAGGTTTCCTCAATAACCTGCCTGCTTTCAAACAGTTCTTCTTGTTCGGTTTCAGCCGCAACAGCTTTAGCTACAAGCCCTTTGTCTTCATTCATGGCGTTATCCTAAAATTTTAGCGGCTAAAATTTATTTAGCGCGTTAAAGTTTTCTTTTCTATCATACCCGCCTTTTCTACCATTGCCGCACCTTCTTTGACACTGATTGACACCGTCTCTCCGATTGACGGAGCGGAAGAAAATAGAGAGGATGGGTATTTGACTATAGACTGCCGTGTTTTCTGATAAACATGACTGTCATCTTGAAAAACGATTTGTCCTTCATATTTGACAGAATCCTGAGGAGATTTTGCTGTGTGCAGCAAATAAATTCCCGGCTTCATGTTGGCAGGAGCGGGTTTAACCGCCTGCGTAATCCATTTGCCGTCTATTTCTTTCTCGAACAAATGCTGTTTGTTCAATACCAGCACTCTTTGTTTTTCTGCTTCCATTCTGCTAAAAATTCTTAAAAAATATGCAAATGATTCTAACAGAATAGTCTTTAATATACCCCCCCCCCCCCCGTTAAATATTTGATTTTTAAACAATTTAATTTAACGAAGCATAAGCAGCCTGTCGGTTCGGCATTTTGCATATTTCGTCTGATGTCAAACCGGTAGGCCGTTAAGACGGATAGATAATATTATAATGAACTTTCGGTACGAAAACAGATTATCCCTCGATAACCGCAACAATCCCGGAAATTTCTTTGCAGGGAACAGATTCTGTTTCGCCGGACTCTTCAAACTTAACCCATACTTCATCCCCGGACAATCCGCGCCTGTTCAAAACCAGCCTTGCCAGTTGGCCTTGATACATTACCTGCACAATGGCTTTTTTCAGTTTGTCGGGATCTTCCGGCTTTTTCTCTTTCGCTTTTGCCTTGGATGGCTTTTCATGATCGGCATCAGCAGGATTTTTAGGATCCGAGTTTAAAAACTCTTTCAAATTCCTGACCGCACTGCGGGTAATCTCGTCTTCGTTGGACAATAAATCTTCCACCGCTTCCGGTTCTTTTTTGTACAGTGAGTTCAGGTCATTGATTACCGTCAAATCGGATACTTTCCCCGAGTTGAAAGCATTGGCCAGAGGTTCGGGTAAGTCCAGCAGGCTTGCGTGCTGGGTAACAAAAGCAGGGGATTTACCCATTTTTTCGGCAATCTGTCCCTTTTTCATCCCCTCTGCCAGTAATCGGCCGATTACATCGGCGATTTCCCTTGACGTTAAATTGTCGCGCTGGATATTTTCGACAGCCTGATCGATCAGGCTGTAATCCTGATCTATGTATGCGGGAATATCGCTCAATCCTGCCAGCAGCGAAGCCCTGTAACGCCGTGCGCCGTGGTTGATGACATATACCCCTTCTTCGGAACTTTGACGCACCGATATGGGTGTTTTCACGCCTCTCTCCAAAATGCTGTTGGCCAGTTCCTGAATTTTCCCCTCGTCAAATTCTTTTCTTGGTTGATCGGGATCTTCTTTGATTGAAGCAAGGGGCAGGCGCAGCGGCTTCCCTGATGAGACCTCTGCATTACCCAAAAGTTCGCTGAGATTGCCGATGTTTTCCAACCCAAAATTACTGTTATTCATACATTTTACCCCTGCATTTTGTTTAAAACATAGTTAGAAACGGCCTTCATTTCCTGCGCCGCCTTTCTTGCTGCCGTTTTCTTGATTTTCCAAACCGGCAGGCTGGAAGACAACGCATCTGCGATACTGCTTCTCAATCCGATAATATACGGTATTACAATTTCATTATACTGCATTTTAATTTCCTCCAAATGCCTTTTATGGCGCGGATTTCTCATATCGACCTTACTTGGCAAAATACCTAAAAAAGACAATTTGCTGTTTACTTTTCTGATATTGCCTATTGTTGCAGCCATCTGTTTGATTCCTTGTAGGCTGTATGTTTCCAACTCAATTGGGCACAGAACATAATCTCCGGCCGCCAGTGCAGCCGCCAACGTGTTGCCCAAACTGGGCGGAGTGTCAATAATACAGACATCGAATTGCCCACCCGCTTTTAATTTGCCGATGTTTTGCGTAAAAAACTGAACAGCGTTTTGTAAAGTCATATTCTGCACATTAGCCAAATCGTTTGTCGCTGGAGCAAGAACTAGCGAAACGTTACTGGGCATGTGTAAATCCGCGTCTTTCATATTTCCAAACAGACGGCCGGAACCGAAAATACATGTTTTATCCCGAAGAGAGTAACTCGCGTTACCTTGGGTATCTAAATCAATTACCAAAACCCTCAGTCCAACTGTTTCCATATGCCAAGCAAGGTGAAGCGACACAGCCGTTTTTCCTACTCCGCCCTTTTGATTTGCCACCACTAAAATCTTCATTCCTACACCTCATATCTTATTTCTGAAAGCGATAACAAAAGTGAGCCATCCCATTACGATACCGAACGTCAAGATAAATTTGCCGATGTAAATCCACGAATCAGCCATATTCCAGTGGTACAGCATTTGGCACAAAACATAGAAACTGTACATCCAAGCAAACCACCGGATTGGGAAAAGCAGATAAGCGATGGCTAGCACCATATAAACTACTTCAAACAGTTTTTTTCCAACTTCAGATTTGATTCTGCCCATAGGAACCTCCGTTCGGTATGGTCTATATAATAGGATAAATTATCCTAATTGTCAAGTAATTTTAGCGGCTAAAATTCCATTTACCAAAATTTCTCAATACCCACATATAAGCTCAACAAAACCCAATAAGCATATGTGATGGACGACTCCCCGCTGATAAATCTCCTAAACGCTCGACCGTTTGTATCTTTCAAACCCAAATATTCGCTAACTTGTTTTTGGGTCATTCCAGTTGCCGACCATAACTCTTTAACCTCATCAGCGGTAGGGACTGCCCATTGCGGAAACCGTTGGAAACATTCCGGCCGGATATTCAGATCTTTTTTTTGTGTTAAGCCATATTCTTCAATATTTTGAATATGCCATTTGTTTGCTTGGAATGCTTGATAGGGAGTAAGTAATACGGTAGTCGAAATTAAAGTAGCCATTGGGAATTTCTCGGAAATTTATCCTTGGAGTTAAATAAAGGAATCTAAATCGCCCGTAGGGCGACAGACGAATTTTATGAAATTATCTAAAATCGCCGTAGGCGACAGCAAATTGATAAAAATCGGCTTTTCGGCCGCGAAATATGGTTATAAATGGTTAGATAATGGTTAGGGCAAAAAAAATCGTTTTTTTTCAATTAAGATTCAGTATGTTGCGAACATGGTAGCATGTGTAAATCCGTGTTTTAGCATGTGTAAATCCGCGATTTGGCATGTGTAAGTCCGCAAGGGAATTAGGATATTTTGTCCTAAAAGCATGTGTAAATCCGCAGAATTTGCCTATATTTTAGGCATTATCGAATATTATCCACAACTTATCCACAGATTTGATTTTTAAAATAGATTTTTTATATTTATTTTCCCTTTTTATTTTTTAATATTTATCGCATATTTTGACCTGCATATTTTTGTATTTTTGTCAACCTAGCCATCGGCATGTGCAAATCCGCACTTGGCATGTGTAAGTCCGCAAACAGGGGAAATTTGCTGTTTTTAGGCATGTGTAAGTCCGCAAATGGTCTATTTGTGGCATGTGTAAATCCGCGCTTGTGGATAATTTTAACGCTCGACGATAATCTTCCCGGACAATACAAAGGCAGTTTTTACTAACTGCGCCTCTATGAGCTCGACGCAAATCTTTTTAGCATTTTGATTTTGCGTTTTCACTGGGGAGTTGATTTGGTCGCTGCCGCACATTGCTAAAAATGCAGGAATAGGTATGGGATTGGGGTGTTTGTGACTAAAGATATAATCGGTGAGCCGCCTGGCCATTGGAGAAAGTTTTTTGTATTGACTCCAAGGAATGTTGGAAAATGTGTTTCCTGCAAAAAGTACGATTAGGTTTTTATCGATGCTGACTTTGTAACGTGTCGGTTCGCCTTTGATGTTTTCAATTCCGACATAATTGTCGATAAGGGAAATACCTCCGCTGACGCCGTAGGTGTTGCCGTTTTTGATATAGATCTCTGTCGCTTTCATTCTGCTCAAAGATTCCCGGACACGTTTATAATAGGCTCCGCTGGGATCCCATCCGATGTCCTTAATAAGCTGCCTGATGTCAAATTCGATGT
The DNA here is from genome assembly GCF_051963015.1 of Neisseria sp. P0006.S004. Lineage (NCBI taxonomy): Bacteria > Pseudomonadati > Pseudomonadota > Betaproteobacteria > Neisseriales > Neisseriaceae > Neisseria > Neisseria sp. P0006.S004. The sequence goes on along the minus strand of NZ_JBQCUS010000008.1, from coordinate 13,064 downwards.
AATTCCCTAGAGGCAAACGACGGCAGTAATCTACAAGCTGCATCCATATCAGCTCGTCATCCACTGAACGGAGCTCGATGCCTGTGTAAAGGATCTCTACTTTTTCTGAGATATGGAAAAGTTTTTCACGGGAGAAAGTTTTTCTCGGCACCCGATGATTTCTTGCTGTAAACAAACATGAACGGGCGAAATCGTTCGGCATCACTCTATGCTTTGAACCAAAAATAGTATTCCCGAACAAATCCTCTATAATAAGGTTGTCGTCTGTCGGAATGCCTTTTGATTTCAAGTATTCTTCCCTTTGGGCTTCATCCCTGCGTTCGGCGACTAAATTCAAATAAGGATGGAGCACTTCCTGAACATTCTTCATAATTTATCCTAAGTCTTGTTCGGGGTCGTAGATAAATGAGGGAGGGGCTGATGATTCTTCTTGTCCGGCAGGAGGTTTGAGGCTACTGTATTCAATACGGCTGGCAATCATCTGGTCTTTATAGATTTTTTGGCCATTTTTTTCATAATTGTTATTGCTTATCCTTCCTTCTATCAGAATAAGGGAACCTTTGCCGCAATACCTGACGGCGTTTTTGGCCTGTTCTCCATATACATCTATCCAAAAATAGTTTGTGGCCTCAACCTTCTTCCCATCCTTGGTGTACGAATAGTTTTCTGCCAAAGGAATACTGGTTGTAAAAACTCCTGTTGCAGTTTGCTCCAGAGTCAAATCTTTGGTTGTTCTGCCTGAAATGATGAATTTATTCATTCTGTCTCCTAGGTTGCTTTGCTATACTTACGGTTAAAAATTTTAGCGGCTAAAATTTCATGAGTTATTCGAAAATATTCTTCACTAATGTTCTGCGTCTTGCATCCGAAAAGAATCTGTCCCATCAAGATTTGGCAGAAAGGGCGAATTTGTCCCCGTCTTCAATGTCGGGAATTACAAGAGGGCAGGGCAATCCGACATTGGAAACCATGTCGGCCATTGCTTACGCCCTTGATGTCCCGTTGAGCTATTTGCTCGAACACCACGATCTTGACCCAGAGAGTCTTTCCCTGCTAGACGGGAGTCAATCGACACTCCCGCCGAATTACGAGAAGATTACAGTCATTTTGCCGCGTTATAAGGCGTTCCAAGTTAAAAAGTGGAACGATGATGCCTTAAAGGCTTTGGCAAAAGAAACCAAATAACAACATTTATTAGGTTATTTTATCCCATATCTGACAGATATGGGCTTTTTTTTCGTCTCTTGAATAATTAGACTTTACATTTTATTGAATTCAATATATTGTAGCAACTCTATTGTATGGCTCTCTCGAATGATGGAAACGACAGAAACGGCAGACTCCCGCAAAGAACGGGCATTGAACAAACTAAAGCGCGATTTGGGAAATGAGTTTTTGGAAAAGTTTATGAATCCAAACTTGGTTGAAGTGATGTTCAATCCAAAACAGACCGGGAACGGGGTGTCTGTTTACTGGGAAGAGCAGGGCAAGGAGATGGTCTATGACGAGAGGCTGAGCGATTGGTTCAAAACCTCCCGCGTGGAAGCGGTTATTAAAACCGTTGCCGGTTATCACGGCAAAGTAATCACCGAAGACCTTCCTATCTTGGAGTCCCAATTTCCCATTGATGGAAGCCGCTTTACGGCCATCCTGCCGCCGGTAACCGCATCACCCTCTTTTACCATCAGGAAAAAACCTGCCCGTGTATTCACTTTGGATGAATATGTCTCAGCAGGAATCATGACGGAAAGTCAGCGGCAGACCATCCGCAATGCAGTCAGTGAGCACGGAAACATCTTGGTTATCGGCGGAACCGGTTCAGGTAAAACCACGTTGATTAACGCCATTCTCTATGACATGTCGGAGCAGAATCCCAACGAGCGTCTCTACATCTCTGAGGATACCGGGGAGATCCAGTGCCATTCGCAAAACAAAGTGCAGGTTTACACCACGGGAAGCATCGATCTGACCAAACTTGTGAAAACCGCGCTCCGTTACCGTCCCGACAGAATCATCGTAGGCGAAGTAAGGGGAGCGGAAGCCTTGGATCTTTTGGATATTTGGAATACAGGACACCCGGGCGGCATCGCCACACTGCATGCAAACAACGCCGCTTTGGGACTGGAACGCTTGGAAAGCCTGATTACCCGCAATCCTGCCCATCCGGCGGCAATACGGCCGCTGGTGGCGCAAGTGATCCATTACATCGTATCTATCGGTAAAGACGAGAAAACCGGCCGCAAAATACGTGAGATCATCAAAATCAAGGGGCTTGACGAAAAGTCGGGCAATTATGTGTTTGATTATCTTTAAGGGGGACAGGGAGGCAGTTTAGACAGCGGGATTGAATGCTGATTTTTTCATAAACAACGAACGATTTTTTAACAACCACGTTATACCTGTGAGGTAAATATATGACTCTGAGTCAATCGCAACAAAAATGGCTGTTCTTCATCGGACTGGCCGTCTTCTTACTGTTAATGTCCTCGCCCGCGCTCGCGTCGCAAGGGCAGGGCGGCGGTCTGCCCTATGAAAGCTGGCTGAACAATCTCCGCCAGTCCGTTACCGGCCCGGTGGCTTTCGCCCTGTCCATCATCGGCATTGTCGTTGCTGGTGGCGTACTGATCTTCGGCGGCGAATTGAACGCATTTTTCCGCACTTTGATTTTCCTTGTGTTGGTAATGGCTCTGCTGGTAGGAGCGCAAAACCTGATGTCCTCTTTCTTCGGTGGCGCGGAAGTTACCGCTGCCGTGCAGACCGCACAGCATTACCTTCTTCCCTTGGCGTCGAAAGGATAAAACCATGAGAGCCATCCGCACGATACCCATCCGCAGAGTGGCAAACCGTCCCAATCTCTTTTGGGGTGGAGATCGCGAGATGGTTCAGGTATCCCTTTTGATTACTTTTGTTTTAGTGGTGGCGGCGCAAAACACCTATGCTTTCGTAATCGGCTTGGTATTTTGGTTTTTTGCGCTTTACGCACTCCGGAAACTGGCTAAATACGATCCTTTGCTGCGTTTTGTCGGCCTGCGGTCGATTACCAAGTACAAACGTTTTTATCCGCCCCACTCCACACCATTCAGAAACAATACTTCAACCCAAGGAAACCGTTACAAATGATCATTGGGATTATCTCGGCCATATCGGTTTTGGGCTTGGTTCTGTGTACGGGTCTGTTCCTGAAAATCCGTGCCGTTACCAATGCCACCAAACTCAAACAGCACCGCTCGAAAGAAGAAGGGCTGGCCGATTTGCTGAATTACGCGGCCGTAATAGATGACGGCGTAATCTTAGGGAAAAACGGTTCCCTGATGGCCGCATGGATTTATCGCGGCAAAGACATGGGCAGCAGCACGGTAGCGGAACGCGAAGACGTATCTCTACGCATCAACCAGGCGTTTGTCGGCTTGGGCAGCGGCTGGATGGTACACGTCGATGCCGCACGCCGTCCCGCGCCAAACTATACCGAAGCAGGCAAAAACTACTTTGACAGTTACGTTACAGAAGCCATTGATAACGAAAGACGCCAGGCATTTGAAGCCATCGGCACCCTGTATGAAGGTTTCTTTGTCATTGTGGCCACCTATTTCCCGCCCTTACTGGCGGAAAAAAAAGTTGCCGAACTGATGTTTGATGACGACAACGCCAAGGAAGGCAAACGCGCCCAACAAGACCGCACGCTGTCCCATTTCAAACAGGCATGTGCGAATCTGGAATCCAACCTGAGTATTTCCTTGGAGTTGCACCGCCTTTGCGGCCATAAGGTCGTTTTAGAAGACGGTATGGAAATTACCCAAGACGATTTCCTGCGTTGGTTGCATTTCTGCATTACCGGCAAAAATCATCCGATCAACCTTCCGGCTGCGCCTATGTACATTGATAGCCTGATCGGCGGGCAGGAACTCTACACCGGCGTCGTGCCGATGATTGGCGATAAGTTTATCCAAGTCGTCGCCTTGGACGGCTTTCCGATGGAGTCCTACCCGGGCATTCTGACGCGGCTCGGGGAGATGCCTATCGAGTACCGTTGGTCAAACCGCTTCATCTTTATGGATCAGCATCAGGCGGTTGCCGATTTGGAAAAATACCGCAAAAAATGGAAACAGAAAGTGCGCGGTTTCTTCGATCAGGTATTCAACACCCATTCCGGCTCCATCGACCAAGACGCTCAGGCAATGGTGGATGATGCGGAAGCCGCTTTGGCCGAGACCAAATCCGGCTTGGTGGCACAGGGTTACTACACAAGCGTTGTCATTTTGATGCACGAAGACCGGGCTTTCTTGGAAAGCATGGCAAGGCAGGTGGAAAAAGAAATCAACACTTTGGGCTTCAATGCCCGCGTGGAGACGGTCAATACGATGGAAGCATGGTTGGGCAGCCTGCCCGGCCACGGGATCGAAAACGTCCGCCGCCCTTTACTGAATACGCTGAACTTCGCCGACATGATTCCGACCAGCAGTATTTGGACAGGCTTGGAGGAAAACCCCTGCCAGTTCTATCCGCCCAATTCGCCACCGCTGATGCAGGTTGTTACCAGTGGCTCCAGCCCGTTCCGCCTCGGTTTGCACGTCGGCGACGTCGGCCACACTTTGGTTTTCGGTCCGACCGGTGCCGGTAAATCTACCCTGTTGGCCACTTTGGCCGCTCAGGCCGACCGTTACCGGAACATGCGGGTATTTTCTTTCGACAAAGGCCGTTCGCTGGAAACGCTGACCCGCGCCGTCGGAGGATCGCACTACAACATTGGCGATGAGGACAACACGGCTTCCGGTTTGTCTTTCGCGCCCATGCAGCTTATCCAAAACACGTCCGACCGCGCTTGGGCGTTGTCTTGGGTAGAAGCGGTTATGGAATTGAACGGCCTCAAGGTTACGCCCCAGCAGCGCAACGAAATTGAAACTGCCATCAAAAACAATGCGGCCGAACAGTCTTATTCGCTTTCCGATCTCTCAAACACCCTGCAAGACGTAGAGATGCGCGAAGTATTGAAAGCCTACACCATCGACGGCTCGATGGGTTATCTACTCGATGCCGAACAGGACAGCCTGAGCTTCTCCCGCTTCACCTGCTTTGAGATCGAAGAGTTGATGAACCTGCCGGAAAAATACGCGCTTCCGATTATGCTGTATCTGTTCCGCAGAATCGAAAAAGCCCTGACCGGCGATCCCGCAGTCCTGTTCCTTGACGAAGCATGGATCATGTTGGGGCATCCTGTCTTCCGGGAAAAAATCCGCGAATGGCTGAAAGTGCTGCGTAAGAAAAACTGCCTTGTTCTGCTCGCAACCCAAAGCCTCAGTGATGCCGCCAACTCCGGCATCCTCGATGTCCTGAACGAATCCTGTCCGACCAAAATCTACCTGCCCAACGCCCACGCTAGGGAAGAGGACGCTTCGGAACTGTACAGGCGCATGGGCTTGAATGCGCGGCAGATTGAGATTTTGGCCACCGCCATTCCCAAGCGGCAGTATTACTACACCTCGCCTTACGGCCGCAGGCTGTTTGAACTGGCTCTTGACCCGCTGACATTGGCCTTTGTCGCCGTATCCGACCCCGACACCCTGAATGCAATGCGGCAGACGGCTGACCAATACGGGGAAGACTGGCCGATCCGCTGGCTGCAAAACCGGGGAATCAATATCCATAACTATGTCGATGTGGACAAATACAGAAGGAAACACTGATGGGACTGAAAGACATTTTTCGCGGCAGGGAAAAAGCCGACCGCGAAATGACCGAAAACCCCTATTTGAACGCCAGGAAACAATGGAACTTCATCATGGGCGACATGGTTTCGTCGCGCCTGCTGTGGCAGTGGGCGGGCATGACCGGCCTGCTGATCGGTTTGGGCGGGGTAGGGGGCATGATTTACCTCGGCAGCCAGTCGAAATTTATCCCTTATATCGTCGAAGTGAACAAATTGGGTGAAACCGTGGCCGTGGCCAGAGCCGACCAGCCTCAGGCAACCGATGAGCGGATTGTCCGCGCCATGCTCGGCAGCTTCATCGGCAATGCCCGTACCGTAACCACCGACATAGCCCTGCAACGCAAATACGTTCTCAATACCTATGCCATGCTGAATCCGAAAGACGCGGCCGCAGCCAAAATGAACGAATGGCTGAACGGAACGCCGGAGTCTTCGCCGTTCAGACGCGCGGAAAAAGAACTGGTCAGCGTGGAAATCAAGTCGGTGCTGAAACAAAGCGACAACTCTTGGCAGGTGGACTGGGTGGAAACTACCCGCGCCCATGACGGCAAATTACTCAAACCGCCTCAGAATATGCGTGCGCTGCTGAATATCTACTACGTTCCGCCGACAACAGAGCAGCAGATTATCGTGAACCCCATCGGCATGTTTATCCGTGATTTCTCTTGGTCTAACGAACTGTAACAAGGTACAGCAATGAAAAGACAGATTTTATCCTTGGCGTTAATCACCGCTTTGTCCGCTTCCGCCTTTGCCGACAGCTACGCCGACAAATATTTTGAAGACAGCCACAACCCGAAGCTGAACCGCCACGAACAAAAAGGCTTGGGTATCGCCAAAAACTACTCTTCTGACGGCAGGATGGCCGTCCCGCCCGTTCCCGGCGATAACGGCCGCATCACCTTTGCCTTCGGCTCTGATCCGTCTGTCGTCTGTGCCGTAATGCAGGTCTGCGACATTGCCTTGCAGCCCGGCGAAATGATTAACGATCTGCACGCCGGGGATACCGCACGCTGGAATATCACTCCGGCGATTTCCGGCAGCAACGGCAACGAAAGAATGCATATCTTGGTCAAACCGTTGGACGTCGGTCTGCAAACGACGCTTTTTGTGGCCACCGACCGCAGAACCTACCATATCCGCCTCAAATCTCACCGTACCCGCTATATGCCCGCCGTCGGTTTTTCGTATCCCGAAGACACCGCCGCGCGTTGGCGGGCGATCCGGGCAAACCAAGCCCGGCAGGCCGAGGCTCAGGTTCTGCCCACCGGAGAAAACATCCAAAACTTGGATTTCAACTACACCATCAGCGGCCACAATCCGTCATGGAAACCTTTGCGCGTTTATAACGACGGCACTCGCACCATCATCCAAATGCCGCCGACTTTATCCCAAGGGGAAGCCCCGGCCTTGCTGGTCGTCCGCAACGGCGAAAACACCTTGGTCAATTACCGGCTTCATGAAGACCGCTACATCGTTGACAGCCTGTTCGACGAAGCCATCATGATCACCGGCGTTGGCCGCCATCAAACCAAAGTCGTTATCAGACGGAGCCGATCATGAAATTAAATGTCCTGTCTGTTGCGCTGGCTTTGGCCGTTGGCGGATGCGCCACCGAGCAATACGGTTCTTTCGTCCGTTCAGACGCCGTATCCGCCTCAGTAACTCAAGATGTAGTGGAAAAACTCCAAGAAGAATTTCCGGCGGCCAACACCGTTTTCTTCCTGAACCGCAGCAAATCCGATACCTTCGGTACGCAACTGGATCAGGCATTGCGTGAAAAAGGCTTTGCCACAACCGCCCAACAGGGCGAAAACGAAAAATCACTGAATTACGTCTTGGATCAGGTTGATTCCGATATTTACCGGGTAATGATCTACATTGACGGCACGCCCTATTCCCGTGCCTACCGCCAAACCGAAAACGGCGCCGTGGTTCCGACCGGTTCTTGGACTAAACGTGGAGACTGAAGCATGAGCCAAAGCACCGAAGATCTGCTGAACGCATCCCGTTCCCCTTCGATCGCACCGGATACTTCCGGCCGTCGTCCCGGTGTGCGCCGCCTGAACAACATTCCGATCTATATCGTCGGCGGTGTTGTTCTCGGATTCGCCCTGCTGATTGCACTGGTGGCAGCAACTAAAGGCCAACAGTCTGCCGGGCAGGCAACGCAGGGAGACGGTAAGGATGCAACAAGAATGGCCGATTCCCTATTGAACGAACTGCCTCAGGAAGGCGGTCTGATTACCGCCAAAGCATCCGAACCGGCCATGCCCGCCCTGCCTGACGACATGGCGTCCGCGCCTGATTTACCGGCATCCGCGCCCACATCTTTACCGATGGTTCCCGATATGGCCAACCTTCCGGCCACACCTCCCGAAGTGGATCAGGAAGCGGAACAAATCCGGCAGGCAAAAGCGCAGATGTTCCAAGCAGCCCTAGCTGCCCCAACCAAAGTGGATGTCGTCGCATCGACTTCTCGCGGCTCATCCGGCCTATATACTGCTGCCTTATCTTCTTCCGGCTCAGGCACACCCAACCGTAGCGAGATGCTGGCTCAAATTGCCGAAGTGCAGCGCATGTCCGAGAACGCCGGTTCCAATCCCGCCGAAGTGGAGCGCGTTTACAACCAACAACTGGCCAATGCCCAACAGATGGCTGCCGCAGGTGGTCAGGAAAGCATACAAGGTGCAGGCGGCATGCCCGGCCTGAACACACCTCCGACTCCCGGCAATATCCCGAGACAAACGGCACAAAACGGTGGAAACAACTGGCGGCTTGACAGCCAAGTCGAACGTCCGAACGCCTATATGATCCGCAGTGGTGGGGTTATCCCTGCAACCCTGATCAGCGGCATCAATTCTGATCTGCCCGGCATGGTTCAGGCACAGATTTCACAAAACGTGTATGACACCGCCACCGGCCGTCATCTGCTTTTACCCCAAGGATCCCGCTTGGTAGGCACTTACAGCAGCGGCATCAACCTTGGCCAGCGCCGCCTGTTTATCGCGTGGAACCGCATTGTTTTTCCTGACGGTAAAGCCTTGGACATCGGCGATATGCCCGGAGCCAGCGGCGCAGGCTACGCAGGATTCAGCGACCGCATCAACAACCATTACGGCCGCCTGTGGGGCAATGCCTTGATGCTCTCCCTAGTCGGAGCCAGCATCACTTACGGCGTGGACAAAAACAGTAACAACAATAACAGCGGCAACAACAATAACGGTAATAACTCCACCGTGCGCGGAGCCTTGTCAGAGTCCTTGGGTCAGACCTTCGGACAGGCCGTATCCCAAAGTATTCAGAAAAACATGAATGTTTCCCCGACGTTAGAGATCCGCCCGGGGTACCGCTTCAATGTCATTATTACTAAAGACATTGATTTCTCTAAGCCCTATCGTTCCTTTGACTATTAACAGGAGAGCATTATGCAAAAACGTCTTTTAACCAAAACCAAGACCGTAGCCCTGTCTTTGGCCGTTTCCGTGTCCTTGGGGCTGTCCGCACCAGCATACGCAGGCATCCCGGTAACGGATGGCGGCAACATTGCCCAAAGTTCGGTCTCCGCCATTCAAAATGTGGCGCAAACCCTGAAGCAGATTGAGGAGTACCGAATCCAACTGAAACAGTACGAAACTCAGTTGCGGAACTCCTTGGCTCCGGCGGCTTATGTTTGGGATCAGGCCAACAAAACTATGGCCAACATGAAGGCCGCTGTCGCCCGCTTGCGAGCCTACAAACAGCAACTGGGCAACATGGAAGAGTACCTGAGCAAATTCCAAGCCGTGGACTTCTACAAAAGCTCCCCATGCTTTACCGCCAAGGGTTGCTCTGCGGCCGACCGCGCCAAACTCGAGCAAAACTACGCCCAATTGTCGCGCATGCAGAAATTATCTAATGACGGCCTATTAAGAAGCATCAATAACGAGATCGACTCCATCAGCAGAGACGCCAACACCTTAACCCAACTCCAACGAAACGCCCAATCGGCCACCGGTCAGTTGGAAGCGTTGCAACATGCAAACCAGTTCCATAGTGCCCAAGCGCACCAACTGCTTCAGTTGCGTAATATGATCAATACTGAAATGCAGGCAAATGCTGCTTATCGTCAAGGTCGTCTTGATCAAGAAGCTAGAGAAGCAGCAGCCGATAAGCGTGCTACTGGTTATGGAGCTTTTCGTATTCGGTAAATTAACCCATATAAGGAATCAACTATGAAGATCTTTGCTCTCTCTTGTGCTGCTGTAATAGTTCTGATTGCTTGCAGTCAGGAAACTTCTTCACATGATGTGGAATGGTATTTATCCCATCCCAAAGAGCATCAAGAACAGCTTAATAAATGTGGATCTGACCCAGGAAAACTAAGTGGTACAGCAGATTGTATTAACGCTGAAGCAGCAGCTGATAAGAGAGCAACAGGTTACGGTGTATTCAAGCCCAAATAAGTAAATAGTTATGAAAAAGTCAATTTACATATTATTCATTGTAGCAATTGGAATTTTATTATTTATTCCAGATATTGCTAATGCTGAAAGTGTTGGTGTATTTAGTGATGTTCAGGATCGTTTTGAGCAAGCAGTATCAAGAACATCAACTACCATAACCAACCAAGCAAATTGGCTTTTTTGGGTGTTAGCTGCTATTAGCTTGGTTTGGACAGGTATCACTCTTGTTTTCAGGAAAGGGGATATTTCTGATTTTTTTGCAGAATTCATCAGATTTATTATTTTTATTGGATTCTTCAATTGGCTCTTAAATAACGGTCATCAAATGGCAAAGGATATACTAAGTTCTTTTAGTACATTAGGTTCTTCTGCTATTGGAGAATCAGACACATTAAACCCTTCTGGAATTATGGATATTGGTTTTAATTTATGGGAAAGGACTTATCCCTCCGTATCAGAATTATCCCTTAAGCAAATTATTCCAGCATACTTAATAGTTATTGCTGTAGTTATTATTGTTGGGCTTATCGCTGTTAATGTATTACTGTTAAATGTATCAGCATGGATATTTGCATATGCGGGGGTTTTTGTGCTTGGGTTTGGAGGATCACGGTGGACTTCTGATATTGCTATCAGCTATTTTAAGCAGTTATTAAATCTCGGGCTTCAAATACTATCTATGATCATAATTGTTGGTATCGGAAAAACCTTTATTAGTGTAATGCTTGACAAGGTATCAACGTTTATCTTCTTTGATTTTGTAGTAATACTGCTTTGTGTGATTGTTTTATTGTATTTAGTAAACAAAATACCTCCTATGGTTGGTTCTCTCGCTGGGGGATTTGGTAATGGTGGAGCAGGCATGTTAGGTGGTGGTGCTGCTATGGCAGCTATGGCTATGACAGGCGGTGCATTGATGGGGGCAGCCACTGCCTTAAAAGCTGCTGGAATGGAGATGGCTGGGGCTGCTAAAGCTTTCTCTGCGGCAAAAAAAGGAGGAGATGATAGCAATAAAAAAGATAGCGCCATTGATGCAGTGAAAGGTGGTAATTCTGGAGACAATAGCTCTGCCCAAGACGGAAAGCCTCTTACCTCCGAGGCAGGGGAACCAACATCTGAAAGTAACAAATCTGAAACCGCTTCATCCGGAAATACCGGAACCAATAACAACGACTCCTCCCCATCAGGAGAAACAGCCTCAACATCAAGCTCTGAAGGTGCAACATCATCAAACAACGGTTCTAATGACGGATCAGCATCCAATGACGCAACTGGAAGTTCAGAAGAAAATACTATCTCCTCAGGATCTGCTTCTTCCAACTCAGGAGATACTGCTTCTTCTGAGAGTAAAAGCAATACTTCCGAAAACACATCCTCTTCATCAGTAGGAGAAAATGGCTCTTCTTCATCGGAGACATCCCAAGCGACTTCTGATTCATCAAGCAATAAAGGCAGTGGTGAAGATACAAATCAAATAGCCAGCACCGTGCCAAAAACCACCAATACTGGGGGAGAGAGCCCTCTTGCTGCTGCCATGGGCGGTAACAAAGTATCAAATTGGCAGGCTGCAAAAAAAGTTGTTGGAGGGCTTGTTAAAAACAAATGGAATAATGCCATAGATAACACCGCTGGCGGTCGGCTAGCTAACCAATGGAAAAACTCGGAAGGAGATGACAATGCTTAAAAAAACCCTTATCTGCATATTACTGGTCAGTACCGCCCACTTGGCCACGGCCGAAAGCCTCAACGATGCGCTGAACCGCAGCCGTTCGGGAAACTCGAACAACAGCAGGCCGCAGGTTGAAGACTTGTTCACCGGGGATGTAAAGCTGGCTTGTGAAGCCACTTTATGCCTGTCCACGGGCAACCGGCCGAGCGAATGCCAACCGGCCATCCACCGCTATTTCTCCATCCGTCATAAACGGATAGGGGATACCATCCGTGCCCGCCACAATTTCCTGCGCTTGTGCCCAGCCTCGAAAGAGCAGGGCATGCCTGAATTGGTCAATGCCATTGCTAACGGTGCCGGTCGATGCGATGCACGGGAACTGAACCGTATCAACCGCGCCACTTATATCAAACGGGTTTGGGTCGGCTCAAGACGGCATGGAGACTGGCAGGAAGTAAAAGTCCCCTATATCCGTAACGCCAAACCTTCATACTGCTCCGCCTACTTTGAAAACGGCTGGACTCAGCTTGGCACACGCTACGTCGGCGAAGAGAAAAACGGCGGGAAATGGGTTGACTGATGGTGTATGTGGCCGACCTGCCGCCCTTCATGCAAGAGCGCGTAACCTGCTCGATTGCTGCGGCTGAAAAATACCGCTTGCCGCCGCACTACCTGTTGGCTGTGGCCGAACGCGAAAACGGTCGTCCCGGTCAACAGGTACGCAATACCAACGGCACCTATGATGTAGGCGCGATGCAGATTAATACCGCCTATATCCGCACCCTATCCCGTTACGGTGTTACTCAGTCAGCCGTTGCCCAACCCGGATGCTATGCCTATTACTTGGCCGCATGGCGGATCAAGCGGCACATCGTTTATGATAGAAAGGGAGATATTTGGACAAAGATCGCAAACTACCATTCCTATACGCCTAAATACAACGCAATCTATCGCGCAGCCATCATTCGGTTGGCCGAAAAATGGGAAAGATGGCTTGCCGGTAGGCAATGGAATAACGCCAAGGGAAATACTTCCATACAAGCTGTTTCAGCCGTTCGGACAATTCGATCGCAACCATTGCCCAAGCAATATGTTTCCCCGACGACCGTATATGTTCCTAGAACAATCCGGGTGGTAGAGCGTTCCCCGGAGCCAGAGCCGGAAACCGTCCAAAACTAACAGTAAAGGCCGTCTGAAAAAGAGTTTCAGACGGCCTTTTATCAGATGTGCGATGGTTACGAATACA
>NZ_JBQCUS010000007.1:0-92172 GCF_051963015.1 Neisseria sp. P0006.S004 | reverse complement strand
ATAAAACCAGTCAACACCTTTCGCAAAATTATTTCTAGAAATTTAACCACCACCCTGTTTTAACAGGGTTTTTATTTTTCTAAAAACACCTCAGATCTTCCCTATTCTCTTTCCAAATCCAACCCTATTCAATACTAAGGCCGTCTGAAATTTTGGTTTCAGACGGCCTTTTTTATGTTTTCCATTTATCCAATACGGTGAAGGATAATTTCTAAGACAAATTTACTGCCTATATAGGCAAAAATCAGACTAACAAATCCGACAATAGTCCAAACAGCGGCTTTTTTACCCCGCCATGCGGTCATACTGTGTTTCAACAATAATGCGCCATAAATCAGCCACGACATAATACTGAAGATGGTTTTATGCGTGAAGGTCATGGGTTTGCCGAAAACGGCTTCGGCAAAAAACGTCCCGCTGATAACTGAATAGGTCAATAAAATGAAACCTGCCCAAATACCTTGGAACATGAGTTTCTCCAAACTTAATAAAGGTGGCAAGAAGCTGACCAATGCGGAAAAACGGCGTTTGTGCAAATTACGGTTGATTAAAAGGATTAGGATGGCAAATAAGGTAACGATGCCAAACAATCCGTATGCGAGCAATGATGATGCGATATGCGACAGCGGCAATAAGTCTACGATTTGACGGCCTGTGAAATCTCCCGGGAAAAGGAAACCCAGCAATAAGGTCAATGCGGCACAGGGATACAATAAGAGTTGCACACCGCGCAGACAATAAAAGAAGCTGCCTAAGCAGTACATCATCAGCATCAGCCAGACTATCAGGCTGAGCGAATAGCCAAAACCGGTAATCAATACCCTATCCTGCAATACAGGGAACATCAATGCTGCGCCATGTACCAATAATGCGCCGCTCAAAATCAGCAGCTCGGTTTTCAACGGGTAAGACTTATTATTGTGCTTTTTATGTTGCAACCAGGAAAATGCGCCCAATCCGGCATACACCAGCATAAGGCAGATTAAGACAATCGGCATAAATATCTTTCTCAATAGACGTGTGAACACTTGACGGACACCCGGCAGGGTTTCAGACGGCCTTGGTGTCGTGTTTGTGTTCTTGAAGCATAACTTCGGACTATCGTGTAAAATAATCCGAATTTTATTTTAACAAAGAATGCCCTGTATTGGGCAGCTATTCTCATTATCAAGGATAAGTATGTTAGACAACCTGACCAACCGCTTCAGCAAGGTACTTAAAAATATTCGCGGCCAATCAACGCTGACCGAAGACAATATTAAAGAAGCCTTGCGTGAGGTTCGTCTTGCCCTGCTGGAAGCCGACGTTGCATTGCCCGTCGTTAAAGAATTCGTCAACACAGTCAAAGAACAGGCCCTCGGTCAAGAAGTCGTCGGCAGCCTGACGCCTGACCAAGCCTTTATCGGCGTGGTCAACCAAGCCTTAGTCGAACTGATGGGCAAGGAAAACAAAACGCTGGACTTATCGGTTTCACCGCCTGCCATTGTTTTGATGGCTGGTTTGCAAGGTGCCGGTAAGACAACAACCGTCGGCAAACTTGCCCGCCTGCTGAAAAACGATCAGAAGAAAAAAGTTTTGGTGGTATCTGCCGACGTTTACCGCCCTGCTGCGATTGAACAGCTGCGCCTGTTAGCCGAACAGGTCGGCGTGGACTTTTTCCCGTCTGATACCAACCAAAAACCGGTTGAGATTGCAACTGCCGCCGTCGATTACGCCAAAAAACATTTTTACGATGTCTTGATGGTCGATACCGCCGGCCGCCTGGCAATCGATGAAGAAATGATGAACGAAATCAAAGCGCTTCATGCTGCGGTCAACCCGGTTGAAACTTTGTTCGTCATCGATGCCATGTTAGGTCAGGATGCTGTGAACACTGCTCAGGCATTTAATGAAGCCCTGCCGCTGACCGGTGTCGTATTGACCAAGATGGACGGCGACTCGCGCGGCGGTGCGGCATTGTCCGTACGCCATGTAACCGGCAAACCGATTAAATTTATCGGCGTCGGCGAAAAAATCAACGGCCTCGAACCTTTCCACCCCGACCGTCTTGCCAGCCGTATCCTCGGCATGGGCGACGTATTGACCCTGATTGAAGACGTTCAAAAAGGTATTGATGAAGAAGCCGCCGCCAAAATGGCGAAAAAGCTGCAAAAAGGCAAAGGCTTCGACCTCAACGACTTTAAAGAACAAATCCAACAGATGCGCAATATGGGCGGCTTGGAAAACCTGATGTCGAAAATGCCGGGCGAACTGGGGCAAATATCGAAACAAATCCCCGAAGGTACAGCTGAAAAAGCGATGGGCAAAGTGGAAGCCATCATCAACTCGATGACCCCTAAAGAACGCGCCAACCCCGCCCTGCTCAAAGCCAGCCGCAAACGCCGTATTGCAATGGGTGCGGGTACGACCGTGCAGGAAGTGAACAAATTGCTCAAACAGTTTGAACAAATGCAACAAATGATGAAGATGTTCAGCGGCAACGGCTTGGGCAAACTGATGCGTTTGGCCAAAGGCATGAAAGGAATGAAAGGCATGTTCCCGGGTTTGTA
This sequence comes from Neisseria sp. P0006.S004, assembly GCF_051963015.1. Taxonomy (NCBI): domain Bacteria; kingdom Pseudomonadati; phylum Pseudomonadota; class Betaproteobacteria; order Neisseriales; family Neisseriaceae; genus Neisseria; species Neisseria sp. P0006.S004. Next base: position 89,623 of record NZ_JBQCUS010000007.1, on the reverse strand, counting down.
AGCTAATTTGACCGAAAACGCCGTCTGAAAAGTTTCAGACGGCGTTTTTGTTTTGTATTCAGATTTAAAATCATGAGGCCTTAAGCAACCATTTCTTCTATAACATCTAACTATCTATAAAAGGCCGTCTGAAATCCTATTTTCAGACGGCCTTTACTCATTCAACCTTCAACTTATTGTGGCTTTTTCTGCTCTTCGCGTACTTTGTCCACCAACTGGTCAATCGTGGTCATGCCGGACTGCCAGTCTTTAAATTCAACTTGATATTTGCCACCAACGATCACAGTCGGTGTGCCGCTGATTTGGAATTTATTGGTCAATTCTTCCATTTGGGCCGCACGTGCTTGGCTTTCGGGCGCTTCAAATGCAGCCAATACTTTTTTGCCGTCAAATGCAGTTTGCTCAGACAACCATTTTTTCAGGGTATCGGTATCGGCCAGATTGATTTTTTGATTAACCATCGCATCGAAAATATGGCTGTTGGCTTTATCTGATTCACCGGCCATTTCCACTGCGGCCGCCAAACGTGCCAAAGGTTTCATTTCATCACCCCAAACAACATGCTCCCGGCGCATATAGGTATCGTCTTTAAACGTTTTAATGTGTTCGCTCAAAACCGGCTCCAAATGGGCACAATGCGGGCAGAAGTAGCCGAAGAATTCCAATACTTCGATTTTGCCGGCCTGCTGTTGCGGAATCGGATTGGACAATACGGTGTAATTGACACCTTCGGTCAATGCGGCAGGGGCTGACGGAGCGGATGTGTTGCTTTGGGCGCTGTCTGCCGGAACGCTGGTTTCCGCCTGTTTGCCGCAAGCGGCCAATGCCAACAGGGTTAATGAGGTCAAGGCTAAGGTTTTCAGTTTCATAGGTATCTCTTTACATTCAAATCAATGGGCGGATTTTATGGCATTTTGTTGGAGGTGTGTTCGATTTGAGTGAAAAAATGTGTTTAGTTTTATTTCAACCTTTATAAAAGGCCGTCTGAAATATGGCTTAGATCATAGCCTTATTTTCAGACGGCCTTTGCCTGATTTTATCAGAAACGATAATTTACCCGGGCAGTATAGCCGCGCGGATTACCCGGCATGGCATCCGAACGCCAATATTTTTGATTGAGCAGATTGGCCGCGGCAAAGGTAACGTTGACGTTTTTATGGTTCCAGCCGAGCATGGCATCAACTCGGGCAAAGCCGGGAAGCGTAGTCACTTCTTTATTTCTTGAGTCGTAACCGTAGCGTTTGCCTGTACCGGTTACGCCGATTTCGCCATAGAGGTTTTCGGTTGGTGTGTAACGGAAAAACAGGTTGCCGGTAACGTTACTGGTGTTGTCCAAATGGATGCCCACGCGGTTGGGATTTTCCTTGTCCTCAACCACTTTCGCCTGCATCACGCCCAACGATCCTCGCAGGTAGAGTTTTTTGGGGATGATTTGCCCGATGGCGGACAATTCCACGCCACGCGAACGGTGTTTGCCGCTAACCGCATAAGTATAAGGGTCGTTTTTTGGATCGGGGCGGTAGCGGATATTGAAGCGTTCTATTTGGTAGGCAGACAACGTAGTGCTGAGGCGATCGTCCAGCCAACTGCTTTTCACGCCGGTTTCGTATTGGCGGGTGTACTCGGGGTCAGCGTTGAATACGGCAGAAGACGACGTATCGATGCTCAAATAGCCGCCGCGTCCGCCATAAGGCGCGAAACCTTTGTTATAAGAGGCGTAAAGTGTGTGGACGGGGTTGATGTTCCACACTGCGCCGATGTTGGGGCTGAACGAGTGGCCGCTGTACTGGCGGCTGCTGCCGGTAAGTTTGTTTTCGGAATTAAAGGTGTATTTGTCGTAACGGCCGCCGAGGACGAATTTCAAATCGGGGGTGGCGGAGAAGATGTTTTGCACGAAGATGCCGTAGGAATCGGCTTTGTGGCGGTTTTGGGTGAGGACGGGTTGCAGCCTGCCCGAAGCCGGCCAGCTTGCGCGGTCGTATGGATCGATGGAGGCGGAAAAGGCGCGGCTGTAACCCAATGTCGGGTTGCGGTGTTCGCGGCTGTAGTCCATGCCTACGGTCAGGTGGTTTTCAAAACGGCCGATGTTGTAGTCGCCGTTGAGCGTGAAGTTGGACGACAGGGTTTTGTTGTCGGTCTGTTGCCAGGCGTAGTTGCGTTTGATTAAGCTGCCATTTTCGCTGCCTGCATAGAAATGGTCGAAATCCTGTGCCGCCGTACGGTGGGCGAGCTGCCATTGGGCGCGCCATTTGTCGTTGAAGGCGTATTCAAGGTCGGAACGCCAAACTTGCAGCTTGTCTTTCACAAAATCGTTCGGGTGGGCAAAACCCATGCGATAAGGCAGTCCGAAGCGGTCGTACACAGACTTGGTTGGGCTACGGTCGGGTGTGCGCTCCACATTGTCGTAGGTGTATTGCCCCGTCCATTTCAAGCCGTTGTCGAGTTTGACGGTAATGCTGGGCGAAACCATGACATTTTTGCTGTCTATGCCGCTGCGGAACGAATTGGCGCGCCCGACTTCGCCGGTGAGGCGGATGGCGACGTTTTTGTTCAGCACTTCGTTGATGTCCATATTCAGGCTGCGGTTTGCCCACGAGCCGTAAACCGCACCGATATTGCGGTTTTGTTTGAAGTTGGCGTATTTGCTGACCATGTTGATGACGCCGCCGCCGTTGGTGCGGCCGTAAAGCACGGAAGACGGGCCTTTCAGGATTTCCACGCGCTCGATGTTGGCGGTACTGCGGCGCACTTGTCCACTTTCACGCACGCCGTCGCGGTAAATATCGGATGCATCGGCTTGAAAGCCGCGCAGGAAAATGCTTTCGCCGCGCATATCGTAGGCAGCATCAATGCCAGCATTGCCTTCGAGGATGGAACTCAAATCGTTCGTACCGTAATTTTTGTTTTTCTGGATATTGAGCGTATCGACGGTTTGCGGCGTTTCTTTGATGAGCTGTCCGTTGCGGGTAACGGCGGCTTCGTCGTAGTTGATGTAGCCTTTGAGTACACTGGTATCGGACTGTCCGACCACGGTAACGGTGGGCAGAGTGGCGGTGTAATGTTCACCATTGTCCTGCGTATCGGCGGCAGCGACAGGGAAGGAAGCGATAATCAGCGTGGGTAATAAAGCTAAATGAAATGGTATTTGCATTTTTATACTCAATTTAACGGAACAACCGAATTATATTGCCTCATAAAAGAAATGAGAATAGTTTTTTTTAATTATATTTAACATGATATTTGCAAACAAAGGCCGTCTGAAACTCATATCGGTTTCAGACGGCCTTCGTTTATTAATAGACACTTCTAAACTACTTACTCAACAGCATTTCCTGCATTAGCTTCATACCCCATTGCCAGCCGCCGAGTGCGCCGTTTAACCGGCCGGAATGCGGCGATTGAAGCAGGCGTGCATGCCAGCGGTCAGCCTGTTCTTGCGCCCAATCGCGTGGCGTGCCGTTTGTTTCAGCGATAACCAACGCTGTACGGCAAGGGCAGCGGACGCGTTGGAACGTATGGATTCCGTCCTCGGGAAAAGCTTCTGGACGCGGCGAGACCAAAATAATATTGGTCAGGCGTTTTTGCGTCAGGATGTCGGTTTGATACAGCCATGCCAAAAATGCGGACACGCCGGCACCATGAGCCACGACGGCAATATTTCTGCTGACGATATGGTCGAAGGCCGTCTGAATGGCGTGTTGCCATTCGGAAATGGTTTGCCGACTATCGGCTTCGGCAGTTTGAACAATCGGATAGCTGACCGCCCAGCGGTCTATCCACATTTCCGCTTCATCTGCATCACGTATCAGAAACAGTGCCATTTCTTCGAGTTCGAAGCTCTGCATTTCAGACGGCCTATTTGAGCAAGTCGTTGAGTGTAAATGCAATCAGCAATGCGGCTGGCACGCTGAGGATGGCACAAGTCGCCAGACAAAGTACGATGTTGGCCACCAGCCGCCAGCCCTTCCAAGCAAAGCATTTGGCCGCAATCAGCAGGCAAGGCAGGGAAAACAGCAGCCATACCAACGCCCATGTCGAATTGGCCTTGGTCGGGGCAACCCAGCCGGACATCCGTGCCAACATAAACACCGCCCACACCAGCATAGGCAATACAAATGCCGCCACGACCCACGCCGCGCCTACGCCGGTTTTGCCGTTTATATTCCAATCATATTTACCAAAAACCTTATTCGGCAACATAGTCATACTCCACAACTAAAGGGGCGTGATCCGAGAATTTCTCGTCTTTATAAACATGTGCGGAAACGGCTTTGGCGGCCAACTCCGGCGTCACCATCTGATAATCGATACGCCACCCGACATCTTTCGCATACGCTTGTCCGCGGTTGCTCCACCAGGTATAGCCCGGCACATCGGGATAAAGTGTGCGCCACATATCCGTCCAACCGAGCCTGTGAATGACTTTGCCTATCCATTCGCGTTCTTCAGGCAAGAAGCCCGAATTTTTCTGATTGCCCTTCCAGTTTTTCAAGTCGATGTTTTGGTGGGCAATATTCCAGTCGCCGCAGACGACGATGTCGCGTCCTTCGTTTTTCATGGCTTCGAGCATGGGATAAAACGCGTCTAAAAAGCGGTATTTCACTTGTTGGCGCTCTTCCGCGCTGCTGCCGCTGGGCAGATACAGCGAAATTACCGACAACTTGCCGAAATCGCAACGGACAAAACGGCCTTCTCTGTCAAATTCTTCAATGCCCATGCCGATTTGCACATTGTCGGGTTTGCGTTTGCTGTACACCGCCACGCCGCTGTAACCGCGCTTTTCGGCGCAATGCCAGTAGCCGTGCATACCGTGCGGATTTTTCATATCGTCTGACAGGTCGGCCTCTTGTGCCTTCAGTTCCTGCACGCAGACGATGTCGGCACCGGAAGCGGCGATGTATTCATAAAAACCTTTTTTATAGGCGGAGCGGATGCCGTTGACGTTGGCAGAGATAATTTTCAACATAAGATTTAAGTGATTTTTAAAAACGGATAATAGGATTGAAGTTTTTCAGACGGCCTGCAAGTCATAAACAAATACTTTAGAATTGCGGCCGTTGGCATTGTATTCCTGCCGGCGTTCGGCAGGCAGGTCATCGGCTGAGGCCGTCTGAAAGCCCCGTTCGACAAACCATTCGCCTGTATGTGTGGATAAGGCGAAAAGCGTTTTGATATTTAAGGCGCGTGCTTTCTGAAACAGATGTTCCAACAGCAATTCGCCGTAGCCGCCATCGCGTGCTTCGGGCGACACCACCAGACAGGCCAATTCGCCGCAATCAGGCTCGGAAAAGGTTTTCAACGCCACGCAGCCGTAAATGTTTTGATCGTGTTCCAATACGGAAAAACTGGAAATATGGTTTTCCAAATACTCGCGGCTACGGTGTAACAAGATGCCTTGTTCTGCCAAAGGACGGATTAAGGCGATGATGTGCGGAATGTCGTCGCTGCGTGCCTGACGGATGGAAACAAACGGCTCGCGCGCAATAGATGTACCGCTGCCCTCGCGGGTAAACAGCTCGCGCAACAGGCTGCCGTCTTCACGGCCGTTGAGAATCTGCACCCGCGATACGCCGTTTTCCAACGCGCCTACCGCCGCATGCAGCAAATCGGCCGGCGCATCGGGATTGTCGTGTATCAATTCCTGCACTTCGCCGACAGACAAAGTATTGGCCAACGAGCCGTCGGCACGACGAATACCGGCTTCTTCGGTCAAGAAAACCAGTTTCTCCGCCTGCAAAGCCATGGCCACTTCCTGCGCGGTTTCGCACATACTCAGATTGAAGGTTTTGCCGCTGTACGAATGCCCCAAAGGACTGATAAGCACCACCGCGCCACTGTCCAAGCGCAAACGGATTTCTTCCGCGTCGATTTTGCGGACGGTACCGGTATAGCCCATGTCCACGCCGTCGATAACACCCAACGGACGGGCGGTAATAAAGTTGCCGCACGCGATAACCGGCGGCTTGCTCCGTTGCGGTGCGGATACGCTGCTGAACAAGGCGGCTTCCACATCACTGCGGATAATCCCCGCTACCTGCTTCACTTCCATTAAAGTCGCTTCATCGGTAATCCGTCGGCTACCGCTGTATTTCGGAACAAAATCCCGGCCCGAAGCCAATTTGTCGAGCAAATGCCGCGAACCGTGTACCAAGACCAAACGCAAGCCCAAGCTGGCCAACAGGTTCAAATCTGCGGCCAAACGAATCAGGGTTTCGCCTTCCAACAGGCTGTCGGTTACGCCGACCACCATGGTTTTTCCGCGCAAATATTGGATATAGGGCGCGGCCTCGCGAAAGCTGGCGACAAAATGGACGATAGCACTCATAGCAGGGCAAGATAAAAGAGTTGCATAATCAAAACCGTCAGCGCAATCAGCGATGCCAACGTCCAGTTAAAACCGTCCTTGCGCGTTTTAACCGCTACCTGCTCTTCCGCCTTAGGCTCTTCCTTGAGTGCGCTGTTGAGCAAATCGGAAATTTCTTTGCGCGAGAGTTTGGAATGTTTGAGGATTTGCGCGCCGATGTTATGCACGAGGCGCACATCCGTTACCGCCACAGGCAGATGGGCCGGATCGGCCGGCAGGTTGCCCGACAGATAATCCTTGGCCTTAAACATCCCCGAACAACGCGTGCAGACCACGAAACCCTGCGCCACGTTCAACTGGGCATCTTTCACCCAATGCGGTGTTTTACAATGAGGACAAGAACAAGCAGGCATGAGTATTTCCGTAAGTGTATTGAATCAAAAATATATATTTTAGCCAATGCTTCAGGCCGTCTGAAAACTGTTTCAGACGACCTGAACATGATGTTATGGTTTAAACCGCGCCGTAACGTTCGCGATAGGCTTTGACCGGCTCGAAGAAGCCGCCAAATTCAGCATTGTTTTGCAAGAGCGTGAACAAGTCGTTCAGGTTGGCAATCGAAACCACCGGCAGGCCGTATTGTTTTTCAACTTCCTGCACCGCCGACAATTCGCCCGTGCCTTTTTCCATGCGGTCGAGCGCAATGGCCACTGCGGCAGGCGTTGCACCTTCGGCTTCAATCAATTTTACCGACTCGCGCACGGATGTCCCGGCGGAAATCACATCATCGATAATCAGCACGCGGCCTTTCAAAGGCGCGCCCACCAACACGCCGCCCTCGCCGTGGTCTTTGGCTTCTTTGCGGTTGTAGGCAAACGGTACGTTTACGCCTTTTTCCGCCAACATCATCGCTGTTGCCGCCGCCAAAATAATGCCTTTATAGGCTGGGCCGAACAACATATCGAACTTCACGCCGCTGGCAATAATGGCTTCGGCGTAAAACTTCGCCAGTTGCAAAGTCGATGCGCCGTCATTGAACAAACCGGCATTGAAAAAATAAGGCGACTGACGGCCGGCCTTGGTCGTAAATTCGCCGAATTTCAACACGTTTTGTGCCAAAGCGAATTTGAGGAAGTCTTGACGGAAATCGGACATTTGGGTTCTCCCGAAAGATGTTGATTTATCAAAGAAACGATTATAAAGGATTCATGCGGAAAAATCAGGCCGTCTGAAAGCAGGTTCAACCCCGCTTTAAACCGACTTGCCCTATTCCCTTTCAAACCGACAAGGCGGCATTGCCGTCTTATCCCGGCAATCAAAACAGATTATTCCCGATGATACGGATGGTTGTGCAAAATCGAAACGGCGCGATAAAGCTGCTCGGTCAATAAAACGCGCACCATGCCGTGTGGCAAAGTCAGGCTGGAAAGGCGCATCATCATGTTTGCCTGCTGTTTCAAACGGTCGGTCATGCCGTCTGCACCGCCGATAATAAAGCAGACGTGTTCGCCGTTTTGCTGCCAGCTTTTCAAATGTTGCGCCAATTCGACCGAAGTCAGCGCTTTGCCGCGTTCGTCCAATACCACCAAAAACGCGCCCTGCGGTATGGCTTCCAGCAGGCGTTTTTCTTCAGCCGCCATGCCCTGAGCCGCATTCACACCCGCGCCGCGTTTCTCTGGCTTGATTTCTTTCAGCGCATAATTGACATCGCGCCCGAAGCGTTTGGCGTACTCGCCGACGGCTTCATCCACCCAACGCGGCATTTTCGTGCCGACAGCCAAGACGGTGATATTCATGGGGTATCCTTTTATTATCAAATTGTCGGTTGGATATTATGGTCAAGCAAGCTCTTAACCTTTTCAAACCATGAGCCAATACCCACGCAACCGACTGAAAATAAAAGGCCGTCTGAAAGCCGAATGTATCCCGTTCGGCTGTTTCAGACGGCCTTTCAATGATTAGCAGTGAACCAGTGTACCTTCGTTTTCACCGGTTACTACGCGTTTGAGCGAGCCTTCTTTAGCAATTCCGAATACCACGATATTGAGTTTGCGTTCGCGGCAGAGGGCGAAAGCGGTGGCATCCATCACTTTGAGGTTTTTCAACAAGGCTTCGTCAAAAGTAATGGTTTCGTAGCGTGTTGCAGATGGGTCTTTTTTCGGGTCTGCGGTGTACACGCCGTCAACGTTGGTGGCTTTGAGCATCACGTCGCAGTTCATTTCCGCGCCGCGCAATGCAGCGGCAGTGTCGGTCGTGAAGAATGGGTTACCGGTACCGGCGGCAAAAATCACGACTTTGCCTTCTTCCAAATATTGAATGGCTTTAGGACGGGCGTAAGTTTCAGCGATTTGCTGCATAGACAGTGCGGATTGTACGCGCGCTTTGATGCCCAAAGTTTCAAATGCGTCTTTGAGTGCCAACGCGTTCATCACGGTTGCCATCATGCCCATGTAGTCGGCAGTGGCGCGGTCCATGCTGCCCGCTTGTGCAGATACGCCACGGAAAATGTTACCGCCGCCGACAACGATACCGACTTGCACGCCCATTCTCACGATTTCGGCAATTTCGCCGACAGTTTGAACGATGGTATCGTGATTGATGCCGAACGGATCGGAACCCATCAGGGATTCGCCGGAGAGTTTCAGTAATACGCGTTTGTATTTGATTTGCTGTGTCATGGGATACCTTGCTTTCTTGAATGTCGTCGGTCGGAGTTCGGGCCGTCTGAATTTTCAAACGGTCGGATTACAATGATATTGTGTGTCGTTCTATTATTGTTTTGTTTTCAGACGGCCTTTATATTCAGCCGTCTTAAAATAGGTACCGTAAACGGTTTTCTCAAAAAAAAGCACCCTGATTCGTTTGGAATCTAGGTGCTTTCTTTTTCATAAGTGCCTTACACTTTAGCAGCGGCAGCAACTTCGGCTGCGTAGTCAACAACAGCTTTCTCGATACCGTCGCCTACTTTGTAGCGTACGAAGCTGATCACTTCAGTGCCGTTTTCTTTAGCGAATTGGGCAACAGTTTGGTCAGGGTTCATCACGAACGCTTGGCCGTTCAGAGTGATTTCAGCCAAGAATTTGCGGATACGGCCTTCAACCATTTTAGCGGCGATGTCGGCAGGTTTGCCGGAAGCGATAGCTTGTTCGGTGTAGATGTGGCGTTCTTTTTCAACGGTTCCAGCATCTACTTCGGCTTCGCTTACGCATTGTGGTTTAGCGGCAACGATGTGCATACCGATTTTGCGTGCTACGTCTTCAGAGCCTTTATACTCAACCAATACGCCTTCGGTAGCCAAAGCACCGTGGATGTAGGCAACCAGTTGGTTGGCAGTGTCAATCACTTGGAAGCGGCGAACAGACATGTTCTCGCCCAATTTAGCGATGATGGCTTTGCGTTCTGCTTCAACCAGTTCGCTCAGTTCTTCAACAGAAGCCGGTTTTTTCTCAGCAGCAGTTTTAGCAACGAAGTTGGCAAATTCTACGAAGCCGGCGTCTTTAGCAACGAAGTCGGTTTCGCAGTTTACTTCAACCAATGCACCAACATTACCGTTGATTGCATAAGCCAATACGCCTTCGGCAGCAGTACGGCCAGCCAGTTTACCGGCTTTCGCACCAGATTTAATACGCAGGATTTCTTCGGCTTTGTCGAAGTTGCCTTCAGCTTCAACCAAGGCTTTTTTGCATTCCATCATGCCCAGGCCGGTAGCGGCGCGCAGGTCGGCAACCATTTTTGCAGTAATTTCTGCCATTTTGAATCTCCTAGATTTTTGGGAACACGGCCATTGCCGTGTTTGGAAATAGTGGCCGTCTGAAACGGATTTCAGAACGGGATTTGAGAAAAGGGGCATAACGCCCCTCTTCTGTGTACCGAATTACTCGGCAGCAGCTTCTTGGGCAGCGGCTACAGTTTCTTGCAGCGCTTGGTTTTTGCCTTCCAAAACTGCGTCAGCGATGCCGCGGCAGTACAGGCGGATAGCTTTAGCGGAGTCATCGTTACCAGGGATAACGTATTTCACGCCGTCAGGGCTGTTGTTGGTATCGACTACGGCGATAACAGGGATGCCCAATTTTTCAGCTTCAACCAGAGTACCTTTTTGGTAGCCGGTATCGATAACGAAAATCGCGTCAGGCAGGCCTTTCATGTTTTTGATACCGCCCAAAGAACGTTCCAGTTTTTCAACGTCGCGTTGCATTTCCAGAATTTCTTTTTTGTTGAAACCGCCTTCGGCAGCGTTTTCCAGGGCAGCAGTTTTTTCTTCCAAGCGTTTGATGGATTGCTTAACGGTTTTGTAGTTAGTCAGCATGCCACCCAACCAGCGGTAATCAACGAAAGGCATACCGGCACGGGTAGCTTCTTCGCGGATGATGTCGCGGGCTTGGCGTTTGGTACCTACGAACAATACTGTACCTTTGTTGGCAACCAGACGACGTACGGCTTCTTGCGCCTCTTGGAACATCGGCAGGGTTTTTTCCAAGTTTACGATATGGATTTTGTTGCGCGCACCGAAAATGTATTGAGCCATTTTCGGGTTCCAGAAACGGGTTTGGTGACCGAAGTGAACACCGGCTTCAATCATCTGACGCATAGTAATTTGAGACATGTTATTTCCTTGAAAGGGTTAAAGAGCACACATTCAATCGCATAGAACTTGATAGGCGGCGCCTATTGTCAAGCACCCTTCGGCGAAAGTGGGCATAAGTTTTAAAAAATAAAAGAGTGTTTCCGAAATGGAAAACTTATGGATTATAGCGGATAAGAGGCCGTCTGAAAAGGGATTTTATACCTTTCCGTCCTGTTTTTCATCCGCCTGTACCGCCTTTTGTCGGGCCGCCTCAAACTCCGCCTGCTCCTGCCGTTTCATCAGGCGGTTGCGGCGGCGGATGATCACGACAAAGACTGTGAACACAGTGGGCAACACCGCCCAAAAAAACAAATAAATCAACGCGCGCGCAATACTCGGCTGCGCGGCGGAAAACATCACGGCAACAAAAAGATAGCCGATGGCGACAATATGCCACATCGTGTGCGTCCTGTTTGAATGTTAACAAAATCGTTATAATCGCAACATTCTACCGCAATCCCGAAAGGCCGTCTGAAAATGAGGAATCCCGAAAAATCGGCATTACGCAAACAGTTCCGCCGCGCACGCGCCCAAATGAGCACAGACGAGCGAAACGCCGCCACCGAAACCATCAACCGCCTGCTCAAGCCCTACATCAAAAAAGGACGGAAAATCGGCGTGTATTGGCCGATGGGCAAGGAATTGCGATTGGACGGCTTTGTCCGTGCCGCACAAAAACGCGGCGCAAAACTCTACCTGCCCTATATCGAACCGAACACGCGGCGGATGTGGTTTACCCCCTACCCTGCCGACGGTGCCAAACAAGAACGCAAACGCGGCCGCGCCAAATTGAGCGTACCCCAATTTACCGGCAAAAAAATCCGCGTCCACCAACTCAGCCTACTGATTGTCCCCATCGTCGGCATCGACAAACGCGGCTACCGCCTCGGACAAGCCGGCGGCTATTACGACGCCACCCTCTCCGCCGTGAAATACCGCCTGCAAACCCAAACCCTGGGCGTAGGCTTCGGCTGCCAACTGACCGACACACTGCCGACCGAACCCCACGACCTGCCGCTGAACGGGTTTGTATCGGAGTCGGGCGTGCTGATGTTCAAACATCATTAATCAATAGCTTTCAGACGACCTCAGAGATGCCGTCCGTTAAGACACTATAAAAGGCCGTCTGAAAACTCAAACCATCAAATACAAAGGAAACCCCCATGACTGATTTCTCATCCACTCCCGTTTTATCCTTCGACCGCGTCCGTCTCGAACCTTTAACAACGGCACACGAAGCCGGTTTGCGCGAAGCAGTTTGCGACGGCGAAGTTTGGAAGCTGAACGTAACCACCGCGCCCGAACCCCACCAAGTAGCTGACTATATCCGCACCGCCATACAAACCCGCCTCGCCTTTGCCGTCATCGACGAAGACACGGGAAAAATTATCGGCTCGACTTCGCTTTACCACATCGACCCCACCATCCCACGCCTCTACATCGGTTTCACATGGTATGCCCTGTCGGCACGGCGCACGCGTATCAATACCGCCTGCAAAATCATGTTGCTCGACTACGTTTTCGACACTTTAAACTGCCGTTGCGTCTGCTGGCAGACCGACAACCTCAACACCGTCTCCCAACGCGCCATCGAACGCTTGGGCGCACACCAAGACGGCATCTTGCGCTGCCACAAGCTGCGGAAAGACGGCAGCGTGCGCGATACGGTTGAATACAGCCTGCTGCGTGAGGAATGGCCACAGGCAAGGGTAAAACTGCTCGAAAAAGCGGCAGCTTATGACGCGTCCTGAAAAAACGTTTTCTTCTTCATTTTTTCATCAGAACACGCCCATCTTGCTGACAATCCGAACTCTTTAAAAAATTAATGAAATAAGGTGCAACACCGTCAATCTCCTGATAAATAAAGGCCGTCTGAAACTTTCAGACGGCCTTTATTCGGATTAAACCTTACTTAGCATCTTTAAATCCGCGTTTCAAATGCACCATCAGCAATGCGACGGCGGCAGGCGTGACGCCGGAGATGCGGCTGGCTTGACCGACGGTTTCGGGTTTGTGCTGGTTGAGCTTTTGCTGCACTTCGGCGGACAAACCTTTAACTTTACTGTAATCGATATCCTCAGGCAGCTTTAAGGTTTCGATGTCGCGGCGGCTGTCGATTTCTTCGTTTTGGCGGTCGATATAGCCTTGGTATTTGACTTGGATTTCGACTTGTTCGACTACGCTGTCGGCAAGTGCGGCTTCAGGTTGGGCGTCGGGCAGGGTCATCAGCGCGGCGTAGTCGAGGTTCGGACGGCGCAGGAGGTCGTGCAGGTTGGCTTCGCGGCTGAGTTTTTGGCCGAATACGCGCAGCTGCTCTTCTTCGGCGAGTTTTTGCGGCGTGTACCACGTTGTTTTCAAACGTTGGATTTCGCGTTCGATGGCTTCGCGTTTTTCGTTGAACATACGCCATTGCTCTTCACCCACCAAGCCGATTTTGTAACCGTCTTCGGTCAGGCGCATATCGGCGTTGTCTTCCCTAAGTTGCAGGCGGTATTCGGCGCGGCTGGTGAACATTCGGTAAGGCTCGTTCACGCCTTTGGTGATGAGGTCGTCCACCAATACACCGAGATAGGCTTGTTCGCGGCGCAGCAGGAGTGGGTCTTGTTCGCGGATGTATTGCACGGCGTTTGCGCCTGCGAGCAGGCCTTGTGCGGCGGCTTCTTCGTAGCCGGTCGTGCCGTTGATTTGTCCGGCGAAAAAGAGGCCTTGGATGGTTTTGGTTTCGAGGCTGGCTTTGAGGTTGCGCGGGTCGAAGTAGTCGTATTCGATGGCGTAGCCTGGGCGCAGGATATGGGCGTTTTCGAGGCCTTTCATGCTGCGCACGAGGGCGATTTGGATGTCGAACGGCAGGCTGGTGGAGATACCGTTGGGGTAGTATTCGTGCGTGGTTAGGCCTTCGGGTTCGAGGAAAATCTGGTGGCTGTCTTTGTCGGCGAAGCGGTTGATTTTGTCTTCAATAGACGGACAATAACGCGGACCTACGCCTTCGATTTTGCCGGTAAACATCGGGCTGCGGTCGAAGCCTGAGCGGATGATGTCGTGGGTTTGCGTGTTGGTATGCGTAATCCAGCAGGACACTTGGCGAGGATGCATATCGGCGCTGCCGCGTACGGACATTACGGGAACGGGTGTGTCGCCGGGCTGTTCGGTCAGTTGGGAGAAGTCAATCGTGCGTCCGTCGATACGCGGTGGCGTGCCGGTTTTCAGACGGCCTTGCGGCAGGTTCAATTCACGCAAACGGCCGCCCAAGGATTTGGCGGCGGGATCACCGGCGCGGCCGCCTTCGTAGTTTTCCAAACCGATGTGGATTTTGCCGGACAAAAACGTGCCGGCGGTCAATACGACGGCGCGTGCTTTAAACTCCACGCCCATCGCGGTAACCACGCCGCTGATGCGTTCTCCATCGAGCGTGACGTCTTCGACGGCTTGTTGGAAAAGGTCGAGGTTTTCTTGGTTTTCCAACATTTCTCGGATGGCGGCTTTATATAGGATACGGTCAGCCTGCGCGCGCGTGGCTCGCACTGCCGCGCCTTTGCTGGCGTTCAAGCGGCGGAACTGGATACCGGATTTGTCGGTTGCCAATGCCATTGCGCCGCCGAGCGCGTCGAGTTCGCGTACGAGGTGGCCTTTGCCGATACCGCCGATGGAAGGGTTGCACGACATTTGGCCGAGGGTTTCGATGTTGTGTGAGAGCAGCAGGGTTTGCGCACCCATGCGTGCGGCGGCAAGCGCGGCTTCGGTACCGGCATGGCCGCCACCGACGACAATCACGTCGTAGGTTTTGGGGTAAATCATGTAAGTCATTTTTATGTGTTCTGTAAAGGTTTCAGACGGCCTTTTGTTGATCAGACCGTCTGAAAAGTGGAATCAAATCTTAAAACCAAGCTTAGAAGGTATAGCCTGTTTCCAATTCGTCATCGCCGACCAATTCGACCAGCAACGCATAAAGCGGCGCCAAATCGTTGTAACGGCGGGATACACGGCGCAAATAGTTCAAGAAGCGCGGGATTTCAGGGCGGTATTTGTCTTTGCCGTCGCGGTAGTACAGGCGGGCAAAAATACCGGCCACTTTCAAATGGCGTTGTACACCCATCCATTCAAACCAGCGGTAGAACTCGTCAAACTCGGCAGGTACAGGTAACTCGGCAGCGCGTGCTTTTTCCCAGTAACGGATGACCAAGTCCAATACAAATTCTTCTTCCCATTCGATAAATGCATCGCGCAGCAGCGACACCAAATCATAGGAAATCGGGCCGTAAAGCGCGTCTTGGAAGTCCAACACGCCCGGGCGGCCTTTTGCCAGCATCAGATTGCGGACGATAAAGTCGCGGTGAACATACACTTTGGGCTGAGCCAACAAGGGCGGCAGCAGCGTATCGACGGTTTGCTGCCACAACTGGCGTTGTTTGAAGGTCAGCTTGCGGCCCAATTCTTTGGCTACAAACCATTCGGGGAACAAGTTAATCTCGCGCAGCATGACTTCGCGGTCGTATTCCGGCAGTTTGCCGGGCTGACTGGCTTTTTGCAGTTCGATCAGTTCGTCGATGGCTTCGAGCAGCAGGGCTTTGTGGGCGGTTTCACTGTTTTCCTGATTCATGGCGGTCAGGAATGTGGTATTGCCCAAATCGTTCAACACCATAAAGCCCAACGCTTCATCCACATGAAGCACTTGCGGCACATTGACCATGTTAAACAGTTTTTGCACTTTCAAATAAGGCGCAACACTCATCTTCTCAGGAGGCGCATCCATACAGATAACGGTCTGTCCGTCTGAAAACGTTGCGCGGAAATAACGGCGGAAGTCGGCATCGGCTGCCGCAAAGCTCAATTCGAACGGCTGGTTCGGGTAAACAGACTCCAGCCAGTTTTGTAATTCGGTTTGTCGTTGCATAGCGGTATCGCAGAATTTCAGGTTACAATAACCGCTATTCTAACTGGCAAACCGATTTAAGGGGCGATTTTGGCTCGTTTATTTTCACTCAAACCCTTGGTACTCGCCTTAATTATGGGCTTTGGCGCAACAGCCGTGCGCGCGGAAGATGCTTCTGTTCCGCAGGCGGAAGACTATACCCCTGCCCACACTGCTGCATCCAAACCGGCAAAAACCAGCCAAAGCGAAGCCGATCCGCTTTCTTTGGGCAGCACTTGCCTGTTTTGCGACCACGAAGATGCCAAGCCGGCCGAAACCGCCGAAATCAAACGCAGCGGCGAGCCTGCCCTGCCTGCCGATTACACCCGCGTCAACGCCGATAAAATAGAAGGTCAGACCCAAGTCGGCGTCCGTGCCGAAGGCGACGTCATTGTCGAGCGCAATGCCGATGTTCTCAACGCCGATTGGGCGCAATACGACCAAGCCACCGACACCGTTACCGCCGGCGACCGCTTTACCCTGTATCAAAACGGTTCGACCGTATCCGGCGACCAATTGGTTTACAACCTCAAAGACCAAACCGGTTCCGGCACCGCCGTGCGCCTCAATACCGAACAAGGCGGCCGCCACCTTCAAAGTGTCAGTGAAAAAGCCGAACTCAAAGGCAAAGGCCTCTACAAACTCATCAATACCAAATTCAACACCTGTTCGCCCGGCGATGCCAGCTGGTATATCCAAGCGCAAAGCATTGAAGCCGATGAATCGACAGGTATCGGCGTGGCCAAACACGCTTCGCTGGTATTCGGCGGCGTCCCCGTCCTCTACACGCCTTGGGCGGACTTTCCCATCAACGGCAACCGCAAAAGCGGCCTGCTCGTTCCGACCATTGCCACGGGTTCAGACGGCCTTGAGCTGAGCCTGCCCTACTACTTCAACCTTGCCCCAAATTTGGATGCCACCATCCGCCCGGGCATCATCAGCAAACGCGGCGTGCAACTGGGCGGCCAAGTCCGTTATCTGCAACCGAATTACAGCGGCGAAGTCGATGGCGACTGGATGCCCAACGACCAAAAAAGCGTCCACAACAACCGCTACCAGTTTAAATGGAAACACCAGCAGCAGCTGAACAGCAAAATCAGCGGCGGCATCGACTACAACCAAGTTTCCGATGACGATTACTACCGCGACTTCTACGGCCGCGAAGACATTGCGCGCAACGTCAACCTTGACCGTCAGGCATGGCTCAATTACAGCGACAAACTGCTAGGCGGCAGCTTCGACGGCTCGTTGCGCGTACAAAAATACCAAACGCTTGCCAACCAAGACGGTTATAAAGACGAGCCTTATGCCATCATGCCCCGCCTGACCGGCCGTTGGCAAAGCCATATCGGCAAGGCGCAACTTAACGTATTAGGCCAATTCACCCGCTTTGACCACGATACCAAGCAAGACGGCAGCCGCGTAGTACTCTACCCGAGCGTCAAATGGGATTTCCACAACCAATGGGGCTACATCCGGCCTAAAGTCGGCGTACATGCCACTTATTACAGCCTCAACAGCTTCAATGGTCAAAGCGGCCGCAATGTCAGCCGCGTCCTGCCGATTATCAACGTCGACAGCGGCCTGACTTTCGAGCGCAGGGCCCAGCTCTTCGGCGGGGAATACCTGCAAACGCTTGAACCGCGCCTGTTTTACAACTACATTCCGACCAAGTCCCAAAACGACCTGCCTAATTTCGACAGCTCTGAAAACAGCTTTAGCTACTCGCAGCTGTTCCGCGAAAACCTGTATTCGGGCAACGACCGCATCAATTCGGCCAACAGCCTGACACTGGCCACACAAAGCCGTATCCTCAACCCCAATACCGGTGCGGAACTCTTCCGTGCAGGTATCGGCCAGAAGTTTTATTTCAAAAAAGACAGCGTCCTGCCTGACGGCAGCGTCAGCCGTTATCCGCGCAGCCAGTCCGACTGGGTAGCCTTTGCACACGGCAACATTACCCCGAGCATCCGCATCGACTTGGACATCCACTACAACCAAAACCAAAGCCGTGCCGAAAGCTACGCCGCAGGGATTGCCTACAACCCCGAACCCGGCAAAGTTTTAAGCGCGCGCTACAAATACGGACGCAACGAGCGCATCTATCTGCAAGCCAACGGCGACTATTTCTACGACAGGCTCAGCCAAATCGACCTTGCCGCCCAATGGCCGTTGAGTAAAAACCTGTACGCCGTTGCCCGTTACAACTACGAAATCGAAGCCAAAAAACCGCTGGAAATGCTCATCGGTGCAGAATACAAAAGCAACTGCGGCTGCTGGAGCGCAAGCTTGGTCGGCCAACGCTATGTTACCGGCGAAAACAGCCACAAAAACGCCGTATTCTTCAACCTCCAACTCAAAGACTTGAGCAATATCGGCAACAACCCATTCGAAAAACTCCGCTTAGCCATCCCCGGTTACAGCAAAACCAACGAGGTAGTCAAACAATGAACTTCAAACCCCTGATTCTCGTCGCCGCACTCACTCTCGCAGTAGGCGCACACGCCGCTCCTAAAGCCAAAGCGACCAAAGCGCGTGCCAATAAAACTCCAGTCGTCAGCGCCACCACCATGCCTGCCGTACAAAGCGGCGTACATCTTTCAGACGGCATTGCCGCGGTTGTCGACAACGAAGTCATTACCCACCGCCAAGTCGCACAAGCCGTAGCGCAAGCGCGTCAAACCATGCCTAAAGGCACGCAAATGGACGCCAACGAGCTGCGCCAACAGGTTTTGGCACAAATGATCAACCAATCCCTGATCCTCCAAGCAGGCAAACGCCGCAACATCCAAGCGACCGATAGCGAAATCGAAGCCGTTATCGCGCACAACCCCAACATCAAAAATCCGTCTGCCGCCGTCCGTCAAGACATCGCCGACAGCATTATTGTTGAAAAAGTGCGCCAACAAGCCATCATGCAAAACAGCCGCGTGAGCGACTCCGAAGTGGCACGCTACATCGAGCAGGCCAAACAACAAGGCGTCACCCTGCCTGAAGCAGACCCTGTGCGCCAATACCATGCCCAACACATCCTCATTAAAGCCGACAACGACAATGCCGCCGTCGGCGCAGAAAGCACCATCCGCAAAATCTACTCGCAAGCCCGCAGCGGCGCAGATTTCGGCGGTTTGGCACGCCAATACTCGCAAGACAGCAGCGCCGGCAATGGCGGCGATTTGGGCTGGTTTGCCGACGGCATGATGGTTGCCCCATTTGAAGAAGCTGTCCACAAACTTAAACCCGGCCAAATCAGCGCCCCTGTCCGCACCCAATTCGGCTGGCACATCATCAAGCTGAACGACGTCCGCGAAGCAGGTACGCCTGAAGAGCGCCAACAAAACGCCGTCCGCCAATACCTGTCCCAACAAAAAGCGCAACAGGCGACCACCAACCTCCTGCGCGAACTGCACAGCAGCTCCTACGTTGACGTACGCTAATCGCGCGTATTGTTAAAAAGGCAGAAATCCGTACAATAAGGCCATCTGAAATCCATTGTTCAGACGGCCTTTTTTCCTTAAGTAACCCATTGATTAAAGCACCCCATCATGCCCATCCGCCCCAACTGGCAAGCCGCCACCCTGCTGCAAGCCGAAGAAACCGCCCTTACTTCTGCCCACACCGGCCGCACCTACCGCATTCAAGCCGCGGCACTCGGCGAGCGTCCGACAAGCGGCTATCCCGTGCTGTATATTCTTGACGGGGATGCCTTTTTCCCCGCCATCCTCAATATGGCGCAATCCCTGCTCATCAACCCCATCACCAAAAGCCATGCCGCCTGTCTGATTGTCGGCATCGGCTACACCGGCGGCACCATCCGCGACTTAAGCCAACGCGCCCTCGACTACACGCCGCCGCTGCCCGACAACGCGCCCGAATCCGAACGCAAACAATACGGCCAAGCCGACCGCTTCAGCCGCTTTATCGACGACGAACTCTCCGCCCTGCTCAACAGCAAATACCGCATCGATACCCAAAACCAAGCCGTCTTCGGCCATTCGTTCGGCGCCTTGTACGGCCTCTATTCCCTGTTCACCTGCCCCGAACGATTCCGCTATTATTTGCTGGTTTCGCCGTCTATCTGGTGGCAAGACCGCCGTGTACTCGATTGGTTGCCCGGCACATTGCCGCAAGGAATCGGCATCCGCCTCGGTGCAGGCGAACATGAAGGCAGAAACAACCGCCCCGACCAAACCAGCCGTGGCATGGTTGCACAAGCCAAAATCCTTGCCGGCACTTTGCACCACCTCGGCGCGGATGTCCGCTTCACCCTCTACCCCAACGCCAATCACGGCAACGCCCCGTTTTACGCCCTGACCGACTGCATCGAATATTTGCGTAGCGCATGGCAGCGTTAAAACAGGTTTGCCAAACATTGAGGCCGTCTGAAACGCAAACACCAAAGCGTCTTGAACCTATTGGATCAGTTTTAAACCCTCTAAAGTCTAATCAAAAAAGGCCGTCTGAAATCTATTGTTCAGACGGCCTTTGATATACGGTTTGCCAATCAGCCATTACCCCTGCTTTTTCCATTCCAAAGCCAAATCATACAGCGCCTTTTTATTCTCACCGGTAATCTTGGCGGCAAGCTCGGCTGCTTGTTTGGTCGGCAACTCGGCCGCAAGGATTTTCATGGTATTTTGCGCCGCCTCGGGCAAATCGCTGTGCTTCTCTTTTACCGCAGGGTGCAACACCAGCACCATCTCGCCACGCGTTTGGTTGCTGTCGTTTTTAAGGGCGGCTTGGATTTCGGCAACCGTGCCGCTGAGGAAAGTTTCAAATGTTTTGGTGATTTCGCGCGCCAAAGTCAAACGGCGATCGGGGAACTGTGCAGCCATATCCGCAAGACTTGCTTCGATACGGTGCGGCGTTTCAAACATCACAATCGGAAAATCGGATTCCGCCCATTTGGCCAGCAGCTTTTGGCGTTCGCCGGCCTTAGGCGGCAGAAAACCATTGAAGTAAAAATCGGATTCCGTCACCCCGGCCACGCTCAACGCCCCCATGACCGCACTTGCGCCAACCACAGGCACCACTTTAAATCCGGCCTCGCGCACGCGGGCGGCAAGTTTCGCACCAGGATCGCAAACCGCAGGCGTACCCGCATCCGAAACTTGGGCGACGCTCAGGCCATCTGAAAGATGGGCGATGATTTTATCGGCCATTTGCTGCTCGTTGTGTTCGCGCACGCTCACGAGTTTACCCTGAATACCGTACGCACTCAAAAGCTGGGCGGTAACACGGGTGTCCTCGGCGCAGATCATGTCGGCCTTTTGCAGAACGGCCAGCGCGCGCAGCGTTATGTCGGCTAAATTGCCGATGGGTGTGGCGACAACGTATAATGTCTGTTTTTCGATGCTGTCGACGGCTTTTTGCAGGTGTTTTGTGTACATAGATTCAAGGCCGTCTGAAACGGCGTCTCTTTAAAAACAATGATTATATAACGGGTAAACTTTTCATGCGCTTAAACCACAAACAGGGGGCGGCGGCCGAAGATGCGGCGCTGGCATTCCTGCTGGGCAAAGGCTACTCGCTGCTGGCGCGGAACTGGCATTGCGCCTACGGCGAAATCGATTTAATCGTCAAAAACGGCAGTACGATTGTGTTTGTTGAAGTAAAATACCGCAAAAACCGAGGTTTCGGTGGTGCCGCATACAGCATCTCGCAGTCCAAATTATTGAAATTGCAACGAAGTGTAGAGTATTATCTGCAAAAGCACGGGTTAAACCATGCGCCCTGCCGCCTGGACGCGGTATTGATTGAGGGCGACGGCCCGCCCGAATGGATTCAAAATATTACAGGTTAACCTCATGACAACATTACAAGAACGCGTTTCCGCACATTTTGCCGAGAGCATCCGCTCCAAGCAAGAAGCCGAAAAAGTACTGGTCGAGCCGACCGCACAGGCCGCCGAGCTGATGCTGCAATGCCTGATGAACGACGGCAAAATCCTGGCTTGCGGCAACGGCGGTTCGGCTGCCGACGCGCAACACTTCGCCGCAGAAATGACCGGCCGTTTTGAAAAAGAACGCATGGAATTGGCCGCTGTCGCGCTGACGACAGACACTTCCGCCCTGACCGCCATCGGCAACGACTACGGTTTCGACCATGTATTCAGCAAACAAGTGCGCGCGCTCGGACGTGCAGGCGACGTATTGGTCGGCATCTCCACCTCCGGCAATTCCGCCAACGTCATCGAAGCCATCAAAGCGGCACACGAGCGCGATATGCACGTCATCGCCATGACCGGCCGCGACGGCGGAAAAATCGCCGCCATGCTCAAAGATACCGACGTTTTGCTCAACGTCCCTTATCCGCGCACTGCCCGCATTCAGGAAAACCATATTTTGCTGATTCACGCCATGTGCGACTGCATCGACTCCGTCCTGCTCGAAGGCATGTAACCCTTTCTTTTCAGACGGCCCATCCCTTAAAGGCCGTCTGAACGCCCAACCGTCCATACCCAAGGAAAAGGATATGAAGAATATCAAACGCTACGCCCTCCCCGTTCTGACCGCGACCCTCTTGAGCCTGAGTCTGAGCGGCTGCGTCGGCGCACTGATCGGCGGTGCTGCCGTCGGCACCAAATCCGCCGTCGACCGCCGCACCACAGGCGCGCAAACCGACGACAACGTTATGGCCTTGCGCGTCGAAACCACCGCACGCTCCTACCTGCGCCAAAACAACCAAGTCCAAGGCTACAAGCCCAAACTGAACGTTGTCGGCTACAACCGCCACCTGCTCCTGCTCGGCCAAGTGGCTACCGAAGGCGAAAAACAATTTGTTGAACGCATTGCCCGTTCCGAACAAGCCGCAGAAGGCGTGTACAACTACATCACTGTTGCCTCACAAGCGCGTTCGCTCGGTGATGTGACCAACGATACTTGGGGTACATCCAAAGTCCGCGCCACCCTGTTGGGCCTCAGCCCGGCCACCCAAGCACGCGTCAAAATCGTAACTTACGGCAACGTGACCTATGTGATGGGCATCCTCACGCCTGACGAACAAGCCCGCGTGACCCAAAAAGTCAGCACGACCGTCGGCGTACAAAAAGTCGTGACCCTCTATCAAAACTACGTTGCCAACTGATTCACAGGCAACCCGGGGCCGTCTGAACATTCAGACGGCCATTCCTCCAACGATTACCCGCCCCATCATGTCCAAGAATAATAAACCCCCTTTCCAACTTAAGCCCAAACACCTAATCCGCGCTTTATTCCTTGTCAGCTTTATCGCCGTCGCCGCCCTTGTCGCCGGCGTATTCAGCACCCTAAACTCCGGTAAAACCGACGTACCCGAAAAAAGCCCTGCCGAACAAACCGACACACGCATTGAAGTTTGGCGCCCCAACGGCACTGTCGAACCTGAAACCGTTCAGCCTACCAAAGACGGCGACGCAAAAACCGCCTCCGGCAATCCTGTCGTCCCACAAAACGAAAAAAGCGACAACGCCGAAGAAGGTGCAAAAAACGACCGTCCTGCCGCACACCGCGGCAAACGCACAGAAAACAAACGCGCCGAAGCCGACAAATCAGAAAACACACAATCCGACAACAGCAGTTCTGCCGCTCCAAACAAACCGAAAGCAGACAGCCAGCCGGTAGAAAACAAAGCCGCAAGCAATAAACCTACCGCACAAGCAGTAGAAAACAAACCGGAAAAAGCCAAAGCCCCCGAGTCCAAACCGACTCCGAAAGCCGAGCCCGAGGCCAAACCACAAGCCAAACCGCGCAATAAAGACAATCTCGACAACCTGTTTTAAACAGACGGCACACCCGTCCCGTTCAGACGGCCTCCATACTGTCTGAAACAAGAAGGAAACCTCATGGACAAAGTCATCATCAAAACCCCCGAAGAAATCGAAAAAATGCGCGAACTCGGCCGCTTGGTCGCCGAAGCCCTCGATTACATCGGCCAATTCGTCAAACCCGGCGTAACCACCAACGAAATCGACAAACTCGTTTACGACTACCACGTCAACGTTCAAGGCGGTTATCCGGCCCCACTCAACTACGGCAACCCGCCTTACCCGAAATCCTGCTGCACCTCCGTCAACCACGTCATCTGCCACGGCATTCCCGACGACAAGCCGCTGAAAGAAGGCGACATCGTCAACATCGACCTGACCATTAAAAAAGACGGCTTCCACGGCGATTCCAGCCGTATGTTTACCGTCGGCAAAGTCTCCCCGATTGCCCAACGCCTGATCGACGTGACCCACGCCTCCATGATGGCGGGTATCGAAGCGGTCAAACCCGGCGCCACTCTCGGCGACGTCGGCTATGCCTGCCAACAGGTTGCCGAAAATGCCGGCTACTCCGTTGTACAGGAATTCTGCGGACACGGCATCGGCCGCGGCTTCCACGAAGCGCCGCAAGTAGTCCACTACGGCCGCAAAGGTGAGGGCCTCGTCCTCAAACCGGGCATGATTTTCACCATCGAGCCGATGATCAACCAAGGCAAACGCCATCTGCGCATCCTGAACGATGGTTGGACAGTGGTCACCAAAGACCGCTCCCTCTCCGCCCAATGGGAACACGAAGTCTTGGTTACCGAGACCGGCTACGAAATCCTTACCATCAGCCCAGCCAGCGGTAAGCCTTAATCTTGAAAAACTCTTCAGGCCGTCTGAAAATACAAATTCAGACGGCCTGAAATTTATTCGCATTCTCAACCTAGAAAACCGAATAAAAACTCGAAATTAAGTTTTTATCTAAATTGAATTGTTTAATTATGTAAAAATTTGCTTATGCCATATTTAAGATAAACGCATAATTTAATGATTTATATAATGAAAATTTACCGAAATAATGAATTAAGAAATATTTACACAAATTATGGCAGACAGCGGAAAACTTCTTTCGAATATACTGTCTAATTATCTAGATCAGTCATTTGCAATACGCCCACATATCACCCCAAAAGCCTACAGGAAAAGGGATGCCGGCATTCTTGCAGACCCATTTTTATGCCTAGAGGCATGCAACAAATACCACAATAAGGAAGATTCATGAAATCGTTCGAAAAAATTGAAAACATCCGCGATATCCGTAAAAAACTCGGCCTAAACCAAATGGACTTCTGGAGCCGCATTGGTGTGACTCAATCCGGTGGTTCCCGTTACGAATCCGGCCGCAACATGCCTAAACCTGTACGCGAATTGCTGCGTTTGGTACACATTGAGCGCGTAGATTTGGCTAAAGTTAACCGTGACGACTTGGCCGTCGCGTCCCTGCTGAAAAACCGCGACCCTGAGTTGTACGCTTCTCTGAAAAAAGAAGCCAAAGCCGACAAAGGCAAATAATCAAGCCATTCAAAAGGCCGTCTGAAATTCGTTTTCAGACGGCCTTTTTACTTTCTACACTCTAAGGACATGTCGGCATACATGCCCTTTTTTATTTACGGCTGATACTGTTTGAAATAGTCCAACACCGTTTGCGGCAGCCATTGCAGATTCAGACGGCCTTGATCGCGGCTGACAAAGCCGACATGACCGCCGTATGCCGGTTGCAGCAGCGTAACAGCTGAGGACACGTCCCGCCCGGTCGGCAGGGCTTCCGGCGGCAGGAAAGGGTCATTGACGGCATTGAGCAACAGCAACGGCGTATCCACGCCTTTCAGAAACGGTTTGCAGGAATTGCGGCGGTAGTAATCGTGGCGGTCGGCAAAACCGTGTAGCGGCGCGGTAAAGCGGTCGTCAAAATCGCCAAGCGTTTTGCAGTTTTGCTGGCTTAAGGCCGTCTGAAACCGGGGAATCGCCTGGGCTTTCGGCAACAGCGAATTTAAAAAATAGCGAGTGTAAATCAAGCGCGTCATGCCCTGATCAAAACGCGTACCGGCCGCCACGGCATCGACCGGCGCGGAAACGACGGCAGAAGCACGCGGAACGGCATTGCTGCCCTGCTCGCCCAAATATTTGGCCAAGGCATTGCCCCCCAAAGAAACGCCGACGGCGTAGATGGTTGAATAGCGTTGTGCCAGCGTGTTGAGCATAAAGGCGATTTCGGGCGTATCGCCGAGGTGGTAAAACACGGGCGCGGTGTTTTCTATGCCGCCGCAACTGCGGAAATGGGCAACCACGCCGTTCCAACCGCGCTGCTGTACGGCTTTCATCAACTCAACCGCGTAATGGCTCTCGCTGCTGCCTTCCAGTCCGTGGAACAAAACCACCAACGGCGCATCAGGATCGGTGCTGTCGACAAAATCGTAGGCAACTTGGGTTTTGCCGGTACTGTCGGGCAGAAGCTCGCGACGGTAGTCGGGCGCCTTGCCTTGCAGCAGCTTGGCAAACAGGGTGTCGGCATGGCCGTTTCTGAGCCAATAAGGCGTGTTGGGTGAACGTGTATTCATGATTTATTTCTTCTATTTTTCAGACGGCCTGAAGATGAGCATATACACCAGCAAGGCAGTCAGCGTGCCGTTTGTCCAGCCTGCCCAAACGTCGGTGGGATAATGCACGCCCAAATAAATGCGTGAAAACCCGGTCAACAGGGCAAAGGAAATACCGCCTATCCAAGCGGCGCGGCGGTAGCGCGTGCGGCGGCAAAGCAATATCAGCATGACGGCAATAGCGGCGGAAAACGTACTGTGGCCGCTGGGGAAAGAAAAATTGCTCTCTTCAATCAGACGCGGCCAAAGCAGCGGACGTTCGCGGGCAAACCATACCTTCACAATCAGCATGTTCAAAGTCGGCACCAATGCCTCCAACACGCAAAACAGTGCCTCGCGCTTCTTATCGGCAAAATACAGGGCGGCGGCGACTGCGCCGATCAGCGGCACGGCAATCGCGGTTTTGCCCAGATAGTGCAACACGGTGGCAATCGGATCAAACCATGTGCCTGCGTGAGCATGGACGGCGTGCATCAGCGGCGGCTCAAAAGCGAAGCCGCCATATTGCGCCAGCCAAATGCCGATGATGAGGGTCGGCGGTAAAAACAGCAAAGAAGCGAAAGCCAGTGCGCGTCTGGATTGGGCTGGGGATAAGTGCATTATTCCACCGTTTCTTTCAAAGTCGCGCCAATCGCCTGCAAACCCTGCAACGCATCTTCCCACGCCGCATCCAGCAAGCGGCAGGCCTCGCCTTCCGCCTTGATGCCGAACTCGATATGCGGCGGAGTGTAACGGCCGTCTGAATCGGTACGGCCCACGGTGGGCAGGCTGTACGAACGGACACCGGCGTAGGTACGCTCAAGATGTTCCATAATCGGCGTAATGCGCGATTCGGGTTGGTCGAACACATACACGCTGCGGCTGCCGCGTTCGGTTTGGTTGAAGCGGTCGGCGTAATAAGTTTCCAATACCCATTCGGCCATCGGGTGCGCCATCACAGGGAAACCGGGAAAGAAATAATGCTCGCGGATGGAAAATCCGGCGATGTTGTTAAACGGATTGGGCACCAATTCCGCGCCTTCGGGAAAATCTGCCATTTTCAGGCGTTGGGCGTGTTCCGGCGAATCGAGCGGCTCGCCGCGTTTTTGGGTCACACCTTCGATAAACTTGGCGGCTTCAGGATGGCGGACGACAGGTAAATCCAAAGCAGCCGCGGCGGCTTGGCGCGTATGGTCGTCAGGCGTAGAACCGATGCCTCCGGTAACGAAAGTCGGCAGGCCGTCTGAAAAACTGCGGCACAGTTGTTTGACCAGCAAATCGGGTTCGTCAGGCAGGTATTGCACCTGATTGAGCTTCAGCCCGTGCGATTCCAATAAAGATTTAAAAAAGGCGAAATGCTTGTCTTGACGGCTGCCGTGCAGGATTTCGTCGCCGATGATAATGAGGTTAAAAGCGTTCATGATGAGGTTTCTTTAATACGGCCCTCCGAACATTCAGACGGCCTAATTGCTGACAATGTATTCCATTTATAAGATAATGGTTTCAACTTTTCAAGTCTGGAGGAATCCCAATGAGCCAAAACCATACCATTTTACAAAATCTCCCCGTCGGTCAAAAAGTCGGCATCGCCTTCTCCGGCGGTCTTGATACCTCTGCCGCACTGCTGTGGATGAAACTCAAAGGCGCACTGCCTTACGCCTACACCGCCAACCTCGGCCAACCTGACGAAGACGATTACAACGCCATTCCTAAAAAAGCGATGGAATACGGCGCAGAAAATGCCCGCCTGATTGACTGCCGCGCGCAGTTGGCACACGAGGGCATCGCCGCCATCCAATGCGGCGCGTTCCACGTTTCCACCGGCGGCATCGCCTACTTCAACACCACGCCTCTGGGCCGCGCCGTGACCGGCACCATGCTCGTTTCCGCCATGAAAGAAGACGATGTGAATATCTGGGGCGACGGCAGCACTTATAAAGGCAACGACATCGAGCGTTTCTACCGCTACGGCCTGTTGACCAACCCGGCGCTGAAAATCTACAAACCCTGGCTCGACCAACAATTTATCGACGAACTCGGCGGCCGTCACGAAATGAGCGAATTTCTGATTGCCAACGGCTTCAACTACAAAATGTCGGTTGAAAAAGCCTACTCTACCGACTCCAACATGCTGGGTGCCACCCACGAAGCCAAAGACTTGGAATTCCTCAACAGCGGCATCAAAATCGTTAAGCCCATCATGGGCGTTGCCTTCTGGGACGAAAGCGTCGAAGTCAAACCCGAAGAAGTCAGCGTACGCTTTGAAGAAGGCGTGCCGGTTGCATTAAACGGCAAAGAATACGCCGACCCTGTCGAACTCTTCCTCGAAGCCAACCGCATCGGCGGCCGTCACGGCTTGGGCATGAGCGACCAAATCGAAAACCGCATTATCGAAGCCAAATCGCGCGGCATCTACGAAGCCCCAGGCATGGCGTTGTTCCACATCGCCTACGAACGTTTGGTGACCGGCATCCACAACGAAGATACCATCGAACAATACCGCATCAACGGCCTGCGCCTCGGCCGCCTGCTCTACCAAGGCCGCTGGTTTGACAGCCAAGCCCTCATGTTGCGCGAAACCGCCCAACGCTGGGTCGCCAAAGCCATTACCGGCGAAGTTACCCTTGAACTGCGTCGCGGCAACGACTACTCGATTCTGAACACTGAATCACCCAACCTGACCTACCAACCGGAACGCCTGAGTATGGAAAAAGTCGAAGACGCAGCGTTCACACCGCTCGACCGCATCGGCCAACTGACCATGCGCAACCTCGACATCACCGACACCCGCTCCAAACTGGGTATTTACTCGCAAAGTGGTTTGTTGGCATTGGGCGAAGGTTCCGTATTGCCGCAGTTAAACAATAAAGAGTAGAATCGTGGGGGCCTTTAAGGCCCCCTTATTTTTCAAAGGAATAAAATGAAAGAATATAAAGCAGTCATTTATCAAGAGAACCTGCTTTCCAGTTTGGTTTTCGGCAGCGCCAAAATCAATCCAGTCAAATTCAGCGATTTCCTCAACAGCCACGCTTCACAAGGCTGGAAGGTCGTTACCATGGAAAAAGACCAACGCCGCATGCTGCTGTTTTTCGTGCGTGAAGCCTACGTCGTCATTTTGGAAAAAGAACGTGTTTAAACTCGGCGTCTATGCCTGTCTCGGATTGTTTGTCAGCTGGGTGTTGCTCTTGATTTTGCAACTTTGGTTTTCCTTCGTCGATGCCGATTTGTTTCTCAAAATCACCCTGACCATGGCAGGTCTTTTCATTATCATTTTGGCCAGCTTACTGGTCATCAGCCAGTATTTTTCCGAAAAAAAAAATGAAGGACGACGGATTTATCAACTGATACTACTTCGGGAAGCGCCATGTATGCTTTATCCGAAACCTTGACGCAACATCCTTGTTTAATAGACGAGGCCGTCTGAAATTTAAGTTTCAGACGGCCTGATTACCCTTCCCAAATTTATCAAATACCATGAAATTCTTTTCTCACTTTTATCTTGAAAATCATATGTATTTCCACGACTACTTGAAATATATCCTGATTTTCGCCGCCCTCGTCATCCTCCTGCTCGCCGTATCGCAATACCTGCGCCACCGCATGGACACCAAATACCGCGACCTGAGCATTATTGCGCTGTTGTTGCTCATTCTCATCTGCGGCACGCAATATCTTTCATACAGCGAGCGTCAAAACTTTGCCGCCGATACTTCGCGCATGGTGGGTTTTCTCAATGCCTTGATTGAAAACCAAAAAGTTGAAAAACAAGACATCATCGTCAACAGCACGCGCCTGTTCAACGGCATGATTATCGGCATCAAAAACCAATACTACGAAGTCCATTTCAATCAAGACTTCTCCGCCTACACGCTGACACCCATCAATTTGGTCAACAACAATATCGAACTCATCGATAAAGAATAACAGGATACACACACATGGAAGCATACTCCCTGCTCGCCCTCAAACTACTGATGGGTATTTTAGGTTTGATTTTGCAAATCAACCTCTTAGGTAAAGGCAACCTCGCGCCGACCTCCGCCATGGACCAAGTGCAAAACTATGTACTCGGCGGCATCATCGGTGGCGTGATTTACAGCGACAGCGTCGGCCTGTTGCAATTTTTCCTCGTGCTGATTTTGTGGACGCTGTTGGTCTTGAGCCTGAAATTCATCAAAAACCACAACCGCTGGGTCAAATCCATCATTGACGGCAAATCCGTCTGGGTTATCGTCAACGGCAAAATCCAAACCGATGAATGCATGAAAAACGGCATCAGCGCACACGACCTCATGTTCAAACTCCGCGCCGCCGGCATCTACGAAATCTCTGCCGTCAAACGTGCCGTGATGGAACAAAACGGCCAGCTCGCCGTCATTAAGTACGGCGACGAAAGCCTGCGCTATCCACTGATTACAGACGGCCAAGTTGACCCCGACATCCTCGAAATCATTAAGCGTGATGAAGAATGGCTGCAACAGGAACTTGACCGCCTCCACCTTGAAGCCTCGCAAGTCTATATCGGCGAATACATAGATGGAAAATTGGTGGCACACCGTTATCCTTCTTGATTTGAAAATAGCAGGCCGTCTGAAACCTTAATTTCAGACGGCCTTTTTATATCCGGTTCAAACACTGATTTTTTAATCGCGATATTCAAACGTTGTGCCCAAAAATTGAGCCAGCGCAGAGACGTGGGAATGTCGGGGATCTTTGACGGCGGTCAGCAGCAGGATATTGCCGTGTTGCCGCTCCAAATCCAGCAGCCGCTTGATGGCGGCCTGCTCGGCATCGCCTTGCAGCTCTTCATGATAACGGCTGACAAAACCGTCAAAATTCTCAGCCGGATTTTCGTGATACCAGCGACGCAGGTTTGCACTGGGCGTAATGTCTTTCAGCCAAAGTGCAGTGGCAAAAACCTCTTTGCGGACGCCGCGCGGATAGAGGCGGTCGATAAAGACGGCGGTCTGTTCGGGATTCGGCTGATAAGCATAAATGCGTTGTACGGTAAACATTTTTTCTCGTCTCCAATGGATTCAGGCCGTCTGAAAATTCAGACGGCCTGATGTTTTTTAGGTTTAGAACAATTTTTTGACTTCGGCTTTAATATCTTCGGCTCTCATAAAGGTTTCGCCGATCAGGAAAGTATGCACGCCGTGGCCGCGCATGAAATCGACGTCTTCTTTGTTGCGGATGCCGCTTTCGGTTACAACGGTTTTACCGCTCAACTCAGGCAAGAGGTCGAGGGTTTGTTGCAGGGTCACTTCAAACGTACGCAGGTTGCGGTTGTTGACACCCCACAGCGGCGTGGTCATGTTGCGGCATTTTTCCAGCTCGGATGCATCGTGCAATTCCAACAAGACAGTCATGCCCAATTCGTGGGCAACGGCTTCAAAACGCTCAAGCTGCTCGGCTTCCAGTGCAGCAGCAATCAGAAGAACCGCATCCGCACCCCACGCGCGCGCCTGATAGATTTGGTATTCGTCGATGATGAAATCTTTACGCAAGACCGGCAGTGCCACGGCCGCACGCGCCTGTTTCAAATACTCGGGCGAGCCTTGGAAATAAGGTTCGTCCGTCAACACGGACAAACAGGCCGCACCCGCTTTTTCATAGGCAACGGCGATTTCGGCAGGATGAAAATCAGGACGGATCAGGCCTTTGCTCGGGCTGGCTTTTTTGACTTCGGCAATAATGGCGGGCAGGTTTTGTGCGTGTTTTGCACGGATCGAGCCGATAAAGCTGCGAACCGGCGCAGCAGCCTGCGCTTGGGCTTTGATGTCTTCCAAGGAAACGGCGGCTTTTTGGGCGGCCACTTCTTCTGTTTTGGTGGCAAGGATTTTGTTGAGAATATCGGTCATGGCGTTTTTCTATTGGGGCTGATTTTCGGGTTTGAATCGTGCAACATGCTGCCGCAGATTAGATTTCAGACGGCCTGAATGCCGCTATTTTAATGGTTTGAAAAAAGGCGGGCAAGAATGCCCGCCTTTGTGTCTGCTTCAATTTAGTGATGAATGCCCAAAACGGACGCGTTGTGGCTGATGATTTCGTCCGCCAAAGACGGATTGTCGTTCAGCTTGATACCGTAGCCGGGCACCAATTCTTTCAGACGGCCTGACCATGATTCGGCATGATCTGGGAAGCATTGGTTGATCAGCTTAATCATCAAAGGTACGGCGGTTGATGCACCTGGGGACGCGCCCAGCAATGCGGCCAGCGAGCCGTCGGCATGGGCGACGATTTCGGTACCGAATTGGAGTACACCGCCTTTTTTCGGGTCTTTTTTGATGATTTGCACACGCTGACCGGCGGTAATCAGTTCCCAATCGTCAGGATTGGCTTCCGGATAATACTCTAAGAGCGAAGTGAAGCGTTCTTCTTTGGTTTTACGCAATTCGCCCAAGAGGTATTTGGTCAGCGGCATATTAGCCCAACCGGCGCGGAGCATAGGATAGAGGTTGTCCATGTGGATGGACATCGGCAGATCCATGAGCGAGCCTTGTTTGAGGAAGTTGGGGCGGAAGCCTGCATACGGGCCGAACATCAAATGGCGTTGGCCGTCCACGTTGCGGGTATCCAAATGCGGAACGGACATAGGGGGCGCGCCGACGGAGGCTTGGCCATACACTTTGGCGTTGTGTTGCGCGGCCGTTTCGGGATTGCTGTTGCGGAAGAAGAGGCCGGAAACCGGAAAGCCGCCGTAGCCTTTGCCTTCGGGGATACCGGATTTTTGCAGCAGGGTCAGTGCGCCGCCGCCTGCGCCGAGGAAGACGAAACGGGTGCGGAGTGTCAACGGGTCGTCATCGTCTTTGGTGCTGCTGGTTTTCAGCACCCATGCGCCGTCCGATTCGCGGTTGAGGTCGTCGACATGACGGTTAAATTTGATTTTTACGCCTTTGTCGCTC
Organism: Neisseria sp. P0006.S004; assembly: GCF_051963015.1. Classification (NCBI taxonomy): domain Bacteria; kingdom Pseudomonadati; phylum Pseudomonadota; class Betaproteobacteria; order Neisseriales; family Neisseriaceae; genus Neisseria; species Neisseria sp. P0006.S004. The sequence continues at coordinate 56,516 of NZ_JBQCUS010000007.1, read as the reverse complement.
AAGTATTTAACCATCTGGCGGGTCAGGCTGCCGAAATCGACATCTGTGCCTTCGGCGGAGTAGTTGGCGGCGATGGATTGGTTTTCATCACGGCCGTTGACAACCAGCGGTGCCCATTCGGCAATTTTGGCGCGGTCGGTAGAAAACTCCATTTTTTCAAAGAGTTTTTGGTTTTTGAACACGTCGAAACGTTTTTGCAGATAACTGCAATGATCGGCGTTCATCACCAGCGACATATGGGGAACGGAATTGATGAAAGTGCGGTCGGTCAGTTTGCCTTCTTCGACCAAAGTCGCCCAAAATTGGCGGCTGATATGGAATTGTTCGGCAATATTGAGGGCGCGGGTCGGATCGATCGTGCCGTCGGCAGTCAGGGGCGCATAGTTCAATTCACACAGCGCAGAGTGTCCCGTACCGGCATTGTTCCATGCATTTGATGATTCCAACGCTACATCTTCCAAGCGTTCGATCAGGGTGATTTCCCAAGATGGTTCGAGTTCTTTGAGCAATACGCCCAAAGTGGCGCTCATAATGCCGCCGCCTACTAATACGACATCGGTTGCTTCAGCCATGGTTTTACTCCTACTAAAGTCAGGCATGGTTTGCCTTGTGGTTATCTATCATTATAAACAACTGATTTCAGAGGAATTGCTTTGTTTTTGTAGTGTGTGAAACTTTTGTTGCCTGCTGAGTTTCCGAGCGTAAATGGCGGAAGGCAGTTTCGGTTTGGGTTCCAGATTTCAGGTCTTTATAATATGTTATTGAGAATTTAGTAGATTTTACGGAGAAATGCAAAGATTTTCTGTTCGGTTCATATAAAAATAAGAGATTAGGCCGTCTGAAAACGTTTTCTTAACCTTTATCCGCCAACGTTTGCCAAGAAAAAAGAATTTTTCATTTCTTTTTTAATTGACCGTTTTTGTCAGCAATTTCAGCGCTAACAAACGTGAATCAACCGCCAATCTGCTATCATTTCAACTTATTTTCCCAAGGCAAACCGCCATGTATCTGACACAAGAAAAGCCCTACCGCCCCCTATTGGTCGCACTGATGTTCCTCACCCTGCCGCTGGCGATGATATTGCACAATATCGTGCAAATCGCCTTTTCAGACGGCCAAGGCCTGCTGATAACGGTCAAAGACGGCGCGTGGGCATGGCAAAGCGGTTGGCAGGACTCCGTCGCATGGTTTGTCTGCGGCATGTTTGCCTTCCTCAACCTGCCGATTGCCGGCGGACTGACCAAGCTGGCGTATAAAAAAATGATGCGACGGCATTCGCGTTACGCCATATTCCTTGCCGGGGTCGCAGCGTGTGCCTCGGCGGCGGCAGGTTTGATTTTTGAAGCCATCTTAGGCAATGCCGCATTGGCCGGTATGCGTGGGCAAGGCGTGTTCTACTACACCCTCTCCGTATGGATCATCGCCATGCTGACCCTGCCCAAACAGCTCACGCGCGCGCCGGAGCAGCCTATCGTCTTTCACAAAATGAAACGTTGATTCAACAGGCGCAAACATTTTCAGACGGCATGCTTTCCGTTACCATTACATCCAACGCGTTTTAACCAATAAGGAATAACAAATGAATCAGGCGCAACAGCTCCGCGACGGCATACAGGCACTGGATTTGGACATCGACGACGCCAAACAAGCCAAACTGCTAGACTATGCCGCCCTGCTGCAAAAGTGGAACAAAACCTACAACCTGACCGCCCTGCGCGATCCCGCCCAAACCGTCAGCCATCACTTGCTCGACAGCCTGACCCTCTTGCCCTATATCGAACACGCCCAAACCATGCTCGACGTCGGCTCCGGCGGTGGACAGCCCGGCATACCCACCGCCATCTGCCGCCCCGACCTTGACATCACCCTCCTCGATGCCAACACCAAAAAAACCGCCTTTTTACAACAAGCCGTGATCGAACTCGGCCTAAAAAACGTCCGCGTCATCAGCGGCCGCGTAGAAGCCGCCGCCAACTGCCGCGCCGACGTCATCACCAGCCGCGCCTTTGCCGAACTCGCCGACTTCGTCAACTGGACCGAGCACCTCCTCAAAGACGGCGGCTACTGGGCGGCCATGAAAGGCGTATATCCGCAAGAAGAAATCGACAAACTGCCCGAAAGCGTCGCCGTCGAAAAAGTCGAAGCATTGCACGTCCCCCAACTCAATGCCGAACGCCATATCGTCATCATCCGCAAAAAGGCCGTCTGAAAACAACCCAAGCATACCGAATAACGGTACAATCCAGCCATCCACACTTAACACGACAGCAAAGCACATGAGCGCACAAATCCTCGCCGTCGCCAACCAAAAAGGCGGAGTCGGCAAAACCACCACCACCGTCAACCTAGCCGCCTCCCTAGCCTCCAAAGGCCGCCGCGTCCTCGTCGTCGACCTCGACCCCCAAGGCAACGCCACCACAGGCAGCGGCATCAACAAAGCCACCATCGAAAACGGCGTTTACCAAGTCGTCCTCGGCGAAACTGACATCCCCAACGCCGTCGTACGCAGCAAAGAAGGCGGCTACGACGTATTGGGCGCCAACCGCACACTGGCCGGCGCAGAAGTCGAACTCGTCCAAGAAATCGCACGCGAAATCCGCCTCAAAAACGCCCTGCAGCTCGTTGCCGACGACTACGACTACGTCCTCATCGACTGTCCCCCGTCCCTGACCCTGCTCACCCTCAACGGCTTAGTCGCCGCCAACGGCGTCATCGTCCCCATGCTTTGCGAATACTACGCCCTCGAAGGCATTTCCGACTTAGTGGCCACCGTCCGCAAAATCCGCCAAGCCATCAACCCCGACCTAGACGTAACCGGCATCGTCCGCACCATGTACGACAGTCGCAGCCGCCTCGTCGTCGAAGTCAGCGAACAGCTCAAACAACACTTCGGCAACCTACTCTTCGACACCGTCATCCCCCGCAACATCCGCCTCGCCGAAGCCCCCAGCCACGGCCTCCCCGCCCTCGCCTACGACGCCCACGCCAAAGGCACCCAAGCTTATCTGGACTTAGCTGATGAACTGATTGCACGGTTGGAAAAATAAACAGAAATATGAATATAAAAAGGCCGTCTGAAAGTTGGGAAATACTTTCAGACGGCCTTTGGTTTGATTGGGAAAACATTTTTTTAAAAGACCGCGTGCGTACCGCACACACGCAGTTGGACATTAGGATACGACTTACTATACAGGCAGGCTACGCTAGCCATATTACTTGAAACCTGGAGGTAATGGTTTGAATTTATCCCCATCTAATGGATTATATTGGTAATGGAACTTACGTAATGCCTGTATATCAAGATCTGTAGTTAAAATGCAAGGATTACTTCCTCCTTTCACATAAAGGAGAGTTTTTTGTTCCGTTTTTGTTGGTTGTAAAACACATGAACCACCATATTGAGATGTATTTACCTGGATAGTATAACAATGTAAATCTCTCACTGCAGATTCTAATATATGTTGATAGTAATTAGTATCCTTATTCCATACACAAGCAATTAATAAGTTAATTTCCGATTTAAATAAAACGCGATGTGTAATATCTGCTAATTCAAAGCAATTATAAGTTGCAAAGCAAGCTCCTCTCCAATTAACCTTATGATAAGAATATCTATTCCCATCATTGCCAGCAAACAATCCAAAACTATTTATATACTTAAGTTCTGCAGGAGCATAATGATTTTTAACTCTTGCCGTTATATAACAATTCCTAAAACCTTCTTTTTGACTAAATGGTAACAATTCAATCAAAATATTAAATGCAAATTTATCAATTACCCAATGTTCTAATCCAAAAATTAATCCTATTTGGTTTCTACGAGAAAAAGATGCCATAAATGGTAGCCAACTGACAGGAATAGATACTTCTGGTAAGACCAATAGATCCACTTTTTCTTTTACGGCAGCATTCAGAATTTGATATATTATTTTTTGCCTATCAAAACTTAAATTAGGTTTTTCATCATCCCTTAGTGCATGAATAATATCATTCTGATTTACAATTAAATTTGCAATAGCTAATTTGAAATAATTATTTCTTCGAGATACATCATTGATTGATAATAAAAATTTATCAATGTTTTTATTATTATTAATTTCTTCTTCATTCTCCCATTTCACAAAACCACTACGCATTTTTGCAAATTCAGCTTGCCAATCACTCAAGCTATTACATCTTAGTCTCTGTGATAATTCGAATATTTGCAACTCATCAATATGGAGAAATCTGGGAGAGTATTTCTTTTTTTGACTATTAATTTCATGATGAGATTGTTCCTTTGAAGATATATCTTCCAATATCTTATTTTCATCAATCAAACTTCCTTTATATTCAGTATAATTTGATAATGGCCATGCAACTAAATGATGTCTAATTAAATTAGAATACCTGAATCCATTCGCCAATTTCATTAAATTATTTAAATCAGGAAATTTATAAAAGAATTTTTTAACTTCCAGACTTTCTTTATGAATTGGAAATTTAATTAATGCCAAGGAAAGAGAAAAAGAAATTTGGTTATAAAAACATAAATCTTTCCTGATTTTTTCTACGAGAGAGCTATTCTTATCTTCTGAATGGCCAATTATGTTTATTTCTTTAACTAAATGATTATAAAAGGTAATTGCAAAATTTATATCATTTACAACAAAAGAATATTGATATACCTTTTCCCATAGCCTACTAAATTTTAATGAATTACATCCTTTAAAAAACAACATTAGCTGTGAAATTACTATATCTTTATCCTTTTTGCTTGTTTTACACAATCTATTTGCCGTTATGCAGTTAGATAGGTATTGTGAAAGCTTAGTTTCATTTTCAACTACACCAATAACATTACGTAACTTATTAGATGATCCACTAAATAATATTTCATAAGCAAACTCATCCATCTCTCGGTAAAAGTGCTCTGTTGGTAAAAATTTAAACGCACTACTTTGTTCATCTAATTCTTGTTTAAATAGTTCTAATCCAGCTTTGCTATTAGCTTTATCAAAAAATTGAAATACAACTTTCTTTTTTTGAATAGAAATATCCTTTCCTTCTATGATATAACTTTCGTCGTCTTTACCGCTTACTAAAATATGGGTACTCAAGAAATATTTTTCATATAGGCTTTTTAAAGGGTCATCTTCATCAAAAATAGGATTTGACAATACAATTAATATATCATCCACATATCTTCCATAATAAATTGGTTTCAATACTTCCTGTATTTTTTCATCAAAATCAATCATATACCAATTTGATAAAATAGATGATGATGTGAGCCCTATCGGTAGTATTTCTTTATCTTTACATTCATTATGCGTAACACTTAATTCACTCTTGATCACCTCATGATACTTTTTAAAAATACGTTTTAATAAGCGATTTAACTTTAAGGCATCATCCATAATCTCCCTAATGCATTCTCTTTCAATAATTTCATCAACCTTATCTAAATCTATATCAACATTGTAAAAAAATTCTTTTAAATCTAATGAAATAACTCCAACACTATCATTATTATCAGATAATAATCTTGCTTTATTTATGGCATTGTTTCTCCATTTATTATACTGATCTATATAGCGAATAAATAAGTTATTATGTCCTGATCCATCTCTTGTGTCATCACATTCAGCGTACTTTTTTATAAATTCTTTAGTATGATTTCGTAATCTATTTCCATAACAATCCTCTGTAAGTATACCATCCAAAATTGGTCCAACATACAGGCTCCACAACATATCTATAATATAAACTTCAACATCAGCATCAATAAAATAATTTAACTTTACAAGATTATGTGTATCCGTACTTTTATCATTACTGATGAATCTACCTTCTGTATTATGTGTATTTTCGTGAGAATTATCTTTAAAACTTTTAGGAATAATTCTAAATGAAATACTATCTATCCATTTATCTAGCTTATCCGTATTATTATTATCAGATATAACTTTAGCAATTTCCTCAAAAATATTTCTACCCACATCTTCATCTAATAGGTTATGTTCTTTCTCAAAAGAGGATATCCGTTCTCTCATAAAAAGATTTAGGTTTTCATAATAAATATGATTTTTTAGATAAATATAAGCAATTTCAATAAGTTTTCCATCTATTTTCATTTTTTCGTTTCCTTAATTTAAAGAATTTAATTCTTTCAAAAGTCTCTTCACCGACACCGGATACGGTGTCTTCAATTCCTGTGCAAACAGTGACACTCTCAATTCTTCAATCATCCATTTAAACGCGGCAAGGTCGTCTGAAATAGGGAGGCCTTGTTTGATCAGGCTATCTGTTTTTTCCTGCCACATTTGTTCCAGCTCTTGAATATCGGCTTCGCGGGCTGCGTCGCGGGCGGGGTTGCTGCTGTATTTTTCGAGGCGCAGGGTCATGGCTTTGAGGTAGATGGGGAGGCGCGGCCATTGTGCCCACGGGGTACGGGTGGCGAAGCCGGCGGCGAGCAGGGTTTGCAGGCGTAGTCTTAGAAGGTGGGTCAATGGGTGTTTGCCGAGTTTGCCGTTGAGTTCGGCATAGGCGGCTGCGGTTTCCTGCAAGTAGCGGCTGAGGGCTTCTTTGACGGCGGGCAGGCGGCTGCGGGCGCGTTTGATTTGCTCTTTGAAGGCTTTTTCGTTGCGCGGCAGCTCGTCTTCGCCGATAAAGGCGCGGTCGCAGACGGCTTGGGTGAGGTCGTCGCGCAGGGTGTCGGCGTTGATGTGTTTGAGCAGCATGGCGGCTTGGGTAAAGCCTTGGATGCCTTTGTTCAAATCTTTTACCTGCTCTTTTAATTGCAGCTTCATCAATTCGATTACGCCTTGACGGTGTGCCTGCTCGGCGGCTTCGGTGGTGTCAAACAGGCGCAGGGCGATGCGGCCGTCTTTTTCTTTTTGTAGGCCAAGGTAGCCGGTAAGCTGTTGTTTGCCGCGTGCGAATTTGATGGATTCGGGCAGGGTGCCGATGTCCCATGTGGTCACGTTATCGCGCTCGAATTCTTGGGTATTGTCGCGGAATGTAACGGCGGCGGCTTGGCCGAGTTGTTGTTGCAATTCGTGCAGTTTACGGCCGCCGGCAAGCTCTTGTCCGCCATCGTCGATAATGCGCAGATTCAGATAGCAGTGTTCGGGCAATTCTTGCGCCGCCCATGCGTCTTGGTCGATTTGCTCGAGAATCCGCATATCGCCGGCGCTTCTGGCGATAAAGTGCGCCAACTGGGGAATGATGGCCGCTTGACGGTCGGGATTGCTTTCGAGAAATTTGGTGATGAAATCGGGGACGGGCACGCAAATGCGGCGAATTTGCTTCGGCAGTGCTTTAATCAGCAGCTGGATTTTTTCGCGCAACATACCGGGCACCAGCCATTCGAGCGACGGCGCGTGCAGGCGGTTGAGGACGGTCAGCGGCACGGTCATGGTCACGCCGTCAAGCGGATGGTGCGGCTCGAAGCGGTAGGAAAGTTTGAACTTGCCGTCTGCGGTTTGCCAGAATTTGGGGAATTGCTCTTCGGTAATGTGCGCGGCGGCGTGTTGCATCAAATCGTCGCGGCTGAGAAACAGCAGGCGCGGATTGTCGCGTTCGGCGGTTTTGAGCCAGGCTTCAAAGGTGCGGATATCGGCAAGGGGCAAAGGTTTCAGACGGCCTTTTTGAGATGCAGGCTGCTTTTTGGGTTTGGGGTCGTCTGAAACATTTTGTCGGGTGTGTGAACTCGGTTCACGCTCGCGGTTGGACGCATCTTTGGAATCCGCGTGCGCGGCTTGCGCCACGCGCCCTGCGTTGCGCTGGTTTGCTTGTCCGTTTTGATCGGCTGTCTTGTCCGACTGGGTTTGTCCGCCCTCTTCGCTTCCCCAAACTCCGCCTTTCGCGTCTTTCCACACCAGCTCGGGCAGGCGTTCGTGATAAAACGCAAACAGGGCTTCGTCGTCGACCAATACGTCTTGCTTGCGCGATTTGTGTTCGAGTTCGGTAATTTCTTTAATCAGCTTTTTATTGTGGGCAAAAAAGGCCGTCTGAAGATTGCTTTCCTGCGCCACCAATGCGCCGCGGATAAAGATTTCGCGCGCTTCTTCGGGCGCAACTTTGCCGTAAGACACGGGGCGGCGCGGCAATACGGTCAGGCCGTAAAGCGTCACGCGTTCGCTGGCGACGACTTCACCGCGTTTTTGCTCCCAATGCGGCTCGAAATAATGGTAGCGGACGAGGTGCGGCGCTTCCTGCTCTATCCATTCGGGCTGGATAACGGCGACGTCGCGCGCGTAAAGGCGCGTGGTTTCAACCAATTCTGCCGCCATTACCCATTTGGGCTTGGCTTTGAACAGGGCTGAGGCGGGGAAAAGGTGGAAGCGGCTGCCGCGTGCGCCGGTATAGTCGTTGCCGTCGGGTGATTTCATGCCGACGTTGGCGATAAGGCCGGTCAGCAAGGCACGGTGGATTTGTTCGTAGCCGGCTTCTTTGGCGGCGCGGATTTGGGCGCGGTGTTGCTTCTTGTCCAGTTGTTTTTGTTTGAGTTTGGCCGCCAAATCTTGGTCGCCTTGGCTTTCAGACGGCCTTAATTGTTCTTGGGAAGGAGGTTGTCTAAACGCGGCTTCTTTGGTGGTCAAACCCATTTCAATCGCGGTTTGGGCAAGCTGGTGGTGCAGCTCGCGCCATTCGCGCATACGCAGGTGCGACAAGAAATATTGACGGCACCATTGCACCAGCTGCTTGTTGGACAAGCCTTTATCACGCTCGCGCTGGAAGCTATCCCAAATGTTCAGATAGGCAAGAAAGTCGGACTGCTTGTCGGTAAAGCGTTCATGCGCCTTGGCGGCGGCATCGCGCGCTTCCAGCGGCCGCTCGCGCGGGTCTTGAATCGATAGCGCGGACGCTATCACCAATATTTCCGCCATGCAGTCGTGTTTCTTCGCCGCCAGCAAAATACGCGCGATTTTCGGGTCGATGGGCAGGCGTGCCATTTGTTCGCCGAGGCGGGTTAAGCGGTAGCGGGGTTTGGTGAGTGTTTTCAGGCTGCCTGAAAAATTTTTGCTTTGCGAAAACTCGTTTCGCCCGTTTTCAGACGACATATGGATATGGCTTTTCATGTTTTGTATAACAGATGTGTAGGGCGGGTATTGATGCCGACCTACGCATTGGATTTAGATAATATTTATTCTGTGAATTGAATTTCAGATGGCCTGAAATTCAATTCAACAATGCCGATAAACCTTGTTTTGGGAAATGAAAAAGTAGAAGCCGCTTTTTATTGATGTGCATCAAGCTACTAACCCGGCAGTTTACCAATTATGCTTTCTTCAAAATCAAGAAGGTTTTTGATATTTCTATTCAAATTTGAATAATTTAATTTTAAATTGGGTCGACGCTCCTTAATTAAATGTAAATATTCAACACAATTTTTCTGCAATACTTCCAAATTTTCTATTTCCTCATGAAAATTAAAAAATATTTCCATATACTTATAATAACTCCCCTTTTTGATTGAGTCATGGGAAAAAGAAAACTTACCATACGTTTGTTCATTAATTTCTTTGTAATCCTCTATATTCATAGTATTAAAATGATAAAATATTTCATATTCAATGCATAATCGTAAGTCGTTAAAAATATCATCAATTTTACTTTCTATATTTTCTTTATCCTTATCAAGTACACTTCTAAGCAAATTTCTCCAATCAGTACAAGATAAATTTCTGATATATCTATATTTTTTATAATATGAATCGTAGGGGTTATATTTTAAAATATTACTAATAGAAAACGGCGATGAAGGATTTATTGTTATATTATTAAACTTATTGAACCCGTCACTGATATTTTTAAATGCATTAAATATGATTTCTCTTAATTTGTTTTGCTTATCTTTATTAATGATGAAATCTATTTCATCAGATAAGTTATTACTACATGCAAAGATATCCCTTGCGCATAATGCAAATCCATCAGATAGAAACAAAACCTTATCATCATCTGAATATTGCTGATGCCAATATTCAGCACGCTCTAATAACAAACAACGAAGCTCATCAAATTTTTTATTTTTAAGAAATTTTTCTACTTCTTGCATACGAAGTTGATTCATCCGTAGTATCCTTAATGTTTAAATTAATATAACTTAATGTGTTTTCGAGGAAAACTTTTAGCCCAACATGGTTTATTGTTTATCTGTTTTCGTCGGGCATAAATGCCTGATTTTCAAGCTACCTGAAAGATTTTCAGACGGCCTCCACCGCCCCCAATTCCAGCAATACCTGAAAACCGTCATTGATATACCGCGAATCGGGCATTTCTAAAAATGGGAATGCCGCCACATCACCCAAGTTCAGCGCTGCCATGCGCAGGATGACGGCGGCGAGGTTGCTGCGGACGATTTCGGGGTCGGTAAATTCGGGGCGGCTGTTGAAATCTTCTTCTGAAAACAGTCGGATACACACGCCTGCGGAGACGCGGCCGCAGCGGCCGGAGCGTTGGCGGGCGGCGGCTTGGGAGATTTTTTCGACATGAAGCTGCTCCACTTTCGCCCGTGCGGAATAGCGTTTGACGCGCGCGAGGCCGGTGTCGATGACGTATTTGATGCCCGGCACGGTGAGCGAGGTTTCGGCGACGTTGGTTGCCAGCACGATGCGGCGTTTTGCGCCTGAGAGGTGGAAGATTTTGTGCTGTTCGGCGTGCGACAGGCGTGCGAACAGGGGCAGGATTTCGTCGTTGCGGCGCAGCGTGGATTTGCGCAGGGCTTCGGCGGCTTCTCGGATTTCGCGTTCGCCCGGCAGGAACACCAAAATATCGCCTTCGCCGTAGCGCGCCAATTCGTCGGACGCATCGACAATCGCGTCGGTCAGCTCGACTTCCGCGTCGTCTTCGTCTTTGCTGGTCAGCGGTCGGTAGAGGATTTCGACAGGGTAAGTGCGCCCGCTCACTTCTAAAACAGGGGCGCCGTTGAAGTGTTGGGAGAAACGTTCTGCGTCTATCGTTGCCGAGGTGATGATGATTTTCAAATCGGGGCGGCGCGGCAGCAGCTGTTTCAAATAGCCCAAAAGGAAGTCGATGTTCAGGCTGCGCTCGTGCGCTTCGTCGATGATAATCGTGTCGTATGCGGCGAGATAACGGTCGGTCTGGGTTTCTGCCAGCAGGATGCCGTCGGTCATCAGCTTGACGCAAGCATCGCGCGAGGTATGGTCGGTAAAGCGCACTTTATAGCCGACCGCGCTGCCGATTTCCGATTTCAACTCTTCGGCAATCCGCTCTGCTACGGAACGCGCAGCCAAACGGCGCGGCTGGGTATGCCCGATCAAGCCTGCCGCCCCGCGCCCGAGTTCCAAACAAATCTTGGGCAACTGCGTGGTTTTGCCCGAACCGGTTTCGCCGCAAATAATCGTTACCTGATTCTCGGCAATGGCTTTTTTGATTTCGTCGAGTTTTTCGTGAACGGGCAGCGTGTTGTCGAATTCGGGCTTGGGCAGTTTGGACAGGCGTTGCAGATAGAGGTCGTGCGATTTTTTGTATTTTTCCTCAACCTTGGCCAAGCCGCCGTATTTATTGGGGTTTTTAAAGGCAGATCGCAGAAAATGGCGGTCTTTGGAGAGGATTTGGGCGAAATCGGGTTGCGGCATGATGGTGCAATAAATTAAATAATGTGAAAAGAATGGAATTATAGCAAAAGGCCGTCTGAAACTTGCTTGCTTTCAAGTTTCAGACGGCCTTTGTATGGATAAACCGTTTTAGTCGACGGCGTGCCAAGGTTTTTGCATACCGGCGTGGAAACTCGGTTTTTCTCCGCCCCACAAGGTGTCGATGTCGTAGAAGTCGCGCACGGCAGGGAGCATGACGTGGACAACGAGGTCGCCTGCGTCGACGAGCGTCCATTCGCCGGTGTCGCCTTCGGTGCTGAGGATTTCGAAACCGGCTTCTTTCAAATCGACGGCAACGTTGTTCGCCAGTGCTTTGACTTGGCGTGTGCTGTCGCCGCTGGCAATAATCATGCGGGCGAACAGGGAGGTTTTGTCTTGGGTTTCCAAAACAGAGATGTCTTTGGCTTTAATGTCTTCGAGGGCGTTTACGGCCACTTCGACCATTTTTTGCAGGTCTTGCAATTCTTGTTCGTTCATTGTTTTCCTAGTTGAAATGTTTTCAGACGGCATTATAGCTTATCTGCCTGAATAAACGCTATTTTTCATAGAGTTTGTGTTGGCGGATGTATTGGGCGACGGGTTGCGGCAGGCCGTCTGAATGGTGGGTTTTGGCGAGATTGGCGCGGATTTGGGTGGAGCTGGTGTTGTGCAGCGGCGCGTTGAGGATGCGGACGCTGCCGTTTTGCAGGGCTTCGCCGAGCCATGCGTGCAATTCGCGCGGGGTTTTGTTGAGGTTGTCGCCTTGGCGCATGGCGATGGCGATATGGGTCTGGCGCACGAGGGTTTGCCATTTTTTCCATGTGTGCAACTGCATCAGGCTGTCGCTGCCCATCAGCCACCACAATTGCGCGCCGGGAAACTGCTGGCGGAAGATTTGGACGGTGTCAAACGTATAAGTTGCGCCGTCGCGGACGATGTCACAGTCGCTGGCGGCTAATTTCGGCTCGTCGGCGATGGCGAGTTCAACCATATTGAGGCGCTCTTGTGCCGGCGTGCGCGTGCTGTCTTTGTGGTACGGGTCGCCTGCCGGCAGGAAGACGACGAGATCCAAACCGATTTCGTCGGCGAAGGCGCGGGCGATGTGGAGGTGGCCGTTGTGGATGGGGTCAAACGTGCCGCCGAATAATCCGATGTTTTTCATTTCGTGGTGGTGTCTGCGTTAGATGTTTTGGCCGTCTGAAGCAGGCAGGCTGCCGTCAACAATCAGGTTGAGCTTGCCTGTGGTCGGATGGATGACCAGGCCGTGGATGGCGATATTGTCGGGCATCAGCGGATGTTTGCGAATCAGCTCGACGGTATGGCGCACACTGTCTTCGACATCGTCAAAACCGGTCAGCCAGCCGTCCAAATCGATACCGGCATTGCGCAGGGTTTCGATACGGTCGTCGGGGATATTGCTGTCGTGTACGCGTTGGAGGAACTCTTCGGCGTGCAATCCGCGCATACCGCAGTCGTGGTGGGCAATGACCATGATTTCTTTGACTTTGAGTTCAAATACGGCCACCAACAAACTGCGCATCACAGAACCCCAAGGGTGGGTCACCAGCGCACCGGCGTTTTTGATGAGCTTGGCATCGCCGTTTTTCAAGCCCAACGCATTGGGTAGCAGCTCGATAATGCGTGCGTCCATGCAGGAGAGGATGGCCAGCTCGCGGCCGGGGTATTTGTTGGTAAAGTATTTTTCGTATTCGCCCGTTTCGACGAAATGTTGGTTATAGGCGAGGATTTCGCTCAATTCGCTCATGATGTGCTCGTTTCGGATGGTTTACTCTATTATAGCGGTTTTTAGGGGGTATGGTCGTTTTGCAAATTCGCCGTAAACGGCTAAAATCGACGTATCTTTAGTTCTTTTGGAGGATGCGCCATGCCTCAGTCTTTCCGTTTTGAACAAGTATTCACACCCGATGTCCACGACGCATTGTGGGATTGGGCGCAGACAAGCTATGGCGCATCCGACGATTGGTGCATTCTGTATCTCAACGGCCTGCCTTTAGGTCGTCTGAACCCGTTATGGCGCGAACGCCTCGGGCAAGATTGGACAGGCAGGCAGTCAACCCTTTCAGACGGCCTGAATTTGGAAACGGACAGCTGGGCTCAGATGGGCGACAGTTTGCAAACGCTGGCGCAACAATGGCGCGAATGCGGTTGGCTCAAGGGTTGGCGCGGTGAAAAGTTCGACATCTGCGACCAGTCGGGCAAGCCTTTATGCGCACTCGAACGCGCCGCCTTCCGTCCGTTCGGCCTGATGAGTCAGGCAGTGCATTTGAACGGATTGGTCGAAACAAAAGACGATTTGCGCTTTTGGATAGGCCGCCGCAGTCCGCACAAAGCCGTTGATCCAAACAAACTCGATAATCTGACTGGAGGCGGCATCAGCAGCGGCGAGAGGCCGTCTGAAGCCGTCTGCCGCGAGGGTGAAGAAGAAGCAGGCATTCCCGCTTCGTTAACACCCCATATCCGATCGACCGCCCAAATATATAGTTTGCGCCCCGTTAATCGCGGTGTCCACAACGAAATCCTGTATATCTTCGACATCGTCCTGCCCGAAGGCTTCCAACCCGCCAACCAAGACGGCGAAGTCGCCGGTTTTGAGCTGATGGACATCCCCACCCTGCTCGATGCCATGTTGGGCGGACACATGATGCACGATGCCCAGCTGGTCACGATCGAAGCCTGCCGTCGATACGGCCTGATCGACCCCAAACATCCGCTGTCCGCATGGCTCGACAGCATCCGTTGCCGACCACATTTTTAAAGGCCGTCTGAAACCATGTTGCAACTCAAAAACATCAACAAACGCTTCGGCAGCAAAACCGTTGCCCAAGACATCAACCTAAACGTCGAAGCAGGCGAAATCCTCGCCGTACTTGGCCGCTCCGGCTGCGGTAAATCCACCCTGCTCAAAACCATCGTCGGCCTGGTGCGTCCCGACAGCGGCGAAGTCTGGCTCAACGGCGACAACATCACCGACATGCCGTCTGAAAAACGCAATATCTCGCTGATGTTTCAAGACTACGCCCTTTTGCCGCATTTAACCGCCCTCGACAACGTCGGTTTCGGCCTCAAAATGCGCCGTCTGCCCAAAGCCGAAATCGAAGAACAATCCATGCAGGCCTTGCGCGACATCGGTTTGGAACACGAAGCGCAACGCAAACCCGAAAGCCTCTCCGGCGGCGAACAGCAACGCCTCGCCCTCGCGCGCGCCCTCATCACGCGCCCGTCGCTGTTGCTCCTGGACGAAGCCTTCTCCAGCCTCGACACCCACCTGCGCCACCACCTGCGCACCCTGACCGCCGAACGCATCCGCAGTCAAAACATCCCCGCCATCCTCGTGACCCACTCCGCCGAAGAAGCCTGCACCATGGCCGACACCATCGCCATCATGCACGAAGGCCGCATCCTCCAACACGGCACGCCGGAAACCCTTATCCGCCGCCCCGTCAACGCCCAAGCCGCCCTGCTGCTCGGTTTGGCCAACACCGGCGACACACGCTACATCCCCCAACACGCCATCCGACTCGACCCGAACGGCACAGCCGTCCGCATCAGCGAAGCCGTCCCCCTCGCCGAAGGCACACGCCTTACCCTCGCCCATCCGCAATACGGCGATTTGATTTGGTACCCCCACACCGACCAAAATACGGACAAACCACTAACCGGACAGGAAATCCGCATCAGCGTGGATGAAAGTCAGATTGTTTGGTTTGATTGAATTTGATGGATTGAAAAAGAAAAAGGCCGTCTGAAATTTAAGTTTCAGACGGCCTTTGTTATTATCAAGAACAATTAAGAGACCTCGTGTATAGTCACACAAGGGATGCCTGCAAATTCAGCAATTTTCTTGCACAAGCTGCTAGATGACACTTTGCAAACATCCGGGAAAACAACAGCAAAATCGGAATAAGCCATATCGGCATCAGTGGTATTCGACGGTAAAAAGCAATAATACAAATCTTCAGTTCCACAAACAGAACAAGTGAGATGGCCACCTTCGTCATCAAAATCAAATGAAGGCAATAGCTCTTCTATATTCATCTCTTCACCTCGAGCATAATGTTGACTGCAATGCGGACAAACAAGCTCGCCTTCTCCAAAGTTTTCCAAAGCAGTGAACAGCGTCGGCTCATCTTCAATCTGAAAGTAGATGCCATGGGAATATTGGGCATTTTTTTCACCTAAAATTTCAATAATTCCTTTATTGGTAAACGTATAACCTAGTTCTCCATAATAAAAAACTTCTTGCAACTCAGGATAAATCCAACCTTGCTCCAGCATATAATTTCGGATCTGTTCTGCAAGCTCCTTTTTTTTCTCCCCTACGGGAGATACAGGAACTATATAGTAGCGATGTTCAGACATTTTTTTCCTTTCTTAAAAGAGGCCGTTTCAAACGGCCTTTGTTATCTCAGCCATCAATCAGACAAACCTATCTGACCTATGGTTACTTTTTACTTTACTTTCGTACATACCTCACGGGAAGTTCCATCTTCAGACACCAATTTGCCTGTTTTATCCAGTTGATACACTTCATCTTCACCAGGCTTGTCCATCTGCGCGACCAATCCGGTGTATATCATGCTTTCCAAGAATTGGCCGTCTTCGGATTCTTCCAACCATGCCAATGTTTCAGGGCTGTGGAGTCGTGAAACTTCGCTGTACTTGATTTGGCTTTGAGTTAAGGCATTGTTCGCAAAACGCCATTTACCCCCACCGACAACATGGTACGCTAAGACATTGCCGTCATCGTCCACTTTGAGCTTAGCGTCGCCACGGAAACTGCCGTCCTGAAGATATTCGACTTTTGTATCACTGTGAATGTTTTCATCAGCGCCAACGCAATGCCATGTACCGACAATCGGAGAAGCCAGGGCAGTTGTTGCGGATAAAAGCACCGGCAGAATAAAGAGTTTCATCTATTTCCTTTCTTAAAAGAGGCCGTCTGAAAAGTTGCAACGACATTGAAGCTGCATTTTCAGACGGCCTTTGCGAGTATTTTACTGCAGGCGGACGTTCAAGAAATATAAATCACGAGACCGGCAATCAGCACCAGCTGGACACCCAACTTCATCAGTGCGGTACGACTGACGAAGTAGATAAACCAAGTGCCGGTCAAAATCAACAGTAGAATAATCAACCACGGCCGCCATTTGTTGAGGTGGACGGCTTCGGTAAAGCAGGTATAAATATGAAGTACGACGATGGCGACGATGAACAATATAGGCACGATGAAGTCCATCATTTGATTTCCTTTTAATGAGACCGTCTGAAAACCCTGGTTTCAGGTTTTCAGACGGCCTTGTCTATTCAATCAAAATCAGTCTTTCAACTTCGCCAACTGAGTTTGAACTTTCGCCATTTTGTCTTCCAATTCCGCCAAATCGGCTTTGTCTTTTTCCACCAAATGTGCCGGGGCTTTTTCGGTGTAGCCGGGTTTGGAGAGTTTGGCATTGAGTTTGTCCAAGGCTTTTTGCAGCTTCTCGGCTTCTTTGCTCAAACGGGCGGTTTCGGCGGCTTTGTCGATTTCGACTTTCAACATCAGGCGCGCGCCGTTGCAGACGGCGACGGGGGCGTCTTCCGCTTCGGGCAGGCTGTCCACCAGCTTGGCTTCGGTCAGTCGGGTCAGCGACGGCAGGTATTTGAGCAGGCCTTCGAGTTCTGCACTGCCTTCGACAAAGAGCGGTGCTTTGACGTTTGGCGCGATACCCATTTCACCGCGCAGTTTGCGCACTTCTTCCACCAAGTCTTTCAATGCGGCCATTTTGTCGAAGGCCGTCTGAACGATTTGTTCTTTATCGGCTTGCGGATAGGCGGCCAACATGATGCTGTCGGCGGTTTTGGCATTGGCCAGAGGCGCAACGACCTGCCACAGCTCTTCGGTAATGAAAGGCATGATTGGGTGCAACAGGCGCAGGATGGTTTCGAGTACGCGCACAAGGGTGCGGCGTGTGGTGCGCTGGGTTGTCGGGCAGCCGGTTTGGATTTGCACTTTTGCCAGCTCGATGTACCAGTCGCAATATTCGTTCCACACAAATTCGTACAGCGTTTGCGCAGCAAGGTCGAAGCGGTAGGTTTCAAAGGCTTCGGCAACGGCGGCTTCGGCTTGTTGCAGTTTGCCGATAATCCATTGGTCGGCAAAGGTAAACGCCAACGGCTGCATTTCGTCTTGACCGCAGTCTTTGTCTTCGGTGTTCATCAACACGAAGTTGGTGGCGTTCCACAATTTATTGCAGAAGTTGCGGTAGCCTTCGGCGCGTTTGAAGTCGAAGTTGACGCTGCGGCCCAAGCTGGCGTAGCTCGCCATGGTGAAGCGCAATGCGTCCGCGCCCATGCTCGGAATGCCTTCGGGGAAGAGTTTTTTGGTGGCTTCTTCCACTTTCGGCGCGGTTTCGGGTTTGCGCAAGCCGGTGGTACGTTTCACCAGCAGTTTTTCCAAGTCGATGCCGTCAATCAAATCCACAGGGTCGATGACGTTGCCTTCGGATTTGGACATTTTTTTGCCTTCATGGTCGCGCACGATGCCGTGGATGTACACGTCTTTAAACGGCACTTTGCCGGTGAAGTGGGTGGTCATCATAATCATGCGCGCCACCCAGAAGAAGATGATTTCGTAGCCGGTTACCAAGACGTTGGACGGCAGGAAGGCTTTAAGTTCGTCGGTTTCAGACGGCCAGCCGAGTGTGGAAAACGGCACGAGCGCGGAGGAGAACCATGTATCCAATACGTCTTCTTCGCGGGTCAAACCTGTTTTGCCGGCTTGTTTTTCGGCTTCTTCCTGATTGCGGGCGACGTACACATTGCCTTCGTTGTCGTACCATGCAGGGATTTGATGGCCCCACCACAGTTGGCGCGAAATACACCAGTCTTGGATGTTGTTCATCCATTGGTTGTAGGTATTGACCCAGTTTTCAGGGATAAAGCGTACCGCGCCGCTGTCGACGGCTTTTTTGGCTTTGTCAGTAAGGCTTAAGCCTTTGAATTCGCTGTCAAGCTCGCCGCCGTTTGGTGTGGCGGACATGGCGACAAACCATTGGCTGGTCAGCATCGGTTCAATCACTGAACCGGTACGGTCGCCTTTCGGCGTCATCAGCGTGTGCGGTTTGATTTCGACCAAGAAACCTTGTTCCTGCAAATCGGCAACCATTTGTTTGCGCGCGGCAAAGCGGTCCAAGCCAGCGTATTTTTCAGGCAGGGCAAAGCCTTGTTGCGCTTCACCTTTGAAGTTGAACACTTCGGCGTTTGCCAGCACTTTGGCTTCCAAATCGAACACATTAATCAGGCGCGTGTCGTGGCGTTTGCCGACTTCGTAGTCGTTAAAGTCGTGCGCAGGCGTGATTTTCACGCAGCCGGTGCCGAAGTCTTTTTCAACGTATTCGTCGGCAATCACGGGGATGGTGCGGCCGGTCAGCGGCAGGATTAATTCCTTGCCGATTAAGTGGGTGTAACGTTCGTCTTCAGGGTTGACGGCAACGGCCACGTCGCCCAGCAGCGTTTCAGGACGGGTGGTCGCCACGATAACGGCTTCGGCGGGATTGTCTGCCAGCGGATAGCGGATGTGCCACATAGAGCCTTGTTCTTCCACGCTTTCCACTTCCAAATCCGATACCGCCGTGCCAAGCACGGGATCCCAGTTCACCAAGCGTTTGCCGCGGTAAATTAAGCCCTGTTCAAACAGGCGCACGAACACTTCGGTCACGGTTTTGGCGCGCACATCGTCCATCGTGAAATACTCGCGCGTCCAGTCGGCAGAACAGCCCACGCGGCGCATCTGCTGCGTAATCGTACCGCCGGAAACTTCTTTCCATTCCCACACTTTTTCCAAGAATTTCTCGCGGCCCAAGTCATGACGGGACACGTTTTGCGCGGCAAGCTGACGCTCGACCACGATTTGCGTGGCGATGCCCGCGTGGTCGGTACCGGGAATCCAGGCAGTGTTGCAGCCTTTCATGCGGTAGTAGCGGGTCAGCCCGTCCATAATGGTTTGGTTGAAGGCATGGCCCATATGCAGCGTACCGGTTACGTTGGGCGGCGGCAGTTGGATGGAGAAAGACGGTTTGGTCAAATCCATATCAGGCTGGAAATAGCCCTGCTCTTCCCAGTTTTGATAATGTTTGGATTCGATTTCGGCTGGATTGTATTTGTCTAACATGATGGAACTTTGTGAAATTAAGGTTATTTTTGATGTGCGGATTATAACGCAAAAAGGCCGTCTGAATCATTTCAGACGGCCTTTGACATACGGGTTTTAAAAACGGAACAATACCAGGCTGACGGCAATCACCGCCATACCCGTTGTCAGGCCGTAAACGGTTTCGTGGCCGTCTGAATAGCGTTTGGCGGCCGGCAGCAGTTCGTCCAACGCCAAAAACACCATCACACCGGCTATCACGCCGAATACCGAACCAAACACGGCAGGCGACAAAAACGGCTGCAAAACCAAATAGCCCAAAGCCGCCCCCAAAGGCTCGGCCAAGCCGGATAGCAGACACGCCCATACCGTTTTCTTACGGCTGCGGGTGGCAAAATAAACCGGCGCGGCGATAGAAATGCCCTCCGGAATATTATGGATGGCAATCGCCAAGGCCAAAGGCATCCCGACCGCCGGATTTTCCAAGGTGGCAAAAAACGTCGCCAAACCTTCGGGAAAATTGTGCGCAGTAATCGCAAACGCCGCCATCATGCCGACTCGCGCGATGTGGCGGCGTTTGCTTTCTTGAAACGACGGGTCTTGCGCGTCTAAGGTTTCATGCGGGTTCGGCACCAGGCGGTCGATCAGCGCGATGCCGCCCATCCCGGCCAAAAATGCCATGGTCGCCGCCGCAAACGCGTGGTCTTTATCATAAATTTCAGCGAACGCCTCACTGGATTTACTGAAAATTTCCGTCAGAGAAACATAAACCATCGCACCGCCGGCAAATGCCAAACCAAACGACAACACACGCGGATTGGGCGTTTTGGAAAACATCACCAGGCCGCTGCCTAATACGGTAAACAAACCGGCAGCCAACGTGATGGAAAAGGCAACGGCCAAATTGGACATCGAAAAATCGGGCATGAGAAGACCTGCGCTATAAAGCTGGGACAGGTTCAGACTAACACTTTTTTAATGCGCATGATAATAGTTATTATTTATTTTATTGATTGGATACACGGATTTTGAAACAAAAGGCCGTCTGAAAAATGGTTTTCAGACGGCCCTTAAGTTTGAAATGTCACTAAACCTTATCGCTTTCCAGCTTAAGCCTGATAGCGCGACAGGCTCAAGTCATCGCTGCGGATTTCGGTGTCTTTGCTGCTCACGATATCGGCGGTTAATTTTGCCGAGCCCAGCGACATGGTCCAGCCCAAAGTACCGTGGCCGGTATTCAGGAATAAGTTTTCAAAGCGGGGGCGCCCGATTAACGGCGTGCTATCGGGCGTCATCGGTCGGAGGCCGCTCCAGAACAATGCTTGGCTCAAATCGCCGCCTTCCGGGAACAAATCGTTGACGACTAAAGCCAAGGTTTCGCGGCGTTTTTCGGGCAGTTTGATTTCGTAGCCGGACAATTCCGCCATGCCGCCGACGCGGATTCTGTTATCAAAGCGCGTGATGGCGACTTTGTAGCTTTCATCCAAAACGGTGGACACCGGTGCGCCGTCTGAATTGGTGACCGGCAGGGTCAAGGAATAGCCTTTGACGGGATAAATCGGCAGATTGAGATCCAACTGCGCCAAAACCGTTCTGCTGAAGCAGCCGAGCGCGCAGACGAAGGCATCTGCTTCAAACCGTTCTTTTTCGGTTTCGACTGCGCTGATGCGCTGTCCGTTGTGGTCGATGCGGCGGATGGTTTGCTTGAAATGGAACTGTACACCTTTTTCCAGACAGAGTTGGTACAGGTTTTGAGTGAAGAGATGGCAGTCGCCGGTCGCATCCGCAGGCAGGTGCAGGCCGCCGGCAATTTTGGCGGTAACACGTGCCAGTGCAGGCTCAAATTCTGCGCATTCTTCAGGTTTCAGACGGCGGTACGGCACGCCGTAGCGTTCCAAAACGGCAATGTCTTGTTCTGCCGCCTCGACTTCTTTGGTTTGGCGGAAAATCTGCAACGTCCCTTTTTTGCGCCCTTCAAAATTCATGCCGGTTTGCGCTTCAAAACGGCGGAACATTTCACGGCTGTATTCGGAAATCCTGACCATGCGCTCTTTGTTGGTTTGATAGCGCGCTGTCGTGCAGTTTTGCAGCATTTGCCACAGCCATTCGATTTGATACAGGCTGCCGTCAGGGCGAAACAGCAAAGGCGGATGGCTTTTAAACAGCCATTTCAGCGCTTTGGTCGGGATACCGGGTGCAGCCCACGGCGTGGTATAGCCGTAGGAAAGCTGGCCTGCATTGGCAAAACTGGTTTCCATCGCCACGCCCTCGGCGCGGTCGATGACCGTTACTTCATGCCCTGCCTCTGCCAGATACCACGCGGAAGATACGCCGGCAACACCAGCACCTAAAACAAGCACTTTCATTTTTCTCCTCCTCTGACTTTTTTCCAAACAGACTTAATATACATCGGGCCGTCTGAATGTTCAGGTTCAGACGGCCTTGGACATTAATGCGGCAATTCGCCGTTTTTGATTTTTTGTTTGAAGTCGCGCGTTTCATTGACGATGACTTTCGCCATCAACAGAAGCGCAATCAGGTTAGGCAAGGCCATCAAGCCGTTGAATGTGTCCGAAGCCAGCCACACCAAATCAAGACTCAACACGGTTCCCAGCATAACTGAAGAAACGTAGCCCACGCGGTACAGGGCGGCAAACTTCTCGCCGAAGACGTAAACCGCACATTTCTCGCCGTAATAACACCAGCCGAGAATGGTTGAGTAGGCAAAGAAAATCAGGCCGATGGTGACAATCCAGCCGCCGATGCCGGGCAGCATTTTTTGGAAAGTGACGGTTGTCAGCGCCGCGCCACTTAATTCAGGTTTGACAAACTCGCCGCCTGCACCGAGCAGACCCATGACCAACACGATACCGGTAATCGAGCAGACAACGATGGTGTCCAAAAACGTACCGGTCATGGAAACCAAAGCCTGACGGACGGGATGGTCGGTTTTCGCTGCTGCGGCGGCAATCGGCGCAGAACCCATGCCCGCCTCATTGGAGAACACGCCGCGCGCCACGCCGTAGCGGATTACCGTACCGATGGCACCGCCTGCCACAGCTTGTGCGCTAAACGCATCGGAGAAAATCAGTTTGACGGCAGGCATCAATGCGTCAGAATTCACGACAATAATGGAAATACCGCCCACTACATAAAACACTGCCATGGCAGGTACGATAAAGGACGCGGCTTTGGCAATACCCTTAATGCCGCCCAAAAGCACAATGGCCGTTAATACAGTCAATATCACGCCGGTGTAGGCAGGTTCGACACCGAAGCTGGTTTGCACTGCCTGCGCAACCGAGTTGGACTGCACCGAGCTGCCGATACCGAAGGAAGCGAATGTGCCGAACAGGGCAAACGCGACGGCCATCCATTTCCAGTTTTTGCCTAAACCTTTTTCGATGTAATACATCGGGCCGCCGGACATTTCGCCTTTGGAATTGGTGACGCGGTATTTCACCGCCAACACACCCTCGCCGTATTTGGTGGCCATACCGAAAATGGCGGTCATCCACATCCAAAATACCGCGCCCGGGCCGCCGGTTACCACCGCAGTCGCCACACCGGCGATGTTACCCGTACCGATGGTGGCGGAAAGCGCGGTCATCAACGCCGCGAAATGGGAAATATCGCCTTCGTGGTCTTCGCCGTTTTCATGCTTCTTTGACGGCACAAACGCCTGTTTCAGCGCATAACCCAACATGGTGAACTGCAAACCTTTCAGCAAAACGGTCAGCAAAATGCCCGTACCGACCAGCAGCATCAACATAATAGGTCCCCAGACCCAGCCGCTGATGGTTTCGAAAAAGGCTTTGAGATTGTCTAAAAACAATTGCATGGCTTTCTCCTTTGTCTGTTTTATTTTTTATGCACTACTTTTTGTAGTGTCATGTAATTTCAGCACAGAATATTCAATAAGACAATATCTTTCTTTTTAAAAAGATTTTTGAGGTTTTACCCTAAAATGATATCTATTTAGACCGGCCAGATTGTTTACAATCCGCTAAAATAAAGGCTGCGGCCGAGATAAAATGCCAAATGAAAGTTAATCAACCATCAATTAAGACTGCAACAATTAAAATGACACAATCGACAAATGGCACATTATTGAAAAATACAAACGCGCAAATCTTGTTTTAAAAAAGCCTCAGGCCGTCTGAAAGATGGTTTTCAGACGGCCTGAGGCTTGCTATTTATATTGATAAAGTCAGGTTGATGAATGTTGCCCAAGCAACTGCGCCAACAGTCGGGCAAAGCGTTCCGTCGCGGCTTCGCTGGTGTGCAAATACAGGGCGGGCTCGATGAGTTCCAATTCATTGAGCAGGAAAGTGTCACCGACTAATGTACCGTCCACTCTGGCATAAACCGGCATTTGCGGCAAAGCGGCCAGTACGTCTTGCGCGGCACTGATGGCAAACTCGGGCGGCTCAATACCGAACACCGACACGCCATAGGCCGAGTTGGCGCGCCATTCGCCTTGGGGCGGCTGACGGCGCACAGCATGGCTGAATGCGCCGTTGAAAAACACCAGCGAGGTTTCGCCTGCTGTTTCGATTTCGCGGATATAAGGTTGAACAATCATGCCTTGCGGATAATCCGCCATGTTCACGTCCAATACCTCCGCACAAACTTTGACTACACCTTTGCCGCTCTGCCCGAATGCCGGCTTGATGACCGCTTCCGTCCAGCCCTGTTGGTTCAGTATGTCCGCCAATTCGGCTTTTTGCGGCGGAACGAACACACTGGGAATCACTTGCGCGCCGCGCGCCGCCAAATCGCACAAATAAGTCTTTTCCATATTCCAAGCCATCAGCTCGGGCGGATTGATAAAACGCTGCCCCGCCCGCTCGGCTTGCTCCAGCCATTGGCGGAAGGCTTCGGGTTCGGCGGCATAATCCCATGCGCACAAAGGCAGTAAAAACGGCGCGGACGGATGGTTTTGCCACGCATCAAATACGGTTTTCACGCCCATGCTTTCCAAGCATGCCGCCAATGTTTTCAGGTTGTCCGATGGTTCGGGATAAGTTTGGCAGGTAATGAGTGCCAAAACGGTTTGCTCGGTCATGGTTGCCGCCTCATTGCTAAAACCAAAATTATATAGCGAAATCAAACCAAAAGATTTTTCAGACGGCCTGATACATGAGGCTGATTCTGATAAAATGGTTTTCCCTTTTTCGTCGGAACATGCTCATGAAATCTGCTCACGTCCTTGTCTGGTTCCGCCGCAACCTCCGCCTGCACGACAATGCCGCGCTTAATGCCGCCGTTGCAAGCAGTTTGCCCATCGCCTGCGTCTGGGTCAGCCAAAGGCCGTCTGAAAACCACAATCCGCGTCAAAGCCTGTTCCATTATCAAGCCGCGCAAGAGCTGCATACCCGTCTGGTGGCGCACCATATTCCTTTATATGTCGTCGCCTCCGACGAAGACCTCCTCCCCTTGGCTGCTGCGCTCAATGCCCATACCGTCATCACAGACGAAGCCTACACCGAAGCCGAAATCCGCCAAGACAACCACCTCTGGCACAATTTCGACCGAGCAGGCATTGCCCTGCAACACGCCAACGATCGCGGTATCTTAGCCAAAGCTCCCCTCATGGATGCTAACGGCCTGCCCTACACCGATTTTGCCGCCTATAAACAAGCATGGTTGCAGGCTTATTCAGGACAAAGGCCGTCTGAAACCGAATTGCCTGTTCAAACCGAACAAAACGTTCCACTGTTTCCAGCCCATACCGGCGCAGTATTGCCTGCCTATCAACAGGGCGGCGAAACCGCAGCCTTAACACAATGGCACGCGTTCAAACAGAATTTGGTTCACTACCCGATTACCCAAAACTTTCCGACACGAAAAAACACCAGCCTCCTCAATGCCTACCTGTCCGCAGGCTGCATTTCCCCACGCCTGCTGGCTGCCGAAAGCTTGGCAAACCGACATTTCGAGTGGCTGGACAAACTCATTTTCCGCGACTACTGCTACCAGCTCGCCTACCACCGCCGCCTGCCCGAAACAACCGATGCCGCCCCGGTACGCGAATACTGGCGACACGGCCAAACCGGCGTGCCCATCATCGACGCCTCCATCCGCGGCCTCGAAGCCACCGGCCACTTACACCCCGTTCTCCAGCAGCTGTGCGCCCACTATTTCTGTCATGCCCTCAACTTCGACCCCAACCAAGGCATCGCGTGGACAGCCTCCGTCCAAACCGGCACCGACCCCGCGCTCAACCAAGCTAACTGGCACCTCGCCGCACAAGACACAGCCACCGTCCGCTATGCCCACCGTTCACATCAAATCGATCCCGACGGCAGCTACATCCGCAGTTACCTCCCCGAATTGGCGCACCTGCCGTCTACCCTTATCCACACGCCGTGGGCCGCCGCCGATGACATCGACACACACGGCTACCCCTTTCCCAAGGCTGTCTGAAACCTGCGCTCACACCAAAAAACCACACTAGATACAGCTGAAAAACATTCAAACAAAATATTTTGGTTTCAGACGGCCAAACAGATTGAATAGCCAAGATTTACACGGTAAACTTACGTCATTAAAAAATTTTATTATTTCATTACAATGAAACCCGCATTCGACATAAAAACGTCACGTTTAGACGTCTTATCCATCCATCTGCACACCGCAGATCTAACCGAATTGGAAGAATTCCTGCGCCAACTGGCAGGCCAATCCCAAGACGAATTCGTTCCTTTCATTTTAGACGTACAAGATTTCGACCATCCCGAATCCATCGATTTGGGCGGCATGATTTCCCTGTTTGCCCGTTACGGCATGCAAATTTTAGGGCTGCACCACACCAGCGACACATGGGCGGCAGCGGCGACGCGTTACCACTTGGTCTTCAAACAAGGTAACTCCACCCAGGCAGCCGACACACAGGCAGCGCCTACCCCGCGCCAAGCACCGCAACCGCAAGACGTACAGGCCACCGTTATCAATAATCCGACCGTATTGGTCAGCACGCCCGTGCGTACCGGCCAGCAGGTTTACGCTGAAAACGGCGACCTCATCGTTACCGGCATCGTCAGCCAAGGTGCGGAACTTATCGCCGACGGCAACATCCATATTTACGCCCCCATGCGCGGCAGAGCGTTGGCCGGTGCAAAAGGCAACACCAACGCGCGCATCTTTATTCATTCCATGCAGGCCGAATTAGTCTCCGTTGCCGGTATCTACCGCAACTTCGAGCAAGACCTGCCCGAGCATCTGCACAAAAAACCCGTACAAGTATCATTGCAAGACAACCGACTGGTTATCAGCGCAATCGACGCCGAATAAACATCAGTACTTAAAAAGGAAATATCGTGTCCAAAATCATCGTAGTAACTTCAGGTAAAGGCGGCGTAGGCAAGACTACTACCAGCGCCAGCATCGCAACCGGCTTGGCCCTGCGCGGCCACAAAACCGCCGTGATCGACTTCGACGTCGGTTTGCGCAACCTCGACCTGATTATGGGTTGCGAACGCCGCGTCGTGTATGACCTCATCAATGTCATCCAAGGCGAAGCCACACTCAACCAAGCCCTGATTAAAGACAAAAACTGCGAAAACCTCTACATCCTGCCTGCATCGCAAACCCGCGATAAAGACGCTCTGACCCGCGAAGGCGTGGACAACGTGATGAAAGAGCTGGCCAGCAAAAAAATGGGCTTCGAATTCATCATCTGCGACTCCCCTGCCGGTATCGAACAAGGTGCGCTAATGGCACTCTACTTTGCCGACGAAGCCATCATTACCACTAACCCGGAAGTATCCAGCGTCCGCGACTCCGACCGTATCTTGGGCATTTTGCAAAGCAAATCCCGCAAAGCCGAACAAGGCAGTACTGTTAAAGAGCACCTGCTGATTACCCGCTACTCCCCTGAGCGCGTGGCTAAAGGCGAAATGCTGTCTGTACAAGACATCTGCGATATCTTGCGCATCCCGTTGATCGGTGTGATTCCTGAATCACAAAACGTTCTGCAAGCTTCCAACGCCGGCGAACCTGTCATTCACCAAGACAATGCTGCAGCAGCAGAAGCCTATAAAGACGTTATCGCCCGCCTCTTGGGTGAAAACCGCGAAATGCGTTTCCTCGAAGCTGAGAAGAAAAGCTTCTTAAAACGACTGTTCGGAGGTTAATACATGTCACTGCTCGATATGCTGTTCGGCAGAAAGCCGAAAACCGCCACAGTCGCGCGCGACCGCCTGCAAATCATCATCGCGCAAGAGCGCGCACAAGAAGGCCAAGCTCCAGACTATCTGCCGACCTTGCGTAAAGAGTTGTTGGAAGTTCTGTCCAAATACGTCAACGTATCATTGGACGACATCCGCATCTCCCAAGAAAAACAAGACGGCTTGGACGTTCTTGAGCTGAACATCACCCTGCCGGAACAAAAAAAGGCTTAACACATGACCTTGACCGAATTGCGTTACATCGTAGCCGTCGCACAAGAACGTCACTTCGGACGTGCCGCACGACGCTGCTTTGTCAGCCAGCCCACCCTCTCCATCGCCATCAAAAAACTGGAGGAAGAGCTGTCGGTATCCCTGTTCGACCGTAGCAGCAACGACATCATCACGACCGAAGCAGGCGAGCGCATTGTCGCCCAAGCCCGCCGGGTTCTGGAAGAAGCAGAACTCATCAAGCACCTTGCCAATGAAGAGCAAAACGAATTGGAAGGCGCGTTCAAACTCGGCCTGATTTTCACCGTTGCCCCCTACCTTCTGCCCAAGCTCATTACCGCGCTGCGTGAAACCGCGCCGAAAATGCCGCTGATGCTGGAAGAGAACTATACCCACATCCTGACCGAGTCGCTCAAACGTGGCGATGTCGATGCAATCGTCGTTGCCGAACCGTTCCAAGAGCCGGGCATCGTAACCGAGCCTCTGTATGACGAACCTTTCTTCGTCATCGTTCCCAAAGGACATCACTTTGAAGAACTCGATGCCGTTACGCCTCAACTTTTGAGCGAAGAACAAGTGTTGCTGCTGTCCGAAGGCAACTGTATGCGCGACCAAGTGTTGGCAAGCTGTTCCGAATTGGCTTCCAAGCAAAAAATCCAGGGCTTGACCAATACCCTGCAAGGCAGCTCCATCAACACCATCCGCCACATGGTTGCCAGCGGTTTGGCCATCAGCGTCATGCCGGCTACCGCCTTGACCGAAAACGACCATATGCTTTTCAGTATTATCCCGTTTGAAGGCACTGCACCGCACCGCCGTGTCGTTTTGGCCTATCGCCGCAACTTTGTCCGACCGAAAGCACTGACTGCTTTGCGCACTGCCATTTTGCAATCGCAACTGACCGGTGTAACCTTCGTCAACGAATAAACCGCAAAACAAAAGGCCGTCTGAACATTCAGACGGCCTTTTTATTTTTAACCGAATAAAGGATTAGTAGCGGGTATGAACTTGACTGCCGATAACACCACCCAAAGCCGCACCACCCAAGGTAGAGCCGGTATCGCCACCAATCAAGTTACCTGCCACACCACCCAATACCGCACCAGCAGCAGTGTTGCGTTGGGTTTGAGTCATATTGGCACATGCACCCAAAGAAGCGGCCAGCATGATCAAGGTCACAGTTTTTGCAAAAGTTTTCTTCATGGTTTGATTCTCCATCAGGGGTTAAGCTCTATATGGAACAGTATGGCACAACCTTTCATTAATATATTTTCTGATAAGTAAAGACAGATTAAACTAAGATAACGCCCTTAATGAACGGTTAACTTCAAAAATAAACGGAAATTCCAATAGAATATTTATAAAATTTAATATATTTGGCATAAAATTGCGCATACATCAACCGCATTCGGTAGTGATACAATGACGACTTGTCTGAATTACCGGAAACACCCGTCATGAGTATCTACGCACTGGCACACATCATCCACGTTTATTGCGCGATTGCCTTTGTCGGCGGCGTATTTTTCGAAATGCTGGTTCTCTCCGTTTTGCACACCGGCCGCGTTTTGCGCGAATCGCGCCGCGAAGTCGAACGTGCCATGTCCTATCGTGCCGTCCGCGTAATGCCGCCTGTCGTCATTACCTTGTTCATCAGCGGCATCGTGATGGTGTACAACCGCTACCTGCCGATACTGCACCACCCATTCGACAGCTCCTTCGGCATCATGCTGAGCATCAAAATCCTGTTGGCAGTAAGCGTTTTGGTACATTTTGCCATCGCCGTTGTCAAAATGGCTCGACACACCCTCACCGTCGGCTGGTCGAAATACATACACGCCGTTGTCTTCAGTCATATGCTGTTTATCGTCTTTTTTGCCAAGGCGATGTTCTACCTGTCTTGGTAAACCTTACCTATACCCCACACACAAGGATTTTTTATGACCCAATACCCGTCCGTCGGCTCGCCGATGTTTTACGGCATTTTCTTTATTGCCGTCTTAATCATGATCGCCATCGATATGGTATCGCTGAAAAAAAACGGCGCCCACAAAGTCAGCATCAAAGAAGCCCTCGCTTGGAGCGGCATTTGGGTGGCCGTATCCTGCGCATTTGCAGGCTGGCTCTATTTCGAACTGGCGGGCAACCCGGCTTACGGTGCCGTTGTCGCCAAAGAAAAAGTCCTCGAATTCTTCACCGGCTATGTGCTCGAAAAATCCCTCGCCGTCGATAACATCTTTGTCTTCCTGATGATTTTCGGCTACTTCAAAGTCGAACCCAAATTCCAACACCGCGTCCTGCTCTATGGCGTATTCGGCGCCATCGTCCTGCGCGCCATCATGATCTTCATCGGCGCGGCACTGGTACAGCAATTCGAATGGATTCTCTACCTTTTCGGCGCATTCCTGCTCTATACCGGCATCCACATGATGAAACCCGAATCAGACGAAGAGGAAGACCTTTCCCAAAACAAGATCCTGACCCTGCTCAAAAAAGTCATCCCGACCAGCCCACAGTTTGACGGTGAAAAATTCTTTACCATTGAAAACGGCAAACGCATCGCTACGCCGCTTTTACTGGTATTGATTATGATCGAATTGAGCGACGTCATCTTCGCCGTGGACAGCATCCCCGCTATTTTTGCCGTAACCACCGACCCTTTCATCGTCCTCACTTCCAACATTTTTGCCATCTTGGGCCTGCGTGCCATGTACTTCTTACTGGCAGACTTTGCCGAACGCTTTATTTTCCTCAAATACGGCTTGGCTTTCGTGTTGAGCTTTATCGGTATCAAGATGCTGATTATGCACTGGGTGCATATCCCGATTTCCATTTCCCTGTCCGTCGTCTTCGGCGCACTGGGCGCGTCCATCCTGACTTCTTTGGTGTACACGCGTCAGCAAGAGAAGAAATAATCTGCCGATATAAAAAGGCCGTCTGAACATTTCAGACGGCCTTTTCAAATATCAAACACCAGCTTATTTAGCAGCGTCTTTCAATTTGTCGGCAGCTTCTTGAGTCGCATCGGCTGCTTTACCCATAGCGTCTTTGGCAGCATCTTTAGCTTCACCCACAGCAGCTTTTGCATCGTCCAAGGCTTTGTCGCTGGCTTCTTTAGCACCATCGATGGCTTTACCGGTAGTTTCTTTAGCATCGGAAATTGCTTTCTCCGCAGTTTCCTTCGCATCGGCACCGGCTTCTTTAGCGTCAGAAACAGCCTGTTCAGCAGCGCCTTTAGCTTCGGAAGCAGCAGCGTTCACATCAGAAGCAACGGCAGAAGCCGCTTCTTGAGTTTCCTGTTTCGCCTCTTGAGAACAAGCAGCCAAACCAGCCACCATCATCGCAGCAATCAATAATTTTTTCATGTTGTATATCCTTTGGTCTAAAAAATATCCATCAGAACTGACAGATTAGAAAATCATAACATAATTAATACTCGAAAACGGGAGAATTAACGCCAAATAACAGCCGGTTTACGTTTTTTGAAAAAAATTTCAAAAAAACAGTTGACGAAAAGAAACAAGCTCCCTATAATACACAGCTTATCGGGTCGTTAGCTCAGTCGGTAGAGCAGCGGACTTTTAATCCGTTGGTCGAGCGTTCGAATCGCTCACGACCCACCAAATATGAAAACCTACTTTGAAAAAAGCAGGTTTTTTTTATATTCTCCATCAAGCCTTTCTTCACTTGATACCTTTCTCATCATCAAAGTCAAGCAATATCCGAGCTTTGTCACAATGCTGTTATGGATGCAACTCAAGGCATCACACCAGTACCAACCTCTTATCCAACTCCCCCACCCATCATCTTTTTCTAAAAGCTTCCAAATACCTATCATCAACCCACGCTAAATCCTCTTGTATGCCAGACAATTTAGGCATAGACTAAAACTACATCCAACTACAACAACAGGAGAAGGTTTGATGAAACAACTGTCTATGTATATCAACGGCCGCTTTGAAACCGACTTTAACGGCACATGGCGTGATGTATTGAATCCGGCAACCGAAGAAGTCATCGCGCGTGAGCCTAAAGGCGGAAAAGCTGATGTTGATCGTGCCGTTGCCGCGGCCAGAGATGCGCAAACTGCATGGGAGCGTTTGCCTGCCGTTGAGCGCGGCGCATACCTGCGCAAAATTGCCCAAGGCATCCGCGAACGCGCCGACGAGCTGACCGACACCATTGTCGCCGAAGGCGGCAAAACCAAAGATTTGGCACGCATAGAAGTTATGTTCACTGCCGATTATCTCGACTACCAAGCCGAATGGGCGCGCCGTTATGAAGGTGAAATCATCCAAAGCGACCGCCCGCGCGAAAATATTTTATTGTTCAAACGCCCTTTAGGCGTGATCGCCGGCATTTTGCCGTGGAACTTCCCATTCTTCCTGATCGCCCGAAAAATGGGCCCGGCTTTGGTAACCGGCAATACCATCGTCGTCAAACCAAGCAGCGTTACCCCGATTAACTGCCACATTTTTGCTGAAATCGTTCATGCTTCAGGCTTACCGGCCGGCGTATTCAACGTCGTCAACGGTCCAGGCGCAGAAATCGGCAACGCCTTGGCATCGCATCCGCAAGTCGATATGGTCAGCCTGACCGGTTCTGTCGATGCAGGCCGTCAAGTGATGGAAGCGGCCGCCGCCAATATTACCAAAGTCTCACTGGAACTGGGCGGCAAAGCCCCTGCCATCGTTCTGAAAGATGCCGACTTGGATTTGGCCGTCAAATCCATCTTGGCTTCACGCGTGGGCAATACCGGCCAAATCTGTAACTGCGCCGAACGCGTATATGTCCACAGCAGCCTGAAAGACACATTTATCGAAAAAATGACCGTCGCCATGAAAGGCGTGCGCTACGGCAATCCTGCTGAGGCCGAACCTGGCGCACTGGAAATGGGCCCGTTGATTGAAGAACGCGCCGTCAAAGCCGTTGCCAAAAAAGTCGAACGCGCAGTTCGACAAGGCGCTACCTTGGTTTGCGGCGGCAAACGTGCCGACGGCAAAGGCTACTTCTTCGAACCTACCCTGCTGACCGATACCGACAACAGCATGGACATCATGAAGGAAGAAACCTTCGGCCCAGTCCTGCCGGTTGCCACTTTCGACACACTCGATCAAGTCATCGCCTTGGCAAACGACAGCGAATTCGGCCTGACCAGCTCCGTCTATACCACCAATCTGAATGAAGCGTTTTATGTAACCCGCCGCCTGCGTTTCGGCGAAACCTACATCAACCGCGAAAACTTCGAAGCCATGCAGGGCTTCCATGCCGGTTGGAAAAAATCAGGTATCGGCGGCGCGGACGGTAAACACGGTTTGGAAGAATATCTGCAAACCCAAGTCGTTTATTTGGAAACCGATATCTAACTGCCGATACGGCCCTTCATGAAACAAAAGGCCGTCTGAAACTGATTTTTCAGGTTTCAGACGGCCTTTCTACCTTTATAGAAAAAAACACCGACATCGCGTAAAATAGAGCCAATTTTTCACTTTATTCAGGCCGTCTGAAAACTCCGGCAGCCTGACTCATTTTTCCGGAAAACACCATGAGCGAACAAAACAATCCTCAAATCGAGCCGCAGTTGGACGAAAACCAAATCATCGCCCTGCGCCGCGAGAAACTGCACAACATCCGCAAAGAACGCAACGCCTACCCTAACGATTTCAAACGCGACAGCTTTGCCGCCGACCTGCATACCCAATACGGTGAAATCAGCAAAGAAGAACTCGACCCGCAAGGCATTCCCGTCAAAGTGGCTGGCCGCATGATGCTCAAACGTCAAATGGGCAAAGCCAGCTTCGCCACCATTCAAGACGTTACCGGTCAAATCCAGCTTTATTTGAACAACAAAGGCGTGAGCCAAGAAGTTTTGGACGACTTCAACCACTGGGACCTGGGCGACATCGTTGGCGCGGAAGGTACTTTGTTCAAAACCAACCACGGCGAATTGACCGTGCGCGTGTCCAACATCCGCCTGCTGTCCAAATCCCTGCGTCCTCTGCCCGACAAACATAAAGGCTTGAGCGATCAGGAAACCAAATACCGTCAACGCTACGTCGATTTGATTGCCAACGAAGAATCGCGCAATACCTTCATCAAACGCAGCCAAATCATCCAATCCGTGCGCAATTTCATGGTCAACGAGCATTATTTGGAAGTTGAAACCCCAATGATGCACCCGATTCCAGGCGGTGCGACGGCAAAACCGTTCGTTACCCACCACAATGCCTTGGACATTCCACTCTATCTGCGCATTGCGCCCGAGCTGTATCTGAAACGCTTGGTTGTCGGCGGTTTGGAACGTGTGTTTGAAATCAACCGCAGCTTCCGTAACGAAGGCATGTCCGTACGCCACAACCCTGAATTCACCATGATCGAATTCTACGAAGCCTTCTCCGACTACGAACGCATGATGCAAATGGCGGAAGACATCATCCGCAACGCTTCCCGCGCAGTAAACGGCACAGCAAAAATAAGCTACAACGGCAAAGAAGTCGATTTGGAAAGCCCGTTTGAACGCCTGACCATTCTCGGCGCCATCAAAAAATACAATCCGCACTACACCGATGAGCAGTTGAACGATGAAGAATGGCTGAAAAAAGAAATCGTCAAACACGGCGAAAGCCTGCCTCCTTCTCCAGGTATCGGCAGCCTGCAACTTGCCCTGTTTGAAGGTTGCGCCGAGAGCAAACTGTGGAACCCGACTTTCATCATCGATTACCCTGTCGAAGTATCACCATTGGCACGCGCATCCGACAGCAAACCGGGCTTGACCGAACGCTTCGAGCTTTTCGTTGTCGGCCGCGAACTGGCAAACGGCTACTCTGAGTTGAACGATCCGGAAGATCAAGCCGAACGCTTCAAGGCGCAAGTGGCGCAAAAAGATGCTGGCGACGACGAAGCCATGCACTACGATGCCGACTACATCCGCGCCATGGAATTCGGCCTGCCGCCGACCGGTGGCTGCGGCATCGGTATCGACCGCTTGGTAATGTTGCTGACCGATTCGCAAACCATCCGCGACGTGATTCTGTTCCCGCAAATGCGTCCCGAATAACGCATTGAAATAAAATCAAGGCCGTCTGAAAACAAGACTCTGTTTTCAGACGGCCTTTTTGTTCAAATATGTAAAACGGAAAAATTAAAATCGATAATTCCTTTACATTATAAAAATAATAAAATCCCATGATAATCAAAAGCATAATATAAAAAAGAATATGTAAACGTTTTTCAGTTTGTTGACAGTCTGCTAGAATACATCCAATTACAGACAGCCCACACACACAGGCCGTCTGAAAATGCAAAAACTCTGAAAGGTTTGTATGGATCAATTTTTCGAACAGCTTCACGGCTGGGTAAACGACATCAACGACCCAATGTGGTCGGGGTTGGTATATATGCTTTTAGGCGCAGGCCTCTTTTTCACCGTTACCACCGGTTTTGTACAATTCCGCCTCTTCGGCCGCAGTATCAAAGAAATGCTGGGCGGTCGCAAACAAGGTGATGATCCGCACGGAATCACACCGTTCCAAGCATTCGTTACCGGTTTGGCCAGCCGCGTAGGTGTGGGCAACATCGCCGGTGTGGCGATTGCCATCAAATTCGGCGGGCCGGGCGCGGTATTCTGGATGTGGGTAACCGCCTTAATCGGCATGAGTTCGGCGTTTGTCGAATCTTCACTGGCCCAACTCTTTAAAGTCCGGGACTACGACAACCACCACTTCCGCGGTGGTCCTGCCTACTACATAACTCAAGGCCTGGGACAAAAATGGCTGGGCGTTTTGTTCGCCCTGAGCCTGATTTTCTGTTTCGGCTTTGTATTTGAAGCCGTACAGACCAATACCATCGCCGATACCACCAAAGCGGCATGGGGCTGGGATCAACACTATGTCGGTGTCGCCCTAGTCATTCTGACTGCCCCTATTATCTTCGGCGGTATCCGTCGCGTATCTAAAGCCGCGGAAATTATCGTTCCGCTGATGGCGGTTTTATATCTCGTCATAGCACTCTTCATCATCGCTACCAACATTTCCCTGATTCCTGACGTGTTCGGTCAGATTTTCTCCAACGCGTTCAACTTCGATTCGGCTGCAGGTGGTTTCCTCGGCGGTCTGATTTCGACCACCATGATGCAGGGTATCAAACGCGGCCTGTATTCCAATGAGGCGGGTATGGGTTCCGCGCCGAACGCCGCAGCCGCAGCCGAAGTGAAACACCCCGTCTCCCAAGGCATGATTCAAATGCTGGGCGTTTTCGTTGATACCATCATCGTCTGCTCATGCACCGCCTTTATCGTCTTGACCTATCAACAGCC
Source organism: Neisseria sp. P0006.S004 (assembly GCF_051963015.1). Lineage (NCBI taxonomy): Bacteria > Pseudomonadati > Pseudomonadota > Betaproteobacteria > Neisseriales > Neisseriaceae > Neisseria > Neisseria sp. P0006.S004. Next base: position 20,069 of record NZ_JBQCUS010000007.1, on the reverse strand, counting down.
TTACGGCGACCTGAGCGGTGCGGCGCTGACCCAAGCGGCAATCGTCAGCCAGGTAGGCGAATGGGGCGCGGGCTTCCTTGCCGCCATCCTGTTTATGTTTGCCTTTTCAACCGTTATCGGCAACTATGCCTATGCTGAGTCCAACGTCCAATTCATCAAGAGCCATTGGCTGGTTACCGCCGTTTTCCGTATGCTGGTTTTGGCATGGGTCTACTTCGGCGCAGTTGCCAACGTACCCTTGGTATGGGATATGGCAGACATGGCCATGGGCATCATGGCATGGATTAACCTCGTTGCCATCCTGCTCCTGTCCCCACTTGCCTTCCTACTGTTGAAAGACTACACAGCCAAGCTGAAAATGGGTAAAGACCCGGAGTTCAAACTCTCTGAACACCCGGGCTTGAAACGCAAAATCAAATCCGATATCTGGTAAAACCAAAGGCCGTCTGAAATTTCAGACGGCCTTTTTAATCCCTGCCATCTAGATAAAACGATGCCCCTTAAAGCAGAAGCCTTAAGGGGCAGAGCGTTGCGGCACATCTTTTCAGACGGCCTTATTGTAGCAACGTTTCTCATTTCGCAGTGCAACAATATGTTCAAATTCTAATTCCAAATCGACACCCAGTCAAGCATTTCATTTGCATGGAAATACTTACCTAGGATATATTTATACTTACCAAACATCATATTATGGAGAAACTGATGGCTGCCTTCAAACCCAACCCAATCAACTACATCCTCGGTCTCGATATCGGCATTGCATCCGTCGGCTGGGCGATGGTAGAAATTGACGAAGAAGAAAACCCCATCCGCCTGATTGATTTGGGCGTGCGCGTATTTGAGCGTGCAGAAGTACCGAAAACAGGCGACTCTCTCGCAGCGGCAAGACGCTTGGCACGCAGTGTTCGCCGCCTGACCCGCCGTCGCGCCCACCGTCTGCTTCGGGCCCGCCGTCTATTGAAACGCGAAGGCGTATTACAAGCCGCCGATTTTGATGAAAACGGCTTGATTAAATCCTTGCCGAATACACCATGGCAACTTCGCGCAGCCGCATTAGACCGCAAACTGACGCCTTTGGAGTGGTCGGCAGTCTTATTGCATTTAATCAAACATCGCGGCTATTTGTCGCAAAGAAAAAACGAGGGCGAAACTGCCGATAAGGAGCTTGGCGCTTTGCTTAAAGGCGTAGCCGACAATGCCCATACCTTACAGATAGGCGATTTCCGCACACCGGCCGAATTGGCTTTAAATAAATTTGAGAAAGAAAGCGGCCATATCCGCAACCAACGCGGCGATTATTCGCATACGTTCAGCCGCAAAGATTTGCAGGCAGAGCTGAATTTACTGTTTGAAAAACAAAAAGAATTTGGTAATCCGCATGTTTCAGACGGCCTTAAAGAAGGTATCGAGACCCTGCTGATGACGCAACGCCCCGCCCTGTCCGGCGATGCTGTTCAAAAAATGTTGGGACATTGCACCTTTGAGCCGACAGAACCGAAAGCCGCTAAGAACACCTACACAGCCGAACGTTTCGTCTGGCTGACCAAGCTGAACAACCTGCGTATTTTAGAGCAAGGCAGCGAGCGACCATTGACCGATACCGAACGCGCCACGCTTATGGATGAACCATACAGAAAATCCAAACTGACTTACGCACAAGCCCGTAAGCTGCTGGGTTTAGAAGATACCACCTTTTTCAAAGGCTTGCGCTATGGTAAAGACAATGCCGAAGCCTCGACATTGATGGAAATGAAGGCCTACCATACCATCAGCCGTGCGCTGGAAAAAGAAGGATTGAAAGACAAAAAATCTCCATTAAACCTTTCTCCCGAATTACAAGACGAAATCGGCACGGCATTCTCCCTGTTCAAAACCGATGAAGACATTACAGGCCGTCTGAAAGACCGTGTTCAGCCCGAAATTTTAGAAGCGCTGTTGAAACACATCAGCTTCGATAAGTTCGTCCAAATTTCCTTGAAAGCCTTGCGCCGAATTGTGCCTCTAATGGAGCAAGGCAAACGTTACGATGAAGCCTGCGCCGAAATCTACGGAGACCATTACGGCAAGAAAAATGCGGAAGAAAAGATTTATCTGCCGCCCATCCCTGCCGACGAAATCCGCAACCCAGTCGTCTTGCGCGCCTTATCTCAAGCCAGAAAAGTCATTAACGCTGTTGTACGCCGTTACGGCTCCCCTGCACGTATCCATATTGAAACGGCAAGGGAAGTAGGAAAATCGTTTAAAGACCGCAAAGAAATCGAAAAACGCCAAGAAGAAAACCGTAAAGACCGGGAAAAAGCCGCCGCCAAATTCCGAGAGTATTTCCCCAATTTTGTCGGCGAACCCAAATCCAAAGATATTCTGAAACTGCGCCTGTACGAGCAACAACACGGCAAATGCCTGTATTCGGGCAAAGAAATCAACTTAGGCCGTCTGAACGAAAAAGGCTATGTCGAAATCGACCATGCCCTGCCGTTCTCGCGCACATGGGACGACAGTTTCAACAATAAAGTGCTGGTATTGGGCAGCGAAAACCAAAACAAAGGCAACCAAACCCCTTACGAATACTTCAACGGCAAAGACAACAGCCGCGAATGGCAGGAATTTAAAGCTCGTGTCGAAACCAGCCGTTTCCCACGCAGTAAAAAACAACGGATTCTGCTGCAAAAATTCGATGAAGATGGCTTTAAAGAACGCAATCTGAACGATACGCGCTACGTCAACCGTTTCCTGTGCCAATTCGTTGCCGACCATATGCTGCTGACAGGTAAAGGGAAAAGACGTGTCTTTGCCTCAAACGGACAAATTACCAATCTGTTGCGCGGCTTTTGGGGATTGCGCAAAGTGCGTGCGGAAAACGACCGCCATCACGCCTTGGACGCAGTCGTTGTTGCCTGCTCGACCGTTGCCATGCAGCAGAAAATTACCCGTTTTGTACGCTATAAAGAAATGAACGCGTTTGACGGCAAAACCATAGATAAAGAAACAGGAGAAGTGCTGCATCAAAAAGCACACTTCCCGCAACCTTGGGAATTTTTCGCACAAGAAGTCATGATTCGCGTCTTCGGCAAACCGGACGGCAAACCCGAATTTGAAGAAGCGGATACCCCCGAAAAACTGCGTACCCTGCTCGCAGAAAAATTATCTTCTCACCCCGAAGCCATATACGAATACGTTACGCCACTGTTTGTTTCACGCGCGCCCAATCGGAAGATGAGCGGGCAAGGCCATATGGAGACCGTCAAATCCGCCAAGCGACTGGACGAAGGCATCAGCGTATTGCGCATACCGCTGACACAGTTAAAACTGAAAGACTTGGAAAAAATGGTCAATCGGGAGCGCGAACCTAAGCTATACGAAGGACTGAAAGCACGTTTGGAAGCACATAAAGACGATCCTGCTAAAGCCTTTGCCGAGCCGTTTTACAAATACGATAAAGCAGGCAACCGCACCCAACAGGTAAAAGCCGTACGCGTAGAGCAAGTACAGAAAACCGGAGTATGGGTGCGCAACCATAACGGTATTGCCGACAACGCAACCATGGTGCGCGTAGATGTGTTTGAGAAAGGCGGCAAGTATTATCTGGTACCGATTTACAGTTGGCAGGTCGCAAAAGGGATTTTGCCGGATAGGGCTGTTGTTGCTTATGCAGATGAAGAGGACTGGACTGTAATAGATGAAAGCTTCAGATTTAAATTTGTACTTTATTCGAATGAGTTAATAAAAGTAACTGCTAAGAAAAACGTATTCTTTGGTTATTTTGTTAGTCTAAATAGAGCCACAGGAGCGATTGATATCCGTGTACATGACACAGATAGCACCAAAGGGAAAAACGGCATTTTCCAAAGTGTTGGTGTCAAAACCGCCCTTTCATTCCAAAAATACCAAATTGACGAACTGGGCAAAGAAATCAGACCATGCCGTCTGAAAAAACGCCCGCCTGTCCGTTAAATTAATCTATCCCTGTTTCAGACGGCCTGAAGCAGGGATTTTTTATATCAAGATAAGGGAAAAAACATGACTTGGCGCAGCCTGCTTATTCAAAACGGCGGCAAACTATCCTTGCAACGCCGGCAACTGCTGATTCAACAAAACGGCGATTCCCATACCGTACCATTAGAGGACATCGCCGTTATCATCATCGAAAACCGCGAAACCCTGATTACTGCCCCGCTCCTATCGGCCTTAGCCGAGCATGGCGCAACCTTACTGACATGTGACGAACAGTTCCTCCCCTGCGGACAATGGCTGCCTTATGCCCAATATCACCGCCAACTTAAAATCCTCAAGCTGCAGCTGAATTTAAGCGAACCCTTAAAAAAGCAACTCTGGCAACATATCGTCCGCCAAAAAATCCTGAATCAAGCATTTGTCGCAGATGAAACAGACAATGATCTTGCAGCCAAACGGCTGCGCACTTTGGCAGTCGAAGTCCGTTCAGGCGATACAGGAAACTGTGAAGCCCAAGCTGCCGCCCTCTACTTCCAAGTCCTCTTTGGAGAAAAGTTTACCCGTAATGACAACAATGCCGTCAATGCCGCATTGAACTATACCTACGCCGTACTCCGTGCAGCAGTAGCACGCGCCCTGACCTTATATGGCTGGTTACCTGCATTAGGCTTGTTTCATAGAAGCGAACTAAATCCATTCAACCTCGCCGATGACTTTATCGAACCCTTACGCCCATTGGCCGACCTGGTCGTTATACATTTGCATGAACAAGGCCGTCTGAAAACTGATCTGACCCCTAACATCAAACAAAACCTTATCAAGACCCTTCACTGTCAAATCTGTATCGAACGGCAACATTTCAGCACCTTGGCTGCCATCGACAAAATGATTTCTTCATTTCAAACCAGCGTAACTAACAAAAACGCCAAACAGCTGAAACTGCCTGAAATCTTGCCATTGAAAGAATACCAATATGAGTGAGGCCAAATTTATGAGGATTATCGTCTTTTTCGACCTACCTGTTACCACGGCGGCCAAGCGCAAAGCCGCCAATCAATTCCGCCAGTTTCTATTAAAAGATGGATACCAAATGCTCCAACTTTCCGTATACAGCCGTATTGTCAAAGGTCGAGATTCGTTGCAAAAACACCACAATAGGCTATGTGCAAACCTACCGCAAGAAGGCTCAATCCGCTGTTTGGAAGTAACAGAAAAGCAATATGCCACCATGAAACTACTGTTGGGAGAGCTGAAAACCCAAGAAAAAAGGGTAAATTCCGACCAACTATTATTATTTTAAGCCTATTTTTTTCAGACCAAATAAAACGGGAAACCCTTACATAATAAGGATTTCCCGTTAAGGTATTGTAGCACTGCGAAATGAGAAAGGGAGCTACAACAAGAATGGCTGCGGCAATGCTGACGAGCGTATTGTAGCACTGCGAAATGAGAAAGGGAGCTACAACCTACGGAATATAGCGCTCCTTGGGATTCCCATTGTAGCACTGCGAAATGAGAAAGGGAGCTACAACTACATACCGGATACATACAGGTTAGATACAATTGTAGCACTGCGAAATGAGAAAGGGAGCTACAACCCCAGATGGCGAGACTATGCAAACGTGGCAATTGTAGCACTGCGAAATGAGAAAGGGAGCTACAACCCTATCGGCTGGCTCATTGCGCTGTTGGCAATTGTAGCACTGCGAAATGAGAAAGGGGCTATCCAAATAAAAAAGCACCACCTAAACAACAGGTAGTGCTTTAATATTAATTTGCTTATTCAGCAGAATCAGCTGCTTTATCAACCAATTCAACCAATGCCAAAGGAGCATTGTCGCCTTTACGGAAACCGTATTTCAGTACACGAACATAGCCGCCGTTACGAGCAGCAAAGCGTGGACCCAATTCGTCAAACAATTTAACTACAACATCACGATCGCGAGTGCGGTCAAAAGCCAAACGACGGTTTGCCAAAGAAGGTTTTTTACCCAAGGTAATCAAGGGCTCAACTACGCGGCGCAATTCTTTTGCTTTAGGCAAAGTTGTCACGATGGTTTCGTGAGTCAACAAGGAATTCGCCATATTGCGCAGCATCGCAGCACGGTGGCTGCTAGTACGGTTTAATTTGCGGTTGCCATTACGATGACGCATGTCATTATCCTTTAATCTTCAAACTTACGGCTTTTCTAAGCCTACAGGCGGCCAAGCTTCTAATTTGGAACCTAATGTCAGACCTTTAGAGGCCAACACTTCTTTGATCTCATTCAAAGATTTACGACCCAAATTAGGGGTCTTGAGAAGCTCGGTTTCAGTACGTTGAATCAAATCGCCAATATAGTAAATATCTTCAGCTTTCAGACAATTAGCTGAACGTACGGTTAATTCCAAATCATCTACAGGACGCAACAAGATAGGATCGATAGGAGGCGCTTTTTCTTCAACCTCTTCAACCGGAGTACCTTGCAGATCTGCAAAAATAGACATTTGGTCAATTAAGATACGTGCGGCACTACGTACAGCTTCTTCTGGATCAATAGAACCATTGGTTTCAATATCTAAAACCAATTTATCCAAATCCGTGCGTTGCTCTACGCGTGCAGGTTCAACTTCAAAGCTAACACGACTGATGGGCGAAAAGCTCGCATCCAACTGAATCGCACCAATCTGTTTGTTCTCATCACGCAATACGCGACGGCCTGAAACAGATTGATAACCACGACCTTGCTCTACTTTAATTTCCATGTCGATTTGGCCATTGTCAGCCAAGTGGCAAATAACATGCTCAGGATTGATGATTTCCACATCATGTGGCAAATCAATATCACCGGCTACAACAGCACCGGCACCTGCTTTTCTCAAAGTCAACTGAACTTGATTACGACCGTGAAGCTTAAATACTATACCTTTGATGTTCAAGAGAACGTCAACAACATCCTCCTGAACACCATCAATAGTAGAGTATTCGTGCAATACGCCAGAAATAACTACTTCAGTTGGGGCAAAGCCATTCATGGATGACAGTAAGATACGACGCAAAGCATTACCTAAAGTATGACCAAAACCACGCTCAAATGGCTGCATAGACACCTTGGCCCGAGTGGAAGACAAGGTATCTACATCGATTTGACGAGGTTTCAAAAATTCGGTTGTGCTATTTTGCATTTAACTGTCCCTCATTGAGCTAGCATTATTTAGAGTAGAACTCTACCACCAGCTGTTCATTAATATCGCCAGACAATTCTGAGCGATCCGGCATATTTTTGAATACACCTTCCAATTTGTCGGCATCAACAGATACCCAGCTTGGCAAGCCAATTTGAGTAGCCAAGCTCAATGCCTCTTGGATACGTACTTGTTTCTTAGCTTTTTCACGAACAGCTACGACATCACCTGCTTTAACTTGGAAAGAAGGGATATTAACAACCTGACCGTTTACAACGATAGCTTTATGAGAAACCAATTGACGTGCTTCAGCGCGGGTAGAGCCAAAACCCATACGATAAACGACATTGTCCAAACGGGACTCCAGCAATTGCAACAGCAATTCACCGGTAGAACCTTTACGACGATCAGCTTCCGCAAAGTAACGACGGAATTGGCGTTCTAACACGCCATAAATACGACGGATTTTTTGTTTTTCACGCAATTGCAAACCGTAGTCTGACAAACGTGGTTTTTTCGCACCGTGCTGACCAGGTGCAGAATCCATTTTACATTTGGAATCCAAAGAGCGACGTGCACTCTTCAAAAACAGATCCGTACCTTCGCGACGTGCTAATTTACATTTAGGGCCAATATAACGTGCCATGTTTTAAATCACTCCAATATTAAATACGACGTTTTTTAGGCGGACGGCAACCGTTATGAGGCAACGGGGTAACGTCAGTAATGCTGGTAATCTTGAAACCAAGAGCGTTTAAAGCACGTACAGAAGATTCGCGACCAGGGCCAGGGCCTTTAATGCGAACTTCTAAATTTTTAACGCCATACTCTTGGGCAACTTTACCAGCTGCTTCTGCTGCAACTTGTGCTGCAAATGGTGTACTTTTACGAGAACCTTTAAAACCAGCGCCGCCAGAGGTAGCCCAAGACAATGCATTGCCTTGACGGTCAGTGATTGTAATGATGGTATTGTTGAAAGATGCATGAACGTGCACAATACCCTCGCTTACGGTTTTACGTACTTTTTTACGTACACGCGAAGCTGTGTTTGCTTTAGCCATTAATCAAATTCCTTAAAATTTATTTCTTACCGGCAATCGCTTTGCGCGGACCTTTACGGGTACGAGCATTTGTGCGAGTGCGTTGACCACGACAAGGCAAGCCACGACGATGACGGAAGCCGCGATAGCAACCCATATCCATCAGTCGTTTAATGCTCATCGTTACTTCACGACGCAAATCGCCTTCAACTTCATATTTAGCAACTTGCTCACGCAAAGCGTCTAATTGAGCCTCGTCCAAATCTTTTGCTTTAGTAGTAGGAGCAATATTTGCTGCCTCACAAATCAATTTAGCACGAGTCGCACCAATACCATAAATAGCCTGAAGGCCAATTACGATATGGGCATTATTAGGGATATTTACCCCTGCAATACGAGCCATATTTTTTCCTTTTTAGGGCAAAGTATGTCACTATACCACAAAATCAATAGTTAAGAAAACTAGCTTCTTAACCTTGACGTTGTTTGTGACGTGGGTCAGTACAAATTACGCGAACTACACGATTACGACGAATAATCTTGCAATTGCGACAAATTTTCTTTACAGAAGGTTGTACACGCATTTTATTTCCTTTTATCGTTTATCTTGCTCGGAAAACAATCCGAGCACGGGTTAAATCATAAGGAGTTAGTTCAACTGTTACCTTATCACCTGGAGAAATACGAATATAGTGCATTCGCATTTTTCCAGATATATGACCAAGTACTACATGATCATTTTCCAGTTTTACTTTAAACGTTGCATTGGGCAAAGTCTCAAGGATTTCGCCCTGCATCTGAATGGTATCTTCTTTAGCCATAAGCCTACTTACGTGATAAAGATTTCATATCTGGACGACTCATCAAATCCTCATACTGACTACTCATTACGTAGGAATTGATTTGTGTCCTAAAATCCATTGTAACGACAACCAAGATAAGCAAAGACGTCCCTCCTAAATAGAAAGGCACATTCAATGCTGTCGTTAAAAATTCAGGTATCAGACAGATTGTAGTGATATACAAAGCACCAAATAATGTCAGTCTCAGTACAACTTTTTCCAAATATCTAGAAGTTTGCTCACCTGGGCGGATCCCAGGTACAAATGCACCACTTTTCTTCAAATTCTCAGCCATTTCTTTGGGGCTAAATACTAAAGCAGTATAGAAATAGCAGAAGAAAATAATAGTTGTTGCAAATAATACAATATACAAAGGCTGTCCATGTTGCAGCATTGCAGCAATCTTGTGAAGAATAGAATTCGTACTATTTGAACCAAACCAACCTAAAAGAGTAGATGGGAAAAGGATAATACTGGAAGCAAAAATAGGAGGAATAACACCGGCCATATTTAGCTTGAACGGCATATGAATGCTTTGTCCCGGCATCATTCCAGAGCCAAACTGTCTTTTAGCATAATGCACAGGAACTTTACGCTGAGCACTCTCAAAATAAACTACAGCATAGATCAACAGCAAAATACCAATCACAATTGATACCGCCATCAACATACTCATAGAGCCTTGTTCAGTCAAAGTTAATAACCGAACAATACCGGATGGGATACCCGATACAATGCCTGCCGTAATAATTAAAGAAATACCATTACCAATACCACGCTCGGTAATTTGCTCCCCTAACCACATCAGAAACATAGTACCTGTAACCAAACAGACTACTGTAGAAATATGAAACTCAAGCGAACTCGTTACAACAACACCTTGTTGATAAACAAATGTTGCAACACCAAAGCTTTGCAATACAGCCAATAATACCGTCCCATACCTAGTATATTTCGTAATTATTTTCCTACCAGCCTCACCTTCCTTCTTTAAAGCTTTTAAAGAAGGAACAATTTCAGAAGCAAGCTGAACAATAATCGACGATGAAATATAAGGCATGATACCAATTGCAAATATACTAAAGCGCTCCAACGAACCACCCGAGAACATATTTAACATTCCGAATATGCCGTTTGCAGCGCCTTCGTATAACTTAGCTAATGCAACAGCATCTACGCCCGGTACCGGTATATGAGCACCAATACGGAAAACGACTAAAGCACCTAAAAGGAACACCAGACGTTTTTTCAGATCACCAAATTTGGATAATCCTGATAAAGATTGTTGATTAGCCACTGTAGTGCAAGCCTTATTCTTCTACTTTACCACCGGCAGCTTCAATAGCAGCTTTAGCACCTTTAGTAGCTTTTACACCTTTCAAGGTAACTGCTTTTGAGATTTCACCAGAAGCAATAACTTTTACATTAGAAGCAGTTGCAGGAATCAGACCAGCTTGTTTAAGAACCAAGACATCAATCTCGTTCACAGCAATCAGATTCAATTCACCCAAACGAACTTCAGCATTAGTGGCTGCAGTCAAAGATTTGAAACCACGTTTCGGCAGACGACGTTGCAAAGGCATTTGACCGCCTTCAAAACCTACCTTGTGGAAGCCACCAGAACGGCTTTTTTGACCTTTATGACCACGACCACCTGTCTTACCTAAGCCGCTACCAATACCACGGCCTACACGACGACTAGCGTGAGTAGCACCCTCAGCAGGTTGAATAGTATTCAAAAACATATTAAGACTCCACTTTCAACAAGTAGCTGATTTTATTGATCATGCCACGGTTTTCAGGGGTATCCAAAACCTCTACAGTATGCTCACGACGGCGCAAACCTAAACCGCGAGCACATGCACGATGAGATTCAATTGTACCGATCAGGCTCTTAACCAATGTAACTTTAATCTTTTTTTGCTCAGTCATGGTTAGCTCCCAAAATATCTTCTACTGTCAAGCCACGTTTAGCAGCAATATCAGCAGGAGTATACAGTTTAGACAAACCGTCTAATGTAGCGCGTACAATATTGTAAGGATTAGTAGAACCATGTACTTTAGCTGAAATGTTATGAATACCCATAGCATCAAATACTAAACGCATTGGACCACCAGCTTTCACACCACTACCTTCTTTAGCAGGTTGCATAAATACCTTAGTAGCACCATGACGACCAATAACTTCATGATGAATAGTACCGTTTTTCAAAGGTACTTTAATCATAGAGCGTCGAGCTTGATCCATTGCTTTTTGAACAGCAACTGGTACTTCTTTTGATTTACCTTTGCCCATACCGATGCGACCATCACCATCACCAACAACAGTCAGTGCAGAGAAAGCCATGATACGGCCACCTTTAACTACTTTAGTCACGCGATTAACTGCGACCATCTTTTCAATCAGGCCGTCACCGCGTTCTTCAATTTCATGTTTTGCCATCTGAAAGTCTCCAAATATTAGAAGCTTAAACCATTTTCACGTGCAGCTTCAGCCAAAGCTTTCACACGACCGTGATATTGGAAACCTGAACGGTCAAAAGCAACTTTTTCAACACCTACTGCTTTAGCTTTTTCAGCAATACGCTTACCAACTACAGCTGCTGCTTCAACGTTGCTACCTGATTTCAGGCTACTACGTACTTCAGCTTCCAATGTAGAGGCTTGAGCCAATACTTTATCACCTTCAGCACTAATTACTTGAGCATAAATATGATTATTGCTGCGGAACACACATAATCTTACCATTTTCAAGTCCGCAATACGCACACGGGTTTTGCGTGCACGACGGAGTCGGGTTGTATGTTTATCCATTAGTGAACCTCAATTATTTTTTCTTGGCTTCTTTCATCACTACTACTTCACCCACATAACGAACACCTTTACCTTTATAAGGCTCAGGAGAACGGAATGCACGAATTTCAGCAGCGACTTGGCCAACCACTTGTTTATCTGCACCAGTCAAAACGATTTCTGTTTGGCTAGGAGTTTGAACAGAAACACCTTCAGGCATTTCGTATACGATTGGATGAGAGAAACCCAAAGACAAGTTCAAAACTTTGCCTTGAGCTTGGGCACGATAACCGACACCAATCAATTGAAGTTTTTTCTCAAAACCTTCAGAAACACCCTTAACCATGTTATTAACCAATGCACGAGCAGTACCAGACATAGCATTAGCCTGTTTACTGTCATTTTTTGCAGCAAAAGTCAATTTACCATCGTTCAGTTCAATAGCAACATCGGAATGCAAAGGAAAAGACAATTCGCCGTTTTTACCTTTGATAACCAATGCATCTGTTCCGAATTTTACTTCTACACCAGCAGGAACAGTCACTGGGTTTTTTGCGACGCGTGACATTTACTTTTCTCCACTAGGCTACGATGCACAACAACTCACCACCCACACCCTCAGAACGGGCTTTGCGATCAGTCATTACACCTTTAGAAGTACTAACAATAGCGACACCCAGGCCATTCATTACACTAGGGATCTCACTTGATGCTTTGTAAATACGCAAACCTGGACGTGAAACACGTTTAATTTGCTCAATCACAGGACGACCTGCATAGTATTTCAATTGAATTTCCAATACCGGTTTTGCATCAGCAGAAACCGCAAAATCCTCGATATAACCTTCTTCTTTCAGAACTTTTGCAATTGCACATTTCAATTTAGAGGAAGGCATGGCAACTGCTGCTTTATTAGCACGTTGCGCATTGCGAATACGAGTCAACATATCGGAAATAGGATCATGCATACTCATTATTTATACTCCTATTACCAGCTAGCTTTAACAACACCAGGGATCTCGCCACGCATAGCGATTTCACGGATTTTAATACGGCCCAAACCAAATTTACGGAAAGTGCCACGAGGACGACCTGTTAAAGCACAACGACGACGTTGACGTACAGGTGCTGCATTACGAGGAATGGATTGAAATTTCAAACGTGCTTCAAAACGTTCTTCTTCAGTCGCATTAGCATCATTAATAACAGCGAAAATTGCCTCACGTTTAGCTGCAAACTTTTTCGCCAATGCTTGACGTTTCAGCTCACGATTAATAAGTGCTTTCTTAGCCATGATTATCCTTTAAACGGAAACTTGAACAGTGACAACAAAGCTTTCGCTTCTTCATCAGTTTTTGCAGTAGTTGTAATAGTAATATTCAAACCACGCAAAGCATCGATTTTATCGTATTCAATTTCCGGGAAAATAATTTGCTCACGAACACCCATATTGTAATTGCCACGACCGTCAAATGATTTACCGCTCACACCACGGAAGTCACGTACGCGAGGCAACGCAATAGTAATCAAACGATCCAAGAATTCAAACATTTGATCACGACGCAATGTTACTTTGCAGCCAACTGGATAGTTATCACGGATTTTAAAACCTGCGATAGATTTACGAGCAACAGTAACAACTGGTTTTTGGCCAGCAATCTTCTCTAAATCAGAAACAGCGTGTTCCATAACTTTTTTATCAGCAACAGCTTCACCCACGCCCATATTCAAGGTGATTTTTTCAATACGTGGAACTTCCATTACTGATTTGTAACCAAACTGTTTAACCAATTCAGGAACAACTGTATCTTTATAAAACTCTCTCAAACGAGCCATGTTATCTCCTTATGCTCCAATGATAGAGCCGTTTGATTTGAAGAAACGAACGCGTTTAACTTTGCCTTCATTTTCAATCAGCTTAATACCAACACGGTCTGCTTTATTAGTTTCCGGATTCAGGATTGCAATATTAGAAATATCCAAAGGCATTTCTTTAGTAATAATACCACCCTCAATACCACGAATTGGATTAGGTTTTTGATGGCGTTTTACAACATTAACACCCTCAACAACAACTTTATCACCCAACACTTGAACTACTTGACCTTGCTTACCTTTATCTTTACCGGTAATCACCACAACCTGATCGCCTTTAATGATCTTATTCATCGCGCTATTCCTTATAATACTTCAGGCGCCAATGAAACGATTTTCATAAATCGCTCAGTACGCAATTCACGGGTTACCGGACCAAAAATACGGGTACCCAGAGGTTCAAGTTTATTATTCAACAACACAGCAGCATTGTTATCGAATTTAATTAACGCACCATCAGGACGACGCACACCCTTAGCAGTACGAACAACTACCGCATTGTATACATCACCTTTTTTGACACGACCACGTGGGGCTGCATCTTTAACTGCAACTTTAATAATGTCGCCAACAGAAGCGTAGCGACGCTTAGATCCGCCCAATACTTTGATGCACATTACACGACGTGCACCAGAGTTATCAGCCACATCTAAGATGGTCTGCATTTGAATCATATTAGTACCTTTAAATTAACCAACTTAATTTACCACTTTCATATAACTCGCACCTTACTTTAAGCTGCTTATTAAATGAAACCATCACGGTTCTAGTAAACCAGTCTTGGATCCCGAAGGGAGAGAAACTTCCATAAGAAGCTGGAAGATAAGAAACGAAGTTTACACGCAAATTAACTTTGCTGCAAGACTTCGTTTCTTATTAAGCTACATTACTGTGTTTTAAATCAAACAGTACGTGCTTTCTCAACCAATTCTTTTACAACCCAAGACTTGGTTTTTGACAAAGGACGAGATTCCTCGATTACCACTAAATCACCAATGCCATATTGATTGTTTTCATCATGAGCATGGATTTTAGTTGATAAACGAATAATTTTACCGTACAGAGGGTGTTTAACTTTACGCTCAACCAATACTGTAACAGTTTTGTCCATTTTGTCGCTTACCACTTTGCCTTGCAAAGTACGAACATTTTTAGCTTCGCTCATTACTTAGCACCTTTTTCAGTTAAAATGGTTTTAATACGAGCAATATCGCGACGTACACGTTTCAACTCGCTAGATTTACCCAACTGACCGGTTGCATTTTGCATGCGTAAGCCAAACTGAGCTTTCAACAAGTCCAACAAATCAGAGTTTAATTGCTCAATAGATTTGTCTTTCAATTCATTTGCTTTCATTATTGACCCACCTGTCTTACTACAAAGGTTGTAGGAATAGGCAATTTGGCAGCGGCCAATTCAAATGCTTCACGAGCCAAAGACTCAGGAACACCGTCCATTTCGTACAATACTTTGCCTGGTTTAATTTCAGCAATGTAATATTCCACATTACCTTTACCGCCACCCATACGAACTTGGATAGGTTTCTCAGTAATTGGTTTATCAGGGAATACACGAATCCAAATGCGACCGCCACGTTTAATATGACGAGTCATAGTACGACGAGCAGCTTCGATTTGGCGGGCAGTCAAACGACCACGGCCTACGGCTTTCAAACCGAACTCACCGAAACTTACTTTGTTACCGCGAGTAGCAATACCGGTGTTACGGCCTTTTTGTTGCTTGCGATATTTCAGTCTAGTTGGCTGCAGCATTACGTCCACCTGCCTTTCTTTGTTTCTTCTCATGCTCAGGTTTAGAAGATTTAATATTACCTTCTGTATAAACCCAAACTTTCAGACCCAGTACACCATAAGTAGTGTGCGCTTCGCTAGTTGCATAATCTACATTTGCACGCAAAGTATGCAAAGGTACGCGACCTTCACGGTACCATTCGCTACGAGCGATATCAGCACCATTCAGACGGCCTGAAGTCATGATCTTGATGCCTTTGGCACCAGAACGCATTGCATTTTGCATTGCACGTTTCATTGCACGACGGAATTGGACGCGTTTTTCAAGTTGCTGAGCAATACCATCAGCAATAATTTGTGCATCCAACTCAGGACGGCGAATCTCTTCAATATTTACATGAACTGGCACACCCATCAGAGCTTGCAAGTCACGTTTCAAGATTTCGATATCCTCACCTTTTTTACCAATAACCACGCCTGGACGAGCAGAGTGAATGGTAATACGTGCAGATTTAGCAGGACGCTCGATCACTACACGACCAACTGAAGCATTAGCCAGTTTTTTACGCAAATAGTTACGAACATCAATATCTTGTTTCAAAACAGTAGAAAAGTCGGTGCTTTTAGCAAACCATTTTGAAGCCCAGTCTTTAGTTACCGCCAGGCGAAAGCCTGTAGGGTTAATCTTTTGTCCCATAGCTTTTCCTTAGTTGCCCACTGTCACATTAATATGACAAGTTTGTTTCTCGATACGGTTACCGCGACCTTTGGCACGAGCTTGGAAACGTTTCAAGCTTGGGCCTTTGTCAACAAAGATAGTTACCACTTTCAGTTCGTCAATGTCTGCACCATTGTTGTGCTCGGCATTGGCGATTGCTGATTCCAATACTTTTTTAATCAGCTCAGCACCTTTTTTAGGGCTGAATGCCAAGATATTCAAAGCTTGGGCAACGTCTTTACCACGAATCAAATCAGCTACCAAACGAGCTTTTTGAGCTGAAATACGGGCGTTTTTATGTTGTGCACTTACTCTCATGATTCACCTTATTTCTTTTTAGCCTTTTTATCAGCCAAGTGGCCTTTAAAGGTACGGGTCAATGAGAACTCACCTAATTTATGACCAACCATGTTGTCGCTGATGAATACAGGCACGTGAGTGCGACCGTTGTGAACAGCGATAGTCAGACCGATGAAATCAGGCAAAATGGTAGAACGACGTGACCAAGTTTTAATTGGGCGTTTGTCGTTGCTTGCACGAGCAGCATCTACTTTTTTCAGCAAATGCAGGTCTACATATGGGCCTTTTTTTAATGAACGAGCCATACTAATTAACCTTTATTTGAGTAACGACGACGAACAATCATGTTATCCGTGCGTTTGTTATTACGAGTGCGGTAGCCCTTAGCAGGAGTACCCCATGGGCTAACCGGTTCGCGAGCCTCACCAGTACGGCCTTCACCACCACCATGTGGGTGATCAACAGGGTTCATTACAACACCACGAACGGTCGGACGAATACCACGCCAGCGGTTAGCACCAGCTTTACCGATTTTTTTCAGGCTTTGTTCTTCGTTACCAACTTCACCGATAGTTGCACGGCAATTTACGCTAATTTTGCGCACTTCACCAGAACGCAAACGAACTTGTGCGTAAGCACCTTCTTTTGCAAGCAATACCGCAGAAGCACCAGCAGAACGTGCAATTTGTGCACCTTTACCTGGTTTCATTTCGATACAGTGAATAGTTGTACCAACAGGAATATTGCGGATCGGCAGAGTGTTACCTACTTTGATAGCAGCTTCAGCACCGGAAACCAATACTGCACCGGTTTGAATACCACGAGGAGCAATGATGTAGCGACGCTCACCATCTGCATAGCACAACAATGCGATAAATGCAGTACGGTTAGGATCATATTCGATACGCTCTACTTTTGCAGGGATACCGTCTTTGTTACGTTTAAAATCTACGACACGGTAATGATGTTTATGACCACCACCTTTATGACGGGTAGTGATATGACCATTGTTGTTACGACCGGCAGTAGAATTTTTCTTTTCCAGCAGAGGTGCATAAGGTGCACCTTTGTGCAAACCTTCTGTTACCACGCGAACCATGCCGCGACGGCCTGCAGAGGTCGGCTTCATTTTAACGATTGCCATTTTGTTTATTCCTTATCTGCAGCTGCAGCAGCGGCTTCCAAATCCAACTCTTGACCGGCAGCCAGGCTTACATAAGCCTTTTTAACATCGCTGCGACGACCTAAAGTGCGACCAAAACGTTTAACTTTACCTTTAATGGTAACAGTAGTAACGTCTGCAACTTGAACGCCGAACAGCAGCTCAACAGCCGCTTTAATTTCAGGTTTGGTTGCATTTGCCAAAACTTTAAACGTCATTTGGTTACGTTTTTCAGCCAATACGTTGCTTTTTTCAGAAACGATAGGTGCCAAGATTACTTGAGTCAAACGTTGTTGATTCATACCCATTGCTCCTCTAATTGTGCAACTGCATCTTTAGTGATAACGACTTTTTTGTAACGCAACAAGCTGTAAGGATCAACTTGTTGAGCTTCCAAAACCAATACGTTAGGCAAGTTGCGTGAAGCCAAGTAAACATTCTCGTCGAGCTGTTTAGTTACAAACAGAACTTGCTCCAAACCCAAATTTTTTACTTGTTCAGCAAAAACTTTGGTTTTAGGAGTTTCAGCAGTCAATGCTTCGATTGCAAACAAACGTTCATCACGAGCCAATTGGGACAAAATAGTTGCCATACCGGCACGGTACATTTTACGGTTCACTTTTTGAGTGAAGTTTTCATCAGGTTTGTTTGGGAATGCACGACCACCTTTACGCCACAGCGGAGAAGAAGTCATACCGGAACGAGCACGACTGGTACCTTTTTGGCGCCATGGTTTTTTAGTAGAGTGGTTTACTTCGGCACGAGTTTTTTGAGCACGATTACCAGAACGGGCATTTGCCAAGTAAGCAGTAACCAGTTGGTGAACCAGAGCTTCATTGTATTCACGAGCAAACAAAGCATCAGAAACAGCCAAGCTGCCAGACACTTGTCCTTTAGCGTCAATTACTTTCAATTCCATTACGCACCTACTTTCACGCTAGGACGAACCACGACGTCGCTGTTAACCGAACCCGGAACAGCACCTTTAACCAACAAGAGTTGGCGTTCAGCATCAACACGTACAACTTCCAATTTTTGAACAGTTGCTTTAGTGTTACCGTATTGACCTGCCATACGTTTACCAGGGAACACGCGACCAGGGTCTTGTGCCATACCGATAGAACCAGGAACACGGTGAGAACGGGAGTTACCGTGGGAAGTACGTTGAGCACCGAAGTTATGACGTTTGATCGTACCAGAGAAACCTTTACCTTTAGAGGTACCGGTTACATCTACCAATTGACCAACTTCAAACATAGAAACGGTAATTTCATCACCGGCTTTCAATTCAGCCAGTTTTTCTTCAGTCAAAGCAAACTCAACCAAACCGCGACCAGCTTCAACACCTGCTTTAGCAAAGTGACCAGCTTCAGTTTTGTTGACACGATTAGCTTTTTTCTGACCAAAGGTAACTTGTACAGCAGTGTAGCCGTCAGTATCTTTGGATTTCACTTGTGTAACGCGGTTGGCAGACATATCCAAAACAGTTACCGGAACAGAAACACCCTGTTCGTCGAACACGCGAGTCATACCAACTTTGCGTCCAACCAGACCTAAAGTCATGATTATTTTCCTTTTAAGTAAAGGGGCGGGCTACGATTGGCCTGCCTTTCAGACAAAGTTAAACTTGATACGGATGTACCAAGTCCGCCATTATAATTGACAAATCAAAGAAATATCAACAAAAATTTCATTTTAACTTCTTAAAACCATCATTTTTTTCGGATGAAGTGTTGCCAAATATCTGAAAATTTTCAGACGGCCTAAGAATTCTATAAAAAACCGAACAGCCAAGCTGTTCGGTTTTCAGTTCTTATTGAACTTTAATTTCTACATCTACACCTGCTGGAAGATCCAGTTTCATCAGTGCATCAGTAGTTTTGTCAGTCCAGTCCACGATGTCCATCAGACGCAAGTGGGTACGGATTTCCAATTGTTCACGAGAAGTTTTGTTCACGTGAGGAGAACGCAAGATGTTGAAACGTTCGATTTTAGTTGGCAAAGGAATCGGACCTTTAACAACAGCGCCAGTACGTTTGGCAGTTTCAACGATTTCTTGTGCAGAACGGTCAATCAGACTGTAATCATAAGCTTTCAGGCGGATACGGATTTTTTGGTTTGCCATTTATCAATATCCCTCAATTAAGCGATGATAGAAGAAACCACACCCGCACCTACGGTACGACCACCTTCGCGAATCGCAAAGCGCAGACCTTCTTCCATAGCGATAGGCGCAATCAGTTCTACAGTAATGGTTACGTTCTCACCCGGCATTACCATTTCTACGCCTTCTTCCAAAGTAACTGCACCAGTTACGTCAGTAGTACGGAAGTAGAATTGTGGACGGTAGTTAGCGAAGAATGGAGTGTGACGACCACCCTCTTCTTTGCTCAGCACGTATACTTCTGCTTTAAATTTGGTGTGAGGAGTGATAGTACCTGGTTTAGCCAATACTTGACCACGCTCTACGTC
>NZ_JBQCUS010000006.1:0-107438 GCF_051963015.1 Neisseria sp. P0006.S004 | reverse complement strand
GACCAAATCGGTATCCCGAGAGAGATGACCGATAAGGACGGCAACCTCTTATGGTTCGGCAACTACACCGGCTGGGGCCGTCTGAAAGAGGAAACCAAGGTAACGGATAGCGCATACCAGCCCTTCCGCCTGCAAAACCAGTATTGCGACCGTGAAACGGGGCTGCATTACAACTTCTTCAGGTATTATGAGCCTGATGGGGGGCGGTTTGTGAATCAGGATCCGATTGGGTTAGAAGGTGGAGAGAATCTGTATGCGTTTGCGCCGAATGCTCAAGACTGGGTTGACCCTCTTGGTTTAAGCAAATGCTCATCAAGATCGAAAACACCAAATCCATATCAAGGTGTAAAAGAAGCATCTAAATATTTAAAATCACAAGGAGTTCCAAGAAAATATAGGAAACAAATTTTAGAATCTTTTGATAGAGAAACGATTAAAGTACGTTCGGCAGGAACTAGTGAATATGGATTAAGGTACTTTGACGGAATAAATGCTCAAGCTAAAGGTCGTTATTTATTTGAAACATTCCCTGCTACCAGAAGTAGCCTCGCAGTCAAACCAAAATGGAACCACATGACTAATATTGCTCAATTTAAAGTGAAACCAGGAACAACTATTATTGAAGGTAAAGCTGCACCTCAAGGTTTGGGGTTGCCTGGTGGACAAACACAAAAATATATTAATGACTTAGAAAGGTTAATAAGACAATGAATCAGGAGCAATTTATAAAAAAGATTAATATAGTTTTAGTCGAAATTGATAAAATGATTAATAATTGTGATGAATATAGTTATACAAATAAACAGCAGTTGATTTCTATAAAAAATGAACTATATGACATGATTAATTATCTAAATTCAGAAAGTATTTTTCAACAAAAAAAAGGAAAAGAATTTTTATTGTCTCGGATAGTAATTGATTCTTGGCCATTTAATAATGAAGTTGGTAAACTCCTTGTAGAATTAGAAGAAGATTTCAATTCTTTGACAAGAAAAATATAAAAATGTCTAAATTAAAAATTTTGAATGAAACTCCTTTAGACTTTCAAGAAAAATTTTTGTTTGACAAATGGGAAGTCAGCTACCTTGATTTGATGGAAGTAAATCAAGGTTCTCCCTTAGTTGGAAGTCTATCCATTAACGGTCAAGTTATTATTAAAGAACAGGGATTTGGAGGGCCTTTGTTGTATTTCAATAGAAAAATATATATTCCAGTTTTCATTAGACGATTTTGCGTTGTTGGATTTAGGCTTGTAACATTAAATTTAGATGATTTATCAATTGAGTATATTGGGGGTATCGAAGACTTGGTTTATCTGAAAGAGATAAAAGGTAATAGAATTTATTTCTATACAGATATATATAAAAGCACAGAAAAGAATTTAACTTTATATTAACAAATATATCTCAATAATATGCTGTAAACTGAAGCGTGCCGAGATAAATAAGATGATTTTTTGAGAAAAATGAAGTGCTGTTTTATTTCATAATGTGAAAGCTATTTTCAAATCCTGCCGATCTTAAGGCAGGATTTTTAATTAAGCGATGGCGTCATCGCTATCCGATAGGGTTGATGGGTGGGATAATCTTTATCAATTTGCACCTAATACCCAAGTATGGGTCGATTGGTTAGGTTTAGCTGGAGTTGATATGAATTTATTCTCAAGTAATGAAGACATACACTCTTACGCTCATAAAGTTGCCAATAAACCGAATACTTTCCAAGTAGGAGGGCATGGTAATCCTTCATTGATGGTAGATGGGGCTACAGGTGAAAGATTAGATGCTAAAAAATTAGCAGCGAGAATTAAAAAAAATCCTAACTATAAATCAGGTATGACGGTTGAGATTTTATCCTGTAATACAGGAAAAGGAGCAAACCCTCTTGGACAACAACTTGCTAATGAATTAAATACTACAGTTAAAGCACCAAATGAATATCTTTGGTTTTCAAGTAACGGGAAATTAACACCGATGGGAATGAAGGCTGATCGCTCGCAAGATACAAGCAAACCAGGCACCATGAGAAGCTTTACTCCTCAAAGTAAAAAAATAAGTAAGGAACATGCTAACTATGGAAATACTGAAAAATTTCTTAATTTTATTTTTGTTATTAACTCCTTTAATATCATGTAAACAACATCCGGAAAGAAATGAGAAAATGACTGACTTTATATCAACAGGTAGTACTTATTGGATTCCAGATGAAGAAATTCAAATTCTCGAAAAGAACGCCACTAATAGAGATAAAAACTCAGCATTCAAATTATATCAATACCATATGTTTGTATCTTTAGATCAAGATTTGGAATTTAAATGGCTAGAGATAGCGGCAAAAAATGGACATCCAATTGCCCAATCCAATTTAGCCGATTTATTTTTCACACAAGGCAATAAAGAAAAAGCCATATTTTGGGCTAAAAAGGCATATAGAAATGGCGCCAAACTACCAGACGAATTAAAAATACTGATAAATATCAATTGATTAATAAGATTTAGCGGATTATCGTTACAAACCTAAAACTTCTAGAGGAGGATTAAGAAAATGTTGGAAACTTCCTAAGGGGCACATTATCGAACGGGACTCATTCCATGGAGAATATTTGATATCAAATAAAGTTTCAAAAATTAATCTTACTTATTTAAGAAATTGGACACAAACAATTATGACTATTTTTTGCCCTGTTAAGAAGATATTGTTTACCCAATAATGTGAAGATAATATCTTAACAGAGCATTAAGTTTGTCTGAAAGGAATGTTTTAAGACAACCTGAATGCCATAGCTCATAATACCTGAAAAAGTTGTAATGCATAATCGAAATGGTTAGCGAGCAGTTCCAGATATGTCCATTTCTCTTTTTAGTTTGCCCCAGTCGTAATAATTCCCAAACCAAAGGTTATCTTCACAGTCGGTCATCCCTCTTAGGATACCAATTTGATTACAGAGGAGGTAGTGTGTCTGTTGGCTGCTTTCTTCTGCAGTTGTCTAATCGTGAATTTACACCAGTAGCTTGACTCTTTCGGCACCTGAAAACCAGAAAGAGAAGATAGTACTGGAATAGAGGCAAGCCCTAATGGGTCAATCTATCTTTCCCCAAAAAATTGAACCTAATTCACAAATCGTCCCTCATATACCGGACAACCCCCTTAAAGAATACAACGGCAGCAACTATTACTACGATCACTTCGGCAACCTGATCCACCGTGAACTGGCCGACGGCGAAGTACAGAACTACTTCTACGATCTGCATGACCAACTGGTCAAAGCCGGAATCTTCAAAAAAGACGGCACAAAAGAGACTTGGGCCTACACCTACGATGCTTTGGGTAGAAGGATAGGCAAAGGACGTCTGAACAACTAAGAAAGCTATTTAAAAAATTAAATAACTATAAACTTTTAAATGTGAAATAAATAAGCCATCACTATTCTTTAGTGATGGCTTATTTTAAAGTAACTGGCACGCCCACGGGGAATCGAACCCCGGTTACCGCCGTGAAAGGGCGATGTCCTAACCGCTAGACGATGGGCGCGGAGATTTTCTGTGGCGCACCCGGAGCGATTCGAACGCCCGACCCTCTGGTTCGTAGCCAGATACTCTATCCAACTGAGCTACGGGTGCATCAAGAAAGATTTGGATTATAAAGAGAGGGCTATTTGCTGTCAAGCGTTTTATTTGGAAAACTTGCAGACAGCGTGTAAAATGCGCATTTGCTATTGAATTTACAGAGAATAAAATGTCAGATTTCGCACGCTGGCCGCTCTTATCCGAAGCATTTTCCCGTTTGGGACGGCCTGTGGTCGTAGTGGATTTGGAGACGACCGGTGGAAATTTCTATCAAGACAGGATAACGGAAGTCGCCCTTGTTCGTTTTGAGCAAGGATGCTCCACACATTACGAGCAGTTGGTCAATCCTTGCCGCAACATTCCCGAATTTGTTGCCAGACTGACCGGGATTCATGATGAAACGGTGAAAAACGCGCCTGTCTTTGCCGATATTGCAGCCGATTTGTTGCCGCTGTTGCAAGGAGCAGTGGTTGTTGCGCACAACAGCCGCTTTGACTACACCTTCCTGCGCCACGAGTTTGCCCGTATCCATACTGACTTTGCCGCACCCTCGCTCTGTACGGTTCAACTGTCACGCCGCCTGTATCCTGAGTTTTACAAACACAGCCTCGACAGCATTATCGAACGCACCGGCATTCAGACGGCCAACCGCCACCGCGCCATGACCGATGTTGCTGCATTGTGTGATTATCTCGAATTAAGTCTGGCAGAAAAAAATCATCAACAATGGGACGAACACGTCCGTGTATTGATGAATCCGAAAATGTTGCCCACTTGGCTGCCTGATTCGCTTGCCCAGCAACTCTATGCCCTACCCGACAGTTACGGCGTATTGGTTTGGTTTGACCATTTCGGCAAAGCCCAAGCCATTGAAGCACACGAACGCGCATACAGTGAAACCGCCACCCTGCTGCACATCAAAAAACTGCCGCCGCACATCAAAGCCGCAGCCTCCATCCGTTTTATTCCGGCAGTCGGACAGCTTCATACATTATGGCTCAAAGCCCAGGCCATGCAGGAATACCAACTGATGCCGTCTGAAAAGTCCACATCGTTTTCTACCGTCCGCTTTATCGCTGACGAACACGGCAGCCTTCAAGCACGCATTGTCTTGTTAAACAGCGGCACCAAAAACTGGCGTCCTTACGGTTTGTTTGCCCACAAAAAAGCAGCCAAACGCGCTTTGACGCAATGGTCGCAAGAACACAGACTCTGCCCGGATTCGCTTAATATTTTGCCGACCAGCTACGCAAAGGGAGAACCCTGCCCAGTCGAGGCTGTCGGAAAATGCAACGGCGACTGCCGCCAGCCAAACGGCATCAAACATCAAAACCAACGCATTACCGAACTGGCCGCCCTACTCCCCGTAACCGATTGGGGCAAAGCGCACGAAATTGAAATTACCGAAACCGACCCCCTGACCGGAAACAGCATTACCCTGCTCTGCGCCGGCGGCGCGTTGGCATTGCCTGATGGAAGCTGGTATTTCGACAGCAGTCTGCCTCTAGTGATTAAAAACAAATTCAGGCAAGACAAAGAAAATATCCGTTTGATTGCTTAAAACAAGGCCGTCTGAAAACCAAATTTTCAGACGGCCTATTGTGAATAACTTTCCGCTTATTCTCAAAATAAAACTCTGCCTAAATTTTAATCAGAACTTATTTTTATAATAGCAATCAAATACTAAACCGATTTATACACAAGCTGTTCACACAATTTTCAATGAAAGCTGTGTATACCCAGCCCGATGAGTAAACCATGAACAATCCTGAAATCATCTTCTTTGACATCGACGACACCCTCTACCGCAAATACACGGATACCCTGCGTCCTTCGGTTACCCAAGCCATGCGCGCATTGAAAGCCAAAGGCATTTTGACTGCCATTGCCACCGGCCGTCCTGAAGCCGCTATTCCTGCCAAAGTCAAAGCCTTGATTCAAGAATGCGGTATCGACATGCTCGTTACCATCAACGGCCAATATATTTCCTTTCGCGGCGAACTCCTGCAAAGCTACCCCTTGGATATTGCCGACATCGAAACCGCCATCAACCTGCTTGAACAACACAAAATAGACTACGCATTCGTCAACAACCAAGAAATTGCCGTTTCCTCCCATTCGCCACGCGTTGTCGAAGGCTTATCGCATATCCTGCCCAACTTCCTGACCGACAAAGAATATTTCCGCAAACAACCTGTTTATCAAATGTTGGTCTTTGTGGATAAGGAAGAAGAAAAAATCCTGCAACCGCTGACCCAGCAACACGGCTTCAAATCCGTCCGCTGGCATGAATATGCTGTGGACCTGCTGCGCAAAGAAGGTTCAAAAGCACGGGGCATCGCCCACGCAGTGGAAAAACTGGGCATTGATATGAGCAAAGTAATGGCATTCGGCGACAGCTTCAACGACTTGGAAATGCTGTCAACCGTCGGTTTTGGCATTGCCATGGGCAATGGCGAAGAAGCAGCCAAAGCGGCCGCACAATTCGTCTGCCCACGTGTTGATGAAGACGGCGTCTTGCGCGGCTTGCAAGAATTGGGCGTAATTTAAAACATCAAATCAAAAGGCCGTCTGAACATTTTTTCAGACGGCCTTGTTCTATCAATAAACTTCCTGCCTACTTCGGCAATACCAAAAAGCTAATCAGCAATTCTTTAAATACGAACCCAAACACACCCAAGCCCAAAACCAAGAAGAGCATGGCAATGCCGAATTTGCCGGCTTTGGATTCTTTACCCAAGTTCCAAACGATAAAGCCCAAAAAGATAATCAGGCCACTCAGTAGGATTTTCATTGCCCATGAGGCGAATTCTGCTTCAGTCATTATTTTTTTCCTTTTATTCTTAAGATGTGTGTTTAATTGCTTTCAGACGGCCTATTAAAATTTAAGGCCGTCTGAAATTTGTTTTTAGATTATTTGTTCAATGCTTGTTGCAAATCATCAATCAAATCGTCGATGTATTCCAAACCGACAGAGAGGCGGATCAAGCCCGGACGGATATTGGCGGCGAGTTTTTCTTCAGGCTGCATCCGGCCGTGCGTGGTTGTCCACGGATGGGTGATGGTCGAGCGCACATCGCCGAGGTTGGCAGTACGGGAGAAAAGCTCCACGCCGTCCACGACTTTCCATGCGGCTTCTTGGTCGGCGACTTCAAAGCCGATGACGATGCCGCCACCGTTTTGTTGCTTGCGGATAAGCTCTGCCTGCGGATGGTCGGGCAAACCGGTGTAGTACACGGCTTGGACTTGCGGCTGTTGTTGCAGCCATTGGGCGATTTTTAACGCATTGTCAAACTGTTTTTCCATACGGATACCGATGGTTTCGATGCCACTGAGCAGTTCCCAAGCATTGAATGGCGACATCGCTAGCCCGCAAGAGTTGCAATATATGGCAACTTGCGTCATCAATTCTTCCGAACCGGCCAACACACCGCCCATCACGCGGCCGTGTCCGTCAATCGCTTTGGTTGCAGAAGACACGGAAATATCCGCACCGTGTTTCAAAGGCTGCGAACCGGCTGGCGACAAGAGGCTATTGTCCACCACCAAAAGCGCGCCGATGCTGTGCGCCAGTTCAGCCAGCGCTTCCAAATCGGCAACTTCGCCCAATGGGTTGGACGGAGTTTCCAAGAAAAACAGTTTGGTATTGGGCTTGATTGCCACTTTCCATTCATCTACATCAACCGGTGATACATGGCTGACTTCGATGCCGAACTTGGTAACGATGTTGTTGATGAAACCGACGGTCGTGCCGAACAGGCTGCGGCTGGAAACAACGTGGTCGCCTGCTTGCAAGAAGGTAAAAAACGCCGCCTGAATTGCAGACATACCGGTCGAAGTGGCTACCGCGCGCTCTGCGCCTTCCAATGCGGCAATGCGTTTTTCAAAAGCGGCAGTAGTCGGATTGGCTGTACGGGTATAGGTAAAGCCTTTAATTTTTTTGGAAAACAAATCTGCCGCATGTTGCGCGCTTTCCCACATGAAGCTGCTGGTCAAAAACAGCGCCTGATTGTGTTCGCGATATTCGGTCTGCTCTTTGCCGCCCCGGATGGCCAGCGTTTGCGGATGAAGTTTTTTGTTCATTTATTCTCCAATCTACTGTGTATTCCAATGGACGGAACAATATTTTCCGTCTGTTTAACTTGTTAACATTTTGCGCCGATTTCTACCATCTTTCAAGCCGAAGGCCGTGTTTCGGGCCGTCTGAAAAAACAGGAAAACCGTTTTTACTGATAAAGTCGGCCATCGTGTTTCAACCAGCCGTCAGTATGCCGGCCTGACGGGTCATGGTGCGTCCAATGGATAACGCCGCCCTGCTCTGACCATTCGTATTCGCCGTAAAATGCTACTTTATCGCCTTTTTTCAAACCCTTAATCTTATCGGCAAGGTCGATATTGTGTGCCACCAAAAGCGTCTGGCCGCTGGAGAGCTTCAAGATAAAGCGTTGGTGGCGCGTGCCTTTGTTGTCATCCGGCAGGGTTTTCCATACCGTGCCCTCGCCCTCAACCTGAATATCGCTTTGTTCGTTTTCAAACGCCTGTTTCAAAACCGCTTCAGCTGATTCTTTGTCCGAACCGATTTGCTGCTGAGCCGTATCGGCGTTTTTTCTACCCGAATTATTTTGTTTTTGAACGGCTTCTATTTTCTGCTGATTCTGCGATTGTACCGGCTGCTTGTTTTGCATTTTGTTATAAGCAAATACGGCAACCAAAGCAATCAGCAATACAATGATTTTATTTTTATTCATAACAATCTCAAAAAAAATGCCCGATTCTGCATCGGGCATATCAACTATTTAGAAAGGATATTTATCACGAAAACGTGAGCCGCTATTATACACGCTTCGTAAAATTTTAAGGGAAATTTACGCCGAAGGCCGTCTGAAACTTTTCAGACGGCCAGGATACTCAACGGCGGTATTTCATTTCAGTCTTCATATCGTCCAAGATACGTTTGACGTTGTGTTCCAATACATCTTCCACCAAGCCCGGCGCCTGCTCGTTGAGCATTTGCTGCAACTGATAAGTGAACAAGGCCATTTGTTTTTGTACGGCAATCCGAATCATGCCGTTGACCGCATCGGCCACATGGGGGCGCAAACGCTTAATCAGGCGCTCGGTCAAATCTTTTTCAGAAACGCAGAATACTTCCCGACGGCCGATCGCTTGCGGGTTCAATACATTGATATGGACATTGATGGCCGGTTCTTCTTCAATGCCGTCTGAAACTGCCTCTTCAGCCGCTTCCGCATCATCATTTTCCGGTTTTTCAGTTTCTTCCACTTCAGGCATATCAAAATCTACCGCACCTGATTTCGGATTCAGTCTGACGGTACGCGTTGATTCGATATGACGCTCTGAAGCCGCGGCCTGCAATGCCGATTGCGCGCTCAACCAGTTGTCCTGCAAAACCACCATCGCATCGGTTTCCACTGCTTCGCCATCGTCGGCCAAGGCTGTATTGTGTTCCAACTGCCAACGGTACAAATACTCTTCCAATACTTTTTCACGATTGCCTGCATCCAATTTATATTCTTTTTTAGACGTGGTTTTAGACACGGCATCGACAGCGTCGTCCGATTTTTTGACCAATGGCGCATGAGTCGGCGCGGTATTGAATTGTCGTGCCTGACGCAATCTTTCCAGGCGTTTTTCCCAATTCAGGTCTTCTTCCTCGAGGGTTGCGGGGTCAAGACGGTTGTTTTCCATAATAATCTCTTTTTTTCATTTTTATTGTGAACCGCATTCAAACCTAAAATCACTTGACATACGGCCGATGGTTGGACATATCCGGCAAGCCGGCGCAAGCGTCACATTTTAATATTAATTCACTATATAATCACTATTTTATTTAATATACCCTCAAGGATACATCATGAGCAGCATCGAACAACGCCTCGAATACTTGGAAGAAGCCAACGACGTTTTGCGTATGCAAAACCACGTCCTCGCCACCGCCCTCAAAGGCCTTATCCGCTCCCTGCCCTCCGACATGGCCAACGATGCCGTAGAATCCATCCAGCTTGCCTTTGAAGACGCGTTGGCGGAATTGAGCTATGAAGACAGCCCGCACACCGACCTCTTCCATGACGTAACCTACGCATTTTTCCGAGAAAAAGACCACTGATTTCGGCTAGTTTGTTCACAAAATTATGCTAAACTAAGATTTTATCCGTTAACATTTTATTAAGAAAGCACATATCATGAACATGAAAAAATGGCTGGCCACTGCCCTCGCTTGTTCCGCCCTTGCCCTGACTGCCTGCGGCGGTCAAAGCAACAATGCCTCTGCTCCTGCCGATAAAGTGTACCGTGTCGGCTCCAATGCCGAGTTTGCCCCATTTGAATCTTTGGATTCTGCCGGCAAAGTGGAAGGTTTTGACGTAGATTTGATGAATGCCATGGCCAAAGCCGGCAACTTCAAAGTCGAATTCAAACACCAGCCATGGGAAAGCCTCTTCCCTTCGCTGAACAACGGCGACGTGGACATCGTTATGTCCGGCGTAACCATCACTGACGACCGCAAACAAAGCATGCTCTTCAGCGATCCATACTTTGAAATTACCCAAGTTGTCCTCGTTCCAAAAGGCAAAAAAGTGGCTTCTTCCGAAGACCTGAAAAACATGGCTAAAGTCGGCGTGGTAACCGGCTACACCGGCGACTTCTCCGTTTCCAAACTCTTGGGCAACGACAATCCGAAAATCGCACGCTTTGAAAGCGTTCCCCTGATTATCAAAGAATTGGAAAACGGCGGTTTGGATTCTGTAGTCAGCGACAGCGCGGTTATTGCCAACTATGTGAAAAACAACCCGACCAAAGGCCTGGATTTCATCTCACTGCCTGACTTCACCATCGAAAACTACGGTATCGCTGCACGCAAAGGCGACGAAGCAACCATCAAAATGTTGAACGATGCGCTGAAAAAAGTACGCGAAAGTGGCGAATACGATAAAATTTACGCCAAATACTTTGCTAAAGAAGGCGAAAAAACCGAAGCAGCCAAATAATCCGGTATGACTTCTTAAACTTAAAGGCCGTCTGAAAACTTTTCAGACGGCCTTTATCTGGTTAACCTCATTTAACGCAAGCGTCCCCTATAATCCGCTTGTTTTTATCCTTCAAATGAAAGACACGCCATGATCAAACCCATTATCCTCAGTCTGGCTGCCGCAACCGCTTTGGCCGCCTGCTCCGCTTCTGAAAAACAAGAATCTCCTAACCTCGGCGCAGCCAATCCGGCTTCCGAATTCTGCGTCAAACAAGGCGGCAAATCCGAAATCAAAAAAGACAAAGATGGTGGCGAATACGGCGTGTGCCACTTGCCTGACGGTACCGTTGTCGAAGAATGGGAATATTTCCGTCAACACAACAAATAATTGTTCAATCATAGAAAAGGCCGTCTGAACCCAAGTTTCAGACGGCCTTTTTATTTAAACAACGATTATTTTACTTCCAATTTGGTCACGCCACCCATATACGGTTGCAACGCAGCAGGAACATTAATGCTGCCGTCGGCATTTTGATGGTTTTCCAATACCGCCACCAAAGTACGGCCGACAGCCAAGCCTGAGCCGTTCAAAGTATGTACCAAACGGTTTTTACCGTTTTCATCTTTGAAACGCGCTTTCATGCGGCGAGCTTGGAAATCTTCGCAGTTGGAGCAACTGGAAATCTCACGATAAGTATTTTGCGCCGGAACCCAAACTTCCAAGTCGTAGGTTTTGGTTGCGCCGAAGCCCATATCGCCGGTGCACAAAGTGATCACTCGGTATGGCAGTTCCAACGCTTTCAAAATATTTTCAGCGTGTCCAACCATTTCTTCCAGCGCTTCGTATGATTTTTCCGGATGAACGATTTGCACCATTTCCACTTTATCAAATTGGTGTTGGCGAATCAAACCGCGCACGTCTTTACCGTATGCACCCGCTTCGGAACGGAAACATGGGGAATGTGCAGTTAATTTCAACGGCAAATCACTGCCGGCCACGATGCTGTCGGCAACAGTATTCGTCAGCGTCACTTCAGCGGTCGGAATCAGATATTGCGTTTTCTTGCTCTCGTCGCCGCCGCGGGTAACGTGGAACAAATCTTCTGCAAATTTAGGCAGTTGACCCGTACCTTGCAGAGTCAGATCATCCACAATGTAAGGCGTGTAATGTTCGGTATAGCCGTGTTTCAGCGTGTGCGTATCCAGCATGAATTGCGCCAGCGCGCGATGCAGACGGGCGATTTGGCCTTTCATCACAGTAAAGCGCGCGCCGGACAGTTTCGCACCGCCTTCAAAATCCAAGCCCAGAGGCTCGCCCAAATCAACATGGTCTTTGATTTCAAAATCAAATTCGCGCGGCGTGCCGACTTTGCGGACTTCAACGTTTTCAGTTTCATCTTTACCGGCAGGAACACTTTCATGCGGCAGGTTCGGAATGGTCAACAACCATGCGTCCAATTCTTTCTGAACGGCATCCAAATCAGCGGCAGCCTGCTCCAAATCCACTTTGATTTGGGCAACCTGATCCATTGCAGCTTGAGCCTCTTCGTGTTTGCCTTGGCCTTTCAACGCACCAATTTGTTTAGAAATACTGTTGCGTGAAGCCTGCAACTCTTCTGTTTTCACTTGAACGGCTTTGCGTTGCTCTTCCAAAGCGTTGAAACGCGCGGTATCAAACTCATAACCGCGTGCGGCCAAACGTTCGGCGACTGCGGCGGTATTGCTGCGGAGCAATTGGATGTCTAACATTGTTTTCTCTCGTTAAGATTCGGAATGGCATTATTGTAAACCAATTTAAAGATATTTTCACAGCGGCAGGCCGTCTGAAAACAAAAAACGCCCCTGCAAAAAGCAGGAGCGTTTTTTAAGAATTTTGGCACGCCCACGGGGATTCGAACCCCGGTTGCCGCCGTGAAAGGGCAGTGTCCTAGGCCTCTAGACGATGGGCGCGTAACCGAAGCGCGAACTATACAGAAAGCCTTTTCTTCTGTCAACGCCTTTACTGCTTTTTTAAAGATGCTGCCGATTTCCGTATGTTATTTTCCCTGTATAATGCCGGTTTTAATAAAAAGGAAAACTCGCCATGTGGTTTAAGCAAATCAGTTTTTATCCACTCAACAAAGACAAGCTGCCCGAATTGGAAGTCCTTGCCGACAAATTGGCGCAATCCGAATTTGCCCATTGTCAGGGTTTGGACTGGTTTAGCGAAGGCTTTGCCACGCCGGTTTCCTTTTCGTCCGAGCTGGTTTTCCCTGCCGATTACACTTGGCGCGTTGCTCTAAAAAAAGAAGAAAAAGTCCTGCCTGCCAGCGTGATCCGCGATATTTTGGATGAAAAGGTTTTGGAAATCCAAAACAACGAAGCGCGCAATGTCGGCCGCAAAGAAAAACAAGAGCTGAAAGAGCAGATTACTGACGACTTGCTGCCCCGTGCTTTTACGCGCAGCAGCCGCACACAGGCGATTTTCGACACGCGCCACGGGTATCTTTTGGTCAACAATGCCGCCTCTGCCAAAGCGGAAAATATCCTGACCAAACTGCGCGAAGCGTTGGGTGGTTTGGAAGCCGCCCTGCCCAACACCAAACAATCGCCCTCCTCCCTGATGACCAGCTGGCTGCTGCAAGGACACTGCGAAGGCGGTTTTGAATTGGACAGTGATTGCGAACTCAAAGGCGTAGGCGATGTTGTTCCGGTCGTCAAAGTTTCCAAACAAGATCTGACCGCCGATGAAGTGGTGCAACACGTCAAAAACGGCAAAACCGTTACCCAACTGGGCTTGGTATGGCGTGAACAAATCGCGTTCATCCTCACTCAAGACTTTACGCTCAAACGCATCCAGTATCTGGACGTGTTGCAAGAAGAAGCCGAAAGCAACGGCGACGATGCCGCCAGCCTCGCCTTTGCCTCGCAAATCCTGATGACCGAAGCCATCAGCACCATGTTGGAAGAACTGGTTTCTTATTTGGGCGGCTGGCAAGAGTAATTTTTCAGACGGCCTTTTGATTGGGAAATATCAAAGGCCGTCTGAAATATAAATAGAAGTATCAGAAAGGATGTCATGATGTTGGGCGCAGTCATCGGCGATATTGCCGGATCACGATTTGAGTTTGACAACTACCGTCATACCGATTTCGATATTTTCAGCCCCGACAGCGACTTTACCGATGACACGATTTGCACTGTTGCCATTGCCGACTGGGTTTTACAAGGCTGCAACGATAATTTGGCCTCTATTTTACAAGGCTGGTGCAGGGCATATCCCTGTCCAAAAGGCGCATATGGCGGCCGCTTTTCACAATGGATAGAATGGAAAGATCCAGAACCTTATAATAGCTGGGGCAACGGCTCGGCCATGCGTGTTTCTGCCGTTGGTTGGGCATTTGCCACATTAGAAGAAACCCTGCATTTTGCTGAACAATCCGCCACCGTAACGCACAACCACCCGGAAGGCATTAAAGGCGCGCAAGCCGTAGCCGCCGCCATCTTTTGGGCGCGTACCGGCATGGGCAAAGTGCAAATCAAAGAAAACATTACACGGCAATTCGGCTACGATTTGAGCCAAAGTTGCGACCAAATCCGCCCGCATTATCATTTCAACGAAAGCTGTCAGGAAACCGTACCTCAAGCAGTTACCGCCTTTCTTGAAAGCGATGATTTTGAACACGCCATCCGACTGGCGGTTTCCCTAGGCGGAGACAGCGATACCTTGGCAGCCATTACCGGCAGTATTGCCGAAGCCTGCTACGGTATCCCTACGTCTATGCGCGAACACGCTTTAGCCATATTGCCACGCCGTATTGCTGAAACCCTGCTGACTTTTGAATCCCAATATCAGGCCGTCTGAAACTGCCTGCAAAAAGGAACAATAATGATGAAATACCTCGCCCTACTCCCTATCGCCTTAATGCTGGGTACGCCTGCCATTGCCGAAACCATCAATCCTTATCAGGAAAAAGGTTGCGCTTATGATGGCGATGTCGGCAAAGACGGCAAACCGTCCGGCAAAGGCACATGGAAATGCCAAGACGGCCGCAGCTATGTCGGAGCCTTTAAAGACGGTAAATTTGACGGCAAAGGCGTATATACCGTTTCCAGCAACAGCGAAACCTTTATCGAACCTTTCTCCTCCAACAGCGCCAAATTACGCAATATGACGCTGGAAGGCGTGTTCAAAAAAGGCAAGGCGCACGGAAACTTTACCGCCTCTCAAAACGGCACACCTGTCTTCATCATGAAATGCGAAGACGGTATGATTAAAGAAGTCAAACTGCCTAAGAAATCTGCTTCCAAAACCAAATAAACAGCCTTTCAGACGGCCTTATCCAGCTTTTAGGCCGTCTGAAACATCAATTGACAAGCCCGCCTAAAGGCTGTTGTGTTGATTTTAAAGAATTTCCAAACAACCCTTACCCCAGGACAACCACCATGAGCATTAAATCCGACAAATGGATACGCCGCATGGCCGAAGAACACGGCATGATTGAGCCGTTTGAGCCCAACCAAATCAAAGAGGCCAACGGCCAACGCATCATTTCCTACGGCACATCCAGCTACGGCTACGACATCCGTTGTGCTAATGAATTTAAAATCTTCACCAATATCAACAGCACCATCGTTGATCCAAAAAACTTCGACCCAAAAAACTTCGTTACAGTCGAAGACGACTGTTGCATCATTCCGCCCAACTCCTTTGCACTGGCGCGCACAGTCGAATATTTCCGCATCCCGCGCAACGTCCTGACCGTCTGCTTAGGTAAATCCACTTACGCACGCTGCGGCATCATCGTCAACGTTACCCCGTTTGAGCCAGAGTGGGAAGGCTACGTTACGCTTGAGTTTTCCAACACCACCCCCCTGCCTGCCAAAATCTATGCCGGCGAAGGCGTGGCCCAAGTTTTATTCTTTGAAAGCGATGAAGTCTGCGAAACTTCATACAAAGACCGCAACGGCAAATACATGGGACAAACCGGTGTTACCCTGCCAAAAACCTAATGTACAAAATAAAAAAAGGCCGTCTGAAGTTTCAGACGGCCTTTTATCATTTCATTTAGAAACGGCGTTTCAGCTTGCAAGCCTGCAAGATATGAACGGCAAGTTCTTCCACTGATTTATCAGTTGTATTGGTAAACGGCACTCCGTGGCGTTTGAACATATTTTGCGCATCGGCAATCTCACTGCGGCAAGTATCGATTTTGGCATAGGTCGAATTAGGACGGCGCTCATGACGGATAGCCTGCAGACGCTCAGGCTGAATGGTCAAGCCGAACAGCTTGTCTTTATAAGGTTTGACCATACGCGGCAAATCGGTCGATTCCAAATCATCGGGAATCAATGGATAGTTGGCGGCACGGATACCGTATTGCAAGGCCAGATAGAGACAAGTCGGCGTTTTGCCGGAACGGGACACGCCCATCAAAATCACATCCGCTTCCTGCAGGTTTTTATCGCTGACGCCGTCATCATGATTCAGTGAAAAATTGACCGCCTCCATACGCGCATCATAGCGTTGGGTATTGCCGATACTGTGGTGCCCCTGCCGGGCGGCAACCGCCTCCGTATTGAGTTCCTTTTCCAAAAGACCGAGAAAGGTTTCAAAGAAATTAATATGGAACGCATTGGCTTTCTTGATGATTTCACGGATTTCGTCATTGACCACACTGACAAAAGCAATCGGGCGCACACCGAATTTTTCAGCTGACTGGTTGACTTTGTCTACAACAGCACGCGCTTTTTCAGGCGTATCGATAAACGGATAGGTATGGCGTTTGAACTCCACATTGCCAAATTGGTTCAGCAAGGCTTCACCGATATTTTCAGCGGTCAGGCCGGTTCGGTCGGAAATATAGAAGACTTGGCGTGGATCAGTCATAATGAATCCTCTTGAGGGTAACGTTTCAGACGGCAATCATAGCAGTTACAGCCTTTGCAATAAAGCGATTCCCGATAGATTACACAGGATTACAACAAATTTGAACAATTTTTAAATTGGCACAAAATTTTATTTTTTTCCATTTTGTAGAATTTTATTCTAAAATTGCAAAATAAATCTTATTTATCAAATTTATTAACTTATTTTGTTTTCCATATTTAACAAGAAGATAACACGTAAAAACATGAATCTAATATTCACATTTCAGAAGGCTACACGCCTGAAAAGCACAATATCACAGACGAATTTGTGATTTTTAAAAAGATAAAACACATGACAGCCATCAAACGAATGGCTACAATAAGCAGGCGGATTTGTTTCTTTTTTAACATTTTTGGATTGGATTGGACACACAAATGGCCGAAAACTACGTTATTTGGTTTGAAAACCTGCGTATGACTGACGTTGAGCGAGTGGGCGGTAAAAATGCCTCTTTGGGCGAAATGATCAGCCAACTGACTGAAAAAGGCGTGCGCGTTCCCGGCGGTTTTGCAACCACAGCCGAAGCTTATCGTGCTTTCCTGGCTCACAATGGTCTGAGCGAGCGTATTTCCGAAGCCCTGAAACAACTGGATGTTGAAGACGTTGCCGAATTGGCACGCGTGGGTAAAGAAATCCGTCAATGGATTTTGGATACCCCGTTCCCTGAACAGCTGGATGCTGAAATCGAAACAGCTTGGAACAAAATGGTTGCCGATGCCGGCGGTGCGGACATTTCCGTTGCCGTACGTTCTTCCGCAACAGCAGAAGA
Source organism: Neisseria sp. P0006.S004 (assembly GCF_051963015.1). Classification (NCBI taxonomy): domain Bacteria; kingdom Pseudomonadati; phylum Pseudomonadota; class Betaproteobacteria; order Neisseriales; family Neisseriaceae; genus Neisseria; species Neisseria sp. P0006.S004. The sequence goes on along the minus strand of NZ_JBQCUS010000006.1, from coordinate 90,204 downwards.
CTTGCCGGATGCTTCTTTTGCCGGTCAACAAGAAACCTTCTTGAACATCAACGGCTTGGAAAACGTTAAAGAAGCCATGCACCATGTATTCGCTTCCCTGTACAACGACCGTGCCATTTCTTACCGTGTCCACAAAGGCTTCGAACACGATATCGTTGCCCTTTCCGCAGGCGTACAACGCATGGTGCGCTCCGACAGCGGCGCGTCCGGTGTGATGTTCACCATCGATACCGAGTCCGGTTACGACCAAGTCGTTTTCGTTACCTCTTCTTACGGCCTGGGCGAAAACGTCGTACAAGGCGCGGTAAACCCTGACGAATTCTATGTATTCAAACCTACTTTGAAAGCAGGCAAACCGGCTATCCTGCGCAAAACCATGGGTTCAAAACAAATCAAAATGATCTTTACCGACAAAGCCGAAGCCGGTAAATCTGTCACCAACGTTGATGTACCTGTAGAAGACCGTCAACGCTTCTCCATTACCGATGCCGAAGTAACCGAGTTGGCTCATTACGCGCTGACCATCGAAAAACACTACGGCCGCCCAATGGACATCGAATGGGGCCGCGACGGTTTGGACGGCAAACTCTACATCCTGCAAGCCCGTCCTGAGACCGTGAAATCCCAAGAAGACAGCAGCCGCAATCTGCGCCGCTTCTCCATCAACGGCGAAAAAGTTGTCTTGTGCGAAGGCCGTGCCATCGGTCAAAAAGTCGGCCAAGGCAAAGTACGCCTGGTGAAAGATGCTTCCGAGATGGATTCCGTTGAAGCTGGCGACGTACTCGTTACCGACATGACCGACCCGGATTGGGAACCGGTGATGAAACGTGCTTCCGCCATCGTGACCAACCGCGGCGGCCGTACCTGCCACGCAGCGATTATCGCGCGTGAATTGGGTATTCCGGCTGTTGTAGGTTGTGGCGATGCTACCGATCTGCTTTCAGACGGCCAAGAAGTTACCGTATCTTGTGCCGAAGGCGATACCGGCTTCATCTACTCCGGTCTGCTGGACGTACAAATTACCGATGTTGCTTTGGACAACATGCCTAAAGCCCCTGTCAAAGTGATGATGAACGTTGGTAACCCTGAATTGGCATTCAGCTTCGCCAACCTGCCTAGCGAAGGCATCGGCTTGGCACGTATGGAATTCATCATCAACCGTCAAATCGGTATCCACCCTAAAGCTTTGTTGGAATTTGACAAACAAGACGACGAATTGAAAGCGGAAATTACCCGCCGCATCGCCGGCTACGCTTCTCCTGTCGACTTCTATGTCGATAAAATCGCAGAAGGCGTGGCAACTTTGGCTGCTTCGGTTTACCCACGCAAAACCATCGTCCGTATGTCTGACTTCAAATCCAACGAGTACGCTAACTTGGTGGGTGGCAGCATTTACGAACCGCATGAAGAAAACCCAATGTTGGGCTTCCGCGGTGCAGCGCGTTATGTAGCCGATAACTTCAAAGACTGCTTCGCACTCGAGTGTAAAGCCTTGAAACGCGTTCGCGATGAAATGGGTTTGACCAACGTCGAAATCATGATTCCATTCGTTCGTACTTTGGGTGAAGCAGAAGCTGTTGTTAAAGCCCTGAAAGAAAACGGTTTGGAACGCGGCAAAAACGGCCTGCGCCTGATCATGATGTGCGAATTGCCAAGCAACGCAGTATTGGCAGAACAATTCCTGCAATACTTCGACGGCTTCTCCATCGGCTCTAACGACATGACCCAGCTGACCCTCGGTCTTGACCGTGACAGCGGTTTGGTATCCGACTCCTTCGACGAGCGCAACCCTGCCGTTAAAGTAATGTTGCACTTGGCAATCTCTGCTTGCCGCAAACAAAACAAATACGTCGGTATTTGCGGTCAAGGCCCATCAGACCATCCGGACTTCGCCAAATGGCTGGTTGAAGAAGGTATCGAGAGTGTATCGCTCAACCCTGATACCGTCATTGAAACTTGGCTGTATCTGGCTAACGAATTGAACAAATAAGTTCGATGAGACAAAAATCCCCTGCCCGTTTATCCTGGCAGGGGATTTTTATTGCCTTATTCAATGCCGTCTGAAAAAACTTTCACTTTCTTTTACCTTACTGAAAAAGTCCTTTATCATCAAAATGATAAAAAAATATGCTGCTATATCCAAAAATTTTCAATGTTAAGATACTGCCTTTCTGTATTTTATCCCATGCCTTTTGAGTGAACCTTTTTTCACTCTTCCTATCTATCATACACAGCATAACGATACATTTCGAAACAACCCATGAATACAACCTTTATTTCCACCTTTCAGACGGCCTTGAAACGTCTGGTACTCATCAGCACCATTACCGTCTTAGCAGCCTGCGCCGGCAACAACACTTCTTCCAACCGCGCCGTACCCGACGGCTACTACAAAGTCCGCCCCGGCGATACCCTGACCCAAATCGCCAAACGCTACGGACAAAACGTCAATACACTGGTTGCATGGAACAACCTTCCCAACGCCTCACAAATCGAAGTCGGCCAAGTATTGCGCGTCCGCCGTCATGTTGCCTCCCGCAATACTGCTACGCAGCAACGCCAAGCAACCGCCGTTACCCCGATCAACCGGTTAAGCTTGCAATGGCCGACCGATAACGCCTCATCCTCCATTATCCAACGCTACAACGGCACAACCAGCAAAGGCATAGATATTGCGGGCACGCAAGGCCAACAAATCCGTTCTGCCGCAGCCGGTACCGTCATCTACGTTGGCGAAGAAGTCCGCGGCTACGGCAAGCTGATTTTAATCAGCCACAACGACTACACCATTACCGCCTACGCCCATAACGACACGCTTTTGGTACAAAAAGATCAAAAAGTCCAAGCAGGTCAAGTTATCGCCACCATGGGCAGCAGCGATTCAGACAGCGTCAAGCTGCATTTTGAAGTTCGTCTAAACGGCAAAGCAGTCGATCCCCTGCCTTATTTGACTAGAACAAATTAATACCTCAATCAAAAGGCCGCCTGAAATAACTTTATTTCAGACGGCCTTTTGATTTGTCTTACCATAACACCCATCTCAACAAAGCATTGACCAACTTAACTTATGTTGATTGAGTGAAAACACCGTTATACAATAACAACTCTTTTTAACATTCTATTTTAGGTGCCCTACTATGTCTCCTAACCGCATCCTTGCAACCGCATTCTTGTTTGCTTCTGCATTTGCCAGCGCAGATGTTCATATTGATGAAAGCATCCCTTACCGTCATGCAGAAGAAATCGATACCCGTATCGTTTCCGAATGTTTACAAATAGGCAACGTCATGTCCAAATCTTTGCAAGAAACTGCAGCCAAAAGTGATGTAACTATTGTCCGTGACGGTAAAAAACAAGGCACATACGCAGATATCTCCATTACTTCCGCCATGAGCGCAGGCGTAGCCTTTGTCGGCCACGCCAAAAGTATTACAGCCGTTGCCACTTTGTATGTTGATGGCGAAGAAGTCAATAAAAAAACCTTTACCCGCAATTCTTCCGGTGGCATGCTCGGTGTTTATAAAAGCTCTTGTGCAGTCTTAAATCGCACTTCTAAAGTCTTGGGTTCAGATATTGCTCAATGGATTGTTAGCGAACAAAAAACGCTCAAGACAAATAAAACCCCAATTTGATAAAGGCCGTCTGACAAACCGTATTTCAGACGGCCTTTATATTTTCTATTTCTCTAGAAACAAAGAAATAAATTATCCATTAATCATTGTCAGAAATAGAGAATTTTATTTTCAACGCCCTTGATTTTAGAATATCTACCCTCAATTATTAAAACTATAAGAATTTTGTATATGAGCAGTCAAAGGAATAACATGGCAGAAAAAAACTATTATGAAATACTAGGCGTTGCCAAAGATGCGGATGAGGCCGAAATCAAAAAAGCCTACCGAAAACTGGTGCGCAAATACCACCCCGATGTCAGCAAAGAACCTGACGCAGCCGAACGTACGGTAGAAATCAACCGTGCCTACGAAACGCTTTCCGACAAAGAAAAGCGGGCCGAATACGATGAAATGTTGGCTAATCCTTACGGACGCAGCGCCGGAGGCAATCCGTTCGGTCAAGGCGGCAATCCGTTTGGCAATGGATTTAACGGTGGCGGCTTCCACTATGAACGTTATGAAGGCGAGCCGTTCGGAGCGGGAGACTTCAATTTTGAAGATCTGTTTTCATCATTCCGCCAATCCCACACTCGTTCCGAGCAACCCCGCGGCCCAATAAAAGGCGAGGATCAACATGCTGAATTGAGTATTGATATTTACGCAGCGTATGTTGGCGCAGAACGTAGCATGACTTTGAATGTGCCGACTCTAGACGAATACGGACATGCGGTTTATCAAAATAAAACCCTCAACGTCAAAATCCCCAAAGGCATTGCAGAAGGCCAACAAATCCGTTTGGCCGGTCAAGGTTTGCCGGGATATAACGGTGGAGAAAACGGTGACTTGTACTTAAAAATCAAGTTCCACGACCAACCTGATTTATACGTCAAAAACAGGAAAGACGTATATCAAACAATAGATGTCAAACCTTGGGAAGCCGTATTGGGCGGCAAAATCATCGTCCCTACCGCTTCAGGCCGCTTGCAGGTCAATCTGCCTGCCAACAGCCAAAGCGGTAAAAGCATCCGCCTCAAAGGCAAAGGTATTCCTGCAAAAGAAGCCGGAGACCTTTATCTCAATATCCGCATTAATGTTCCGCCAGTAGAGAGCGAAGCCGACCGTGCCGCATGGGAAAAATTGGCCGAACACTTTGCCGCGAAACAAGCATAAGAGAAAGGATAAATTATGATTCAGTCCTCCGATGTTACCCTTACTTTTGAAGAAATCGTTGCCGCCAGCCGCTGCCGTCGTGATTGGCTGTTGGAACTTATAGCAGAAGACATCATCAGCATAGATGGTGCGCCCGAAAAAAGTACCTTCAGTGGTTTTCATCTTGCCCGCATCCGTCGTGCACAACGCTTAAGCCGTGATTTTGAGGCCGGCATTCCTGCATTGGGGCTGATTATGCGGCTGTTGGACGAAGTGGAAGATCTCAGAAAAATACAGCGTCCACTGGTACTGCTCGAAGAAGAGTAAATATTGGCAAGTTGTTCGATTAAATATTGATGAAAAGACAAAGTTTTTGATTTTTATTGATATTCCATAATGAAAGGCCGTCTGAAAATATTTTCAGACGGCCTTTTTATGCCTTCATTAACAACAGCGTCCGCCGTTGCCGCCGCAACGGCGTTTGCGGCAGTAGTCTTGGAATTGCAGCTCGGTCATGACCGGTGCATTGGGATTATGTTTGCGCTGACGGGCAACGTAGTTTTCATAATCTGGAACACCAGCCATCAAGTTTGCTGTCAGCTTGATGGTTTTCCACCAAGATGCGAGCTTATGCTTCATGCTGAGCCTCCGGCTGTTTACCGTCGCGGTACACTGCTGGAATTTCTTTAGCAGTTGGCCAGCCGACTTTGCGGGCTTTCATGGCGGTACGGAAACCGTACACGGCGACAATCACGACAACTGCCAAGAACAAAGCAGTCAGACCGGCATTGATTTGGTCGTTGAAGATGATTTGTGACATTTCGCCAATGTCTTTAGCTGGAGCAAGGACTTCGCCTGAAGCCAAGGCATCGCGGTATTTGCCTGCGTGAGCCAAGAAGCTGACGCGTGGGTCGCTGTGGAACAGTTTTTGCAAACCGGCATAGCAGGTCACAAACAAGACGCCGACAGCAGGAACCAAAGTTACCCAAACATAGCGGTCGCGTTTCATTTTCACCAATACAACAGTACACATAATCAACGCTACGCCTGCAAGCATTTGGTTGGCGATACCAAACAACGGCCAGAGCGAGTTAATACCACCCAGAGGGTCAGTTACGCCGGTATAGAGGAAGTAACCCCACAATGCCACGGCAAAGAATGTGGCAACCAAGTTGGCAGGGATAGAGTCGGTGTTACCGAATGGTTTGTAGAAGATACTGCCCAAGTCTTGAATCATGAAACGGGCAACGCGTGTACCGGCATCAACCGCGGTCAAGATGAACAAGGCCTCAAACAGCAAGGCAAAGTGATACCAGAACGCCATCATGGCTTCGCCCGGAATCAGACGGCTCATGATGTGTGCCATACCGACTGCAAGAGTTGGTGCACCGCCTGCACGGGACAGAATGGTGTTTTCGCCCACTTCTTTAGCAGTATGTAACAGAGTTGCGGCATCAACAGAGAAATTCAGTTTAGTGGTGATGACTTCGGCAGCTGTGTTGGCATCTGTACCAATCAGCGCGGCTGGGCTGTTCATCGCGAAGTACACGCCTGGCTCAAGCGAAGCGGCGGCAGCCAGCGCCATAATGGCCACAAAGCTTTCCATAATCATGCCGCCGTAACCGATCATGCGGACGTGGGTTTCGTTTTCCACCATTTTTGGTGTGGTACCTGAAGAAATCAACGCATGGAAGCCTGAAACCGCACCACAAGCAATGGTAATGAACAAGAATGGGAACAATGCACCGGAGAATACCGGGCCTGAACCATCGATAAAGTGGGTAACTGCAGGCATTTGCAGAGTCGGGTTAACAATAACGATACCCAAAGCCAAAGCTGCAATCGTACCGATTTTCAGGAAGGTAGACAGATAGTCGCGCGGAGTCAGCAAGAGCCAAACCGGTAATACGGAAGCCACAAAACCGTAAATCATAATCGCCCAAGTCAGCTGAATGCCGTCAAGGTCGAACCAATGGCCGAAGGAGCTGTGGGCAACATCTTCACCGTAAATCACGGCCAACATCAGCAAAATAAAGCCGACGATGGAAATCTCGCCAATTTTGCCCGGACGGATGTAACGGGTGTAGATACCCATAAACAGGGCAATCGGCATAGTCGCTGCGATGGTGAACGTACCCCAAGGGCTGTGAACCAATGCTTTCACAACGATCAGCGCCAACACCGCCATAATGATGACCATAATCATCAAAATACCGATGGATGCAATCACGCCGGGGACGGTACCGAGTTCTTGTTTCACGATATCGCCCAAAGACTTACCGTCACGGCGCATAGAAACAAACAGTACCATCATATCCTGTACGGCACCGGCAAATACCACGCCGAAGATAATCCACAAAGTACCGGGCAGATAACCCATTTGCGCTGCCAATACAGGACCAACCAGAGGGCCTGCGCCGGCAATAGCGGCAAAGTGGTGGCCGAACAGTACGCCTTTATGTGTGGGAACATAGTCCAAGCCGTCATTGTGGCGTTCTGCCGGAGTCAGACGGTTAGGATCAAGCTGCATCACACGGTTGGCAATGTAAAGACTGTAGAAACGGTAGGCAATGCAGTATACCGAAATGGCGGCCGTAACCATCCAAATCGCACTGACTTGCTCGCCACGGCTGAGAGCTAAAGTAGTAAAGGAGGCCAAGCCTACCAAAACCACAATGCCCCAGATCAAAAATGATTTGAGCGATTTCATTGATTTATCCTTAAAACGTGATGCACCAAGGCTTGCTTTAGCGACAAACTGCCTTAATGCGCTTCAGAAAGACCAGTCATTATAGTCTTCATGATTTCATGAGTGAAATGTCATTTCAACCCCAATTCGACTGAAAACAAAATGATTAGTTCGTCCGTAAGGTTAACACAAACAGACAATATACCCTTCATTTTTTACTTCAAAACCAAATATTCCTTAACATATAGCAAACGAAAGGCCGTCTGAAAACCCAAATATTCAGTTTTCAGACGGCCTGACAAACGGTCAATGCTATAATCCGACATTCCCATTTCTCTATATTGCCATACCATGCAAAACAACGATTCCGAAACCATGCGCCTCTCCAAACGCATGGCGCAATTAGGCTTATGCTCTCGCCGCGAGGCAGACAGCTACATCGAGCAAGGCTGGGTCAAAGTCAACGGCCAAACCGCCGTACTCGGTCAAAAAGTTACCGAGCGCGACCGCATCGACCTCAACAAACAAGCCCATGAAAAACAAGCAGCGCGTGTAACCATCCTGCTGAACAAACCTGTCGGCTACGTCAGCGCGCAGGCAGAAAAAGGCTATAAGTCCGCCGCCGAACTCATTACCGCCGAAAACCACTGGGAAGGCGACGACAGCCGTATCCCTTTCAGCGAAAAACACAAATTCGGCTTAGCTCCTGCCGGCCGCCTGGATATCGACTCCGTCGGATTGTTAGTACTCACTCAGGACGGCCGCATTGCCAAACAACTGATTGGCGAAAACAGCAGCAGCGAAAAAGAATACCTCGTCCGCGTCCGTGGCAAATTGGACGACAAAGGCCTCACCCTGCTCAACCACGGCTTGAGTTTGGACGGAGAAAAATTGCTCCCCGCCAAAGTCGAATGGCAAAACGAAGACCAGTTGCGCTTTATTTTGCGACAAGGCAAAAAACGCCAAATCCGCCGCATGTGCGAACTGGTCGGCCTGCGCGTCGTCGGTTTGAAACGCATCCGCATGGGCAAAGTCAAACTCGGCAGACTGCCGCCGGGCAAATGGCGTTATTTACGCGCTGACGAATCGTTTTAATTGCAGATAACAAAAAGGTCGTCTGAAAACACATTTCAGACGGCCTTATCTTTTACTGCTTACTCAATATAAGTAAACTTCGCACGTTTGATATTGCAGAGGATTTCGTACGGAATCATACCGGCAACTTCGGAAACTTCATTGATATTAATCACATCGCCCCAAAGCTCAACTTCCGCGCCCAAGCCCTCTTTCGAGGCTTCCAGCTCAACCGTAATCATATCCATAGATACCCTGCCGATGATACGGCTGCGTTTGCCATCCACCGCCACAGGAGAATTAGTGGAAGCGCGACGCGGATAGCCGTCGGCATAGCCGCAGGCAATCAAACCGACACGGGTAGATTTGCTGGTGTAGAACGTTGCGCCGTAGCCAATCGGAGAATGTGGTTGCAACACGCGCTCGCCGAAAACACGGGAAGTCAGGCGCATAACAGGTTTCAAACGCTCATCCACGCCGCCGAAAGGCGAAATACCATATAAGGCCAGACCGGCACGTCCCCAATCACGACGTGCTTCAGGTACGTTCAAAATCGCGGCAGAATTGGCCAAGCTCTCTTCTCCTTCCAAACCTTCACACGCCAAATCAAACGCTTCAATCTGCATTTCGGTCATGCCGTTTTCCGGCTCGTCCGCGCAGGCAAAATGGCTGAATTTCACAATATTTTCAACCGATTCGGATTGTTTCAATGCAGTATAGGCGGCGGCATAATTGTGTGGAAAGAAACCGGCACGGTGCATACCTGAGTCCATTTTCAGCCATACAGTTGTCGGATGTTGCCACTCATGATGCACAAACGCCTCCAGCTGCCATTGACTGCCGATTGCCGGCCACAAATCATAACGGTCAACATCCGCATACTCCGCAGCCTCAAACACGCCTTCCAACAAAACAATCGGATTTTTAATGCCGTTTTGACGCAATTCCACGCCTTCATCTACCGTTGCCACCGCAAAGCCGTCGGCAATATCCGCCAACGCGTGTGCGCATCTGACCGCGCCATGCCCGTAAGCATCGGCCTTAATCACAGCCAACAATTTATTGCCGTGCAACTCTTTGAGAAAACGATAATTTTGACGTAAATTATCCAAACGGATTTGCGCATTGAGCGGACGCATAATGTATTCCTCTTATCGGCATTCCGTTTCAGACGGCCTGCCCCATTACTTTGAAGTAAATATTATAGGTCAAAAACTACACAGGATTCCATGAAATACACAAGAATAATCTATTCATAATTTAGACCTCATGCGCGCCTTCAGACATTTATGCTTCTTCTCAGCCTGTTTTAAGGTTATGATGTCATCCAAATTGAAAACGACAAGCATCAAAGCCATGAAAGAACTCGACAAAACCGACTTAAAAATTCTCAAGCTCCTGCAACAAAACGCACGCATCCCCATGACCGAATTGGCTGAAAAAGTCGGCCTCTCCACTACGCCGGTAACCGAACGCGTCCGCCGCTTGGAACGCGACAACCTCATCACCGGCTATCACGCCCATCTGAATCCTCATGCCTTAGGTCAAAGCCTCTTGGTTTTTGTCGAACTAAAACTGCGTTCAAAATCCGGCAATATTTTTGAAGACTTCAAACGCGAAGTGCTGAAGATTCCGCAAATTTTGGAATGCCACTTGGTCTCCGGCGAATACGACTACCTCATCAAAGTCCGCCTGCCCAATATGTCCGCCTATCGCGATATGCTCGGCAATATCCTGCTGCAACTGCCGGCAGCAGCCGAAAGCCGCAGCTATGTCGTGATGGAAGAAGTCAAAGAAGAAGTAGTATTAGACATCTAATTCTATTCAACCAACAAATGCCGTCTGAAAGATTACAACATTCAGACAGCCTTTGTTTTAAACAGGCAAAAAAAATGCACACATCCGATAGAATGTGTGCCAAGTCTACAAAGGAGAAATAGAGGAGAAACTATTAACTGACTACTCGAACCAGCTAACGAAACGAATTATGCAACAAGAGCTTCAACCGCGCAAGTATTTTTCTTGTAAAATTTCTTAATTATCCAATTTACAGAACTTAAATGTAATCATGTTTCAAAGCAGATAAAAAAATGCGCATACCGTTTCGATATGCGCCAAGTCTACAAAGGAGAAATAGAGGAGAAAAATCAAGCTGCATCAAGCAACTCAACGGCGCGAATTATCCTAGCCTTCTACCCGACTGTCAACTGTTTTCCTACCTATTTTCAAGCATTTTGCCAAAAAACAACAAATCCGCTATTCCCCTCTTTTTCTGGCTATTTTCGCCCATATATAAAGGAAATTTAGGGCCGTCTGAAACACATATTGCCACTGCAGGCAAACAGCCCCATACTCACACATTCATAGCCCATATCCGTCCCAACCCACGACCATGACCACCCCACTTTCCCTTGCCGTCGTCGGCCATACCAACACAGGCAAAACCTCACTCTTACGCACGCTTTTGCGCGACAGCACCTTCGGCGAAGTAAAAAATGCGCCCTCGACCACGCGCCATGTCGAAGAAGCCCTCATCAATGATGGTGAAGACAACTTGGTTTACCTCTACGACACACCCGGCCTTGAAGATGCTGGCGGCGTGTTGGACTGGCTGGAAACCCACACATCCGCACGCGATGACGGCATTGAGCGCATCCAGCAATTCCTCAGCAATCATGAAGCGCATCACGAATTCAACCAAGAGGCCAAAGTGCTGCGCCAAGTCATGCAAAGCGATATGGCCATGTACGTTATCGATGCGCGGGAACCTGTCCTCGACAAATACAAAGACGAGCTGACCATTTTGTCTTGGTGCGCCAAGCCCATCATGCCCGTGTTCAACTTTACCCAAAATCAAGACCTGACCGCTTGGACCAATATGCTCGCCCGCAGAAACCTGCATGTTTACGCCGGTTTCGATACCGTTGCCTTCGACTTTGAAGGCGAAATCCGATTGTGGGACAACCTTGCCACCATGTTACCTAAGCGCGACACCCTCGACCGCCTCATCAATATGCGCCGTCGCGAGTGGCAACGGCTGGATACGGAAGCGCGCCGTGAAATTGCCGATTTTCTGCTGGATGCCGCTGCATTTACCCAAGAAATTGCCGAAAACGACGACCCTGCCCCGACTTTGGAAGTCATGCAATCGGAAATCCGACAACTTGAGCGGCAAATGCAACAACGCCTGTTCACACTTTACCGCTTCTATCACGACGAAGTCGGCAGCGACAGCACATGGATGCCCAAAGCCTTCAAACAAGATCCGTTTGACAGCGAATTGCTCAAACATTACGGTATCCGTACCGGTACCGGCGCAACCGCAGGCGCACTCATCGGCTTAGGCTTGGATATTGCCACGCTTGGCGGATCGCTTGGTTTAGGTACAGCCATCGGCGGACTATTGGGTGGTATTTTGCCCAATGCCCAAGACATTACCGACAAAATCAATGGCCGACAAACCCTGCATACCGATCCGGAAACCCTTACCCTACTCGCCGCACGCGCACTGGATTTGTTGCACGTCTTGCAAACGCGCGGCCACGCAGCTCAATCGCATATCGAGCTAAAAGAACGCAAAGCGCCATGGAATGCGGCAAAATTACCAAGCGAACTCAACAAAGCGCGCAGCAACCGCAAATGGTCTTCGCTCAACACACACCAGCCCGAACTCAGCCGTAATGAACGCGCAGCCTATGTCGGTTCTTTAAGCGAGAAATTAAAAGCTTAGAATTGCCGCGTAACAAAAAGGCCGTCTGAAACCCAAATGTTTCAGACGGCCTTTTGATTTTAGAAGGAAAATACTTATTCAGCAGCTTTGGTTTCTCGTTTCAAACCGCCGCCAAGTGCTTTATACAAGTCGGCAAGGTTTTCCAAACGGGTCAGCTGATTAGCCAAAAGAGCAGTTTCTGCGCTGTAACTGCTGCGCTCGGCATCCAGCAAATCCAATGCGCTAGATACGCCATGTTTGTAGCGCAGGCTGATGAGGCGCAGGCTGTCGTTGTAGGCGCGGCTTTGTTTGCTCAACGCTTCATAGCTTTTATCCAGCTGTTCGCGCGCAACCAAAGCATTGGAAACGTCTTTAAATGCGGATTGAACAGCGGCTTCATAAGCAACGATTTGTGCCTGTTGGCGCAGTTTGGCTACGTCAAGATTGGCTTTGTTTGTGCCCCAGTCAAAGATAGGCAGAGTGATGGATGGTGCAAAAGCCCAAATACCCGTGCTGCTTTTAAACAGGCCGCTCAACTCTCCGGAAGCTGTACCGACAGAACCGGTCAGGCTGATGCGTGGGAAAAACGCCGCACGTGCCGCACCAATATTGGCATTGGCTTGTTTGAGCGCGTGTTCGGCCGCACGGATATCCGGACGGTTGAGCAATACGTCCGAACTCAAACCGGCAGGCAGTTTGGTCAATTTGAACTGCTTGCTCAAAGACAAACCGGCAGGCAGGTCTTCGGGTAAAGGTTGATTAATCAACATAGCCAAGGAATTACGCGCTTGCTCGCGGTTTTTTACCGCAGAGGCGTAATCCGCTTTGGCCGATTCAATCAGCGCCTCCTGTTGGCGCAAATCAACGGCGGAAATCACACCGGCCTTATGGCGTAATTGTGAAAGCTTGTAAGTCGCTTCACGGGTTTGCAATACGCGTTGTGCCAATGCCATGGTTTCTTCGGCGTAGCGTTCGTTAAAGTAGGCTTTGGCAACGGTAGAAATCAGGGTCAGATGGGCGGCATCGCGGTTGGCGGCCACATTGAAATAACCTTGCAACGCAGCTTCGCTGGTACTGCGGACACGACCGAAAAGGTCAAGTTCATAAGAGGCTGCGCCCAAACCCACGCTGTATTGGCTGCTGACGCTGCCGCCGCTCAAGCTACCTTGACGCGAACCCGTACCGCTGGCATTGACGGTTGGCAACAAATTATTACGCTCAATCATGTATTGCTTGCGGTAGATTTCCGCATTCAGTGCGGCTGTTCGCAAATCGGTATTGCGTTCCAATGCGATGTCGATCAGGCGATGAAGGCGCGGATCGGCAAAGTAATCTTGCCAACCCAATTCAGCGGCACGGATACCGTCGTCAACAGTATTGTATTTAAACGTATCAGCAACGGCAACTTGAGGCTGCTCATATTTCGGCATCATGGTACAGGCCGACAAAGCCACGGCGGCGGCAACGGTGGTCAGTACCGGTTTGAATGTAATCTTCTTCATTTTAGAATCCTTTAGCATTTTGAGGCCGTCTGAAAAGTTTTCAGACGGCCTTTGCTTTAGTGCTTGTCTGAATCGTGTTTACCGTCTTCAATCATGCCGGCTTCAGCGGCGTGTTTGGCGGCCATCTCATGCTCGTGTGCAGTTTCTTTAAAGAATTTGCGCACAACCACATAGAACAAAGGCACAAGGAACACGGACAGAATCGTACCGATCAACATACCCCAGAACACGGTCGTACCAATCGCACGTTGACTGGCGGAGCTGGCACCGCTGGCAACATAGAGTGGTACCACGCCCAAGATGAAGGCGAACGAAGTCATGATAATCGGACGGAAACGCAGGTGTGCGGCGGCAAGCGCAGCTTCAAGCGCGCTCTTGCCTTGCGCTTGCAGGTCTTTGGCAAACTCGATAATCAAAATCGCGTTTTTCGCACTCAAACCCATCACCGTAACGAAACCGACTTGGAAGTAGATATCGTTGGCGTATGCCGGAATACTGCCCAGCAATGCTTCAAACATATTGCGACCCGTAACGCCCAATGCCGCGCCAATCAAGCCCAACGGAATCACAAGGATAACCGCCAACGGGATAGACCAGCTTTCGTACAAAGCAGCCAATACCAAGAATACAGCGGCAGCGGCCAATGCGTACAACACGACAGTTTGCGAGCCGCCTTTAGCCTCTTCACGAGACTGACCGCCCCATTCCAAACTGTAACCGCCGCCCATTTCATCCACCATTTGCTGTACTGCGGCCATAGCTTGGCCTGAAGATACACCGGTGGCAGGCGAACCGGAAAGTTCCATGGCAGGATAACCGTTGAAACGGACGCTTTGTTCCATACCGTTTTCCCAAGAAACAGTAGCAATGGTAGAAAGCGGTACGGCAACGCCGGATTTATTCGGCACGGTCAGGTTCAGAATATCGGCAGGCTGCATACGGGCACTCGCATCAGCTTGTACCATCACGCGTTGCAGACGGCCTTGATTCGGGAAGTCGTTGACATAAGACGAACCCAAAGAAGAAGCCAAAGCAGTACGGATATCAGAGAACGAAATACCTTGTGCGGCTGCTGCAGAGCGGTTGATGTCGATTTTCAACTGCGGCGCATCTTCCAAACCGCTCGCACGAACGGTACTTGGGTTAAACAAACCGCTTTTGCGCATTTTGTCAATCAACTCATTGCGCTTGGCCAACAATGCAGCATGGCCGCTGTTGTTACGGTCTTGCAGGTAAATCGTCAAGCCGGAGCCTGTACCCAATTCCATAATGGCAGGAGGCACAATCGCCAAACCGAAACCGTCTTTCAGCGTGCCCATCATCATGCCGGTCAACTTACCGGAAATAGAAGTCGCATCGCTGCCCGGAGCAGTACGTTCGCTCCAGTCTTTCAGAATAACAAAGCCCAAAGCCATGTTTTGGCCGGAACCGCTAAAACTAAAGCCGGAAACGGTAATAATGTTCTCGATCTCAGGTACAGATTTCGCCAGTTGAGTGATTTGAGCCAAAGTTGCATCGGTACGCTCTTTGGTCGCACCGGCAGGCAGCTGTACGCTCAACATCAAGTTACCTTGGTCTTCAGACGGCAAGAAGGAAGTCGGCAGACGCATAAACAAGAATACGCCCACAACAGTCAGACCAATATAGACAACCATCATGCGCAAAGTCTTACGCAAGACTTTGGCAACCCAACCTTCGTAGCCGTGCGTCCAGTTGTCAAATTTCTTGTTAAACCAACCGAAGAAACCTTTTTTCTCTTCGTGATGACCCTTCTGAATCGGTTTGAGCATAGTGGCACACAATGCCGGAGTCAGCGTCAAGGCAAGGAATGCGGAGAATGCAATCGATGCCGCCATGGTCAAGGCAAACTGTTTGTAAATGTTACCGGTTGCACCGCTAAACATTGCCAGCGGAACAAATACGGACATCAACACGGCAGTAATACCGATAACCGCGCCGGAAATCTGACCCATCGCTTTTTTGGTGGCAGCCTTAGGCGACAAACCTTCGCTCGCCATAATACGCTCAACGTTTTCAACGACCACAATTGCGTCATCGACCACAATACCAATCACCAACACCATCGCAAACATGGTCAATACGTTAATCGACATACCCATGTATGAGATAAATGCAAAACCGCCCAACAGGGAAATCGGTACAACAATGGTCGGAATCAGCGTATAGCGGATGTTTTGTAGGAAGAGATACATCACTAAGAATACCAATACGATGGCTTCCAAAAGCGTATGGATCACTTTCTCAATCGAAATTTCCACAAATTTGGAAGTATCGTAAGGAACTTTCCAGCTCATGCCGTCTGGGAAATACTTCTGCAAAACCGCCATTTTTTCTTTTACGGCAGTCGCCGTTGCCAAAGCGTTACCGCTGTTAGACAGCATCACCGCCATACCGGTAGTGTTGACGCCGTTCAAACGGGTGGAAGAAGAATAGTCTTCCATACCCAAGCCGACTTTTGCCACATCTTTCAGATAGACATTAGAGCCGTCGGTATTTGATACCAAAATGATGTTGCCGAACTCTTCAGCCGTTCTTAATTGCCCTTCCGCAGTAACGGTCGCCGAAATGGTCTGACCTGCAGCCGCCGGCAAAGAACCGATGGAGCCTGCTGAGATTTGAATGTTTTGTGTCGCAAGCGCATTGGTTACCGTTGCAAAAGACAAGTTGTAGTTTTGCAGTTTTTTCGGGTCAACCCAAATACGCATGGCGCGTTGCGCACCAAACAATTGTACCTGCCCTACCCCATCGATACGCTGCAGTTCAGGAATGATATTACGCTGGGCGTAATCGTTCATTTCCTCAATGGATTGCCTTTCAGAAGAAAGCATGACCACTTGCAAGAAGTTGGAACGCGCTTTAGATACGGTTACACCATATTGCTGTACGGTAGACGGCAATGTGGACAACACTTCCGACAATTTGTTCTGCACGTCCACCTGCGCCAAATCTTCATCGGTCTCAGGCGTAAACGTCAGACTGACGCTGCCGCTGCCGCTGGAATTGGCAGAAGTCATCATATAGTCCAAACCTTCCACACCGTACATATTACGTTCGATAACGGCCAGTACGCTGTCTTCCATTACCTGAGCAGAAGCGCCCGGATAAGTAGCGCGCAAAGTAATGGTCGGCGCTGCAACGGACGGATATTGAGAAATCGGCAGTTTTTGAATGCCGAAAATACCCGCTGCGATGATAAAAATCGCAATAACCCATGCAAAGATGGGGCGGTCAATAAAAAACTTAGACATTCACGCGTTCCTTATTTAGCTTCAGATGCAGCTTTAGCTTCAGGCTTGGCCTCGGATGCAGCCTGGCCGTCTGAAACTGCCGGTGTTGCTGCCGCAGCACTTGCAGGCGGAATCCATTCTTTCGGCGTTACCTGTTTAGCACCCGACATAGCGGCAATGCTGATGCCTTCAACAATCACTTTGTCGCCGTCTTTCAGGCCGTCTGTAATAACCCAATTGCTACCTTGCTGTTGAGCAATGGTCACGACACGCGCTTCCATTTCGCTCTTGTCATTCACCACCATCACAGTATCTTGCGAACCGCGGGTAACTGCTTGTTGCGGCACTACAAATGCATTATCCACTGCCACTTGTTCCATCAATACGCGCACATACAAGCCCGGCATCAAGATATTTCTGTCGTTAGGAATGGCGGCGCGCAAGGTAATTTGACCTGTCGTTTCGTTGACAGTCGGATCTGCAAACAGCAGACGGCCTTTTTCAGGGTAAACGGTACCGTCGTCAAATTTGATATCCACTGCAATCGCGCCGTTTGCCGCCAACAATTTGCCTTCGGCAACCTGTTGACGCAGTTTCATGACCTCACTCGCAGATTGGGTAACGTTAACATACATCGGATTGGTTTGTTGGATAGTGGCTAAAACAGTAGTATCGCCGGAATTCAGCAACGTACCTTCAGAAACTTTAGATTGACCGATAAAGCCGGAAATCGGCGCAGTAATGCGGGAGCGGTTCAGGCTGATACCGGCAGATTTGATGGCTGCTTGAGCGGATTTGACGCCTGCCTCTGCTGAACGCTTGGCCGTTACGGCCGCATCATATTCTTGTTGGCTGATGGCATCGGCGGCAACCAGCGGTTTGTAGCGGGCCAGGTCGGCGTTCGCTTTGGCCAAAGTCGCTTGCGCACTTGCCAACTGGGCGCGTGCGCTTTCTAAGTTTGCTTCATAAGATGAGCTGTCGATTTGATATAAAGGCTGACCGGCTTTAACATAGCTGCCCTCTTGGAACAGGCGTTTTTGCAAAATACCGCCGACTTGGGCACGAACTTCGGCAGTACGCAATGATTCCAGACGGCCTGGCAATTCGGTTGTCAATGCAACGACTTCCGGATGTACAGTGACCACGCGCACTTCAGGCGCAGGTTGTTTTTGCTGTTGCTGACTGCCTTGCGCCTGTTGGCCGGCTGCTTTTTCATCGCCTTTGCCGCAAGCGGAAAGCGCCAACGCAGTAGCTGCTGCAATTGCCGCGACACGCATCATTTTAGAAGCATAAAGAGCCATAATTTTCCTATCTCTATGATAAATAAGGGTTTGACTAATTAAAAATTGATTACTTTAATCTCATATTTCACAAACAGAAATTGCCTGCTTTTATAAAAAAACAGGCTGATTATATTATATAGTGCTGAGAAACACTATCAAGTATTGAATCGAATTATACATACATTCTTGCATGTTCAGAAGTAATTTTTTATAATCCAAACCATAAATTTACATTTCCTACAAAACAACTATGAGAAGAACCAAAACCGAAGCCTTAAAAACCAAAGAATATCTCATGCTTGCCGCATTGGATACGTTTTATCAGAAAGGCATTGCCCGCACCTCACTTAACGAAATCGCCCAAGCTGCAGGCGTAACGCGCGGCGCGCTGTATTGGCATTTCAAAAACAAAGAAGATTTGTTTGACGCCTTGTTCCAACGGATTTGCGACGACATCGAAAGCTGCATAAAAGAAAACTCGAACAACAATAACGAACAGGCTTGGTCAAGCTTCCGACTGACTCTGACCCGTTTTTTCGAGCGCCTGCAACACAACGAGCTTCACTATAAATTCCACAGCATTTTGTTTTTAAAATGCGAACACACCGAGCAAAACGAGGCGGTTATTGCCATCGCTAAAAAATACCAATCGCTATGGCGTGAAAAAATCGTTGCTGTCCTGACTGATGCGGTACAACAAAAAGCGTTGGCGGATAATTTGGATATCGATATGGCAGTCATATTCATCAAGTCTTCATTAGACGGCTTGATTTGGCGCTGGCTTTCTTCAGGTCAAAGCTTCGATTTGGCACAAACTGCCCCACGCATGATTGAAATCATCATTGATACATTGGAAAACCATCCGCAATTAAGAAAACAATCATAAACATCAAAAATAAAAGGCCGTCTGAAACATTAAAAGTTTCAGACGGCCTTTTGGTTCAAACCTAATTAACGTGTTACCGGTTTGTAACGGATACGTTTCGGTTTTGCGCCCTCTTCACCCAAACGGCGTTTCTTATCGGCTTCGTATTCCTGATAGTTGCCGTCAAAGAACACCCATTTAGAGTCGCCTTCACAAGCCAAAATATGCGTAGCGATGCGGTCGAGGAACCAGCGGTCGTGCGAAATCACCATCACGCTGCCGGCAAATTCCAGCAACGCGTCTTCCAACGCGCGCAGGGTTTCCACGTCGAGGTCGTTGGACGGTTCGTCCAGCAGTAAGACATTACCGCCGCTCAACAAGGTTTTTGCCAAGTGCAGACGGCCGCGTTCGCCGCCAGACAATTGACCTGCAATTTTGCTTTGGTCGCTGCCTTTGAAGTTGAAGCGTCCCAAATATTGGCGGGCTGGAATTTCAAACTGACCAACCTGCAAAATGTCGCGGCCTTCGGCAATGTTGTCGAACACGGTTTTGTCGTTTTGCAAACCTTCGCGGCTTTGGTCGATCAAGCTCATTTTCACGGTTTGACCGATTTTCACTTCGCCGGAATCAGGCTGCTCTTTGCCTGAAATCATTTTAAACAGCGTAGATTTACCCGCGCCGTTCGGGCCGATGATGCCGACAATCGCACCTGCAGGTACTTTGAAGCTCAAATCGTCAATCAGCACTTTATCGCCAAACGACTTGGAAACATTCACAAATTCAATCACTTCGTTGCCCAAACGCTCGGCAACGGGAATAAAGATTTCCTGCGTTTCATTGCGTTTTTGGTATTCGTAGTTGCTCATTTCTTCAAAACGCGCTAAACGCGCTTTGGACTTGGCTTGGCGGCCTTTGGCATTTTGGCGCACCCATTCCAATTCCTGCTTCATCGCTTTCACGCGCGCAGCTTCGGATTTCGCCTCGTTTTCCAAGCGTTTTTCTTTCTGCTCCAGCCAAGACGAGTAATTGCCTTTCCACGGAATACCGTGCCCGCGGTCGAGTTCCAAAATCCATTCAGCGGCGTTGTCGAGGAAGTAGCGGTCATGCGTTACCGCAACGACTGTACCGGGGAAGCGCACCAAGAATTGCTCCAGCCATTCGACAGATTCTGCGTCCAAGTGGTTGGTCGGCTCATCCAACAAAAGCATATCGGGCTTGCTCAACAAGAGTTTGCACAAAGCTACACGGCGTTTTTCACCGCCGGACAAATTGCCGATTTTGGCATCCCAATCAGGCAGGCGCAACGCGTCGGCAGCAATTTCCAATTCATGCTCTGCACCGCCGCCGGTAGATGAACCCGCCGCAATAATCGCCTCCAAACGGCCTTGTTCTTCAGCCAGCGCGTCAAAATCCGCATCAGGATTGGCGTACTCGGCATACACTTCTTCCAAACGTTTTTGTGCGGCAGCCACTTCGCCCAAACCGCTTTCCACTTCCTCGCGCACAGTTTTTTCAGGATCAAGCTCAGGCTCTTGCGACAAATAGCCGATTTTAATGCCGCCCATCGGCACGGCTTCGCCCTCAAATTCTTTATCCACGCCAGCCATAATCCGCAGTACAGTAGATTTACCCGCACCGTTCAAACCGAGCAGACCGATTTTTGCACCGGGGAAAAATGAAAGGGAAATGTCTTTAATAATGGTTTTTTGCGGCGGCACAACCTTGCTCACGCGCAGCATAGAATAGACGTATTGTTGGGACATAGTTTTCTCGTTTCCGTCAAACAAATTTCAGACGGCCCATTTTAACCTATTGCCCCAATACTTGCTTGTTCAAATGCCGTCTGAAAATAGAAATAAGCATCAAAATATACACCGAGCCGAACCGATACCCTCATTGCCCGACGGTATCAATGCCAAACCGCAAAAAATTTGATTTAAGCCAGTTTATCCTTGAACTGGCATTGCCAATATCCGGCGCGCTTCATAAAATGCACCTATATCCTTGAAAGTACGTACACAAAACAATAACGACAGAGAACACCACACCAAGGAACCTTTCAGATTTCTCAATAAAAATACTTTTCAAAAAAAGGATTTACCTCATGTCGGAAAATACGCAAAAAACAGCAAAACAAGGTTTGCCGTCACTGGCAAAAAGTACGATTTGGATGCTGAGCTTCGGCTATCTCGGCGTTCAGACGGCCTTTACCCTGCAAAGCTCGCAAATGAGCCGAATTTTTCAAACTTTAGGCGCTGACCCGCATAATTTGGGCTGGTTTTTCATTCTGCCCCCATTGGCCGGTATGTTGGTTCAGCCGATTGTGGGCTACTACTCAGACCGCACTTGGATGCCGCGCTTGGGCGGCCGTCGTCTGCCCTATCTGCTTTACGGCACGCTGATTGCGGTTATCGTCATGATTCTGATGCCGAACTCAGGCAGCTTCGGTTTTGGCTACGCTTCTTTGGCGGCTTTGTCGTTTGGCGCGCTGATGATTGCGCTGTTGGACGTATCCTCCAATATGGCAATGCAGCCGTTTAAAATGATGGTCGGCGACATGGTCAACGAGGAGCAGAAAAGCTACGCCTACGGGATTCAAAGTTTCTTAGCGAATACGGGTGCGGTTGTGGCGGCGATTCTGCCGTTTGTGTTTGCGTATATCGGTTTGGCAAACACGGCCGAAAAAGGCGTCGTGCCGCAGACCGTGGTCGTAGCATTCTATGTGGGCGCAGCCTTACTGATTATTACCAGTGCGTTCACCATCTTCAAAGTCAAAGAGTATGATCCGGAAACCTACGCCCGCTACCACGGCATCGACGTGGCTGCAAATCAGGAAAAAGCCAACTGGTTCGAACTCTTAAAAACCGCACCTAAAGCGTTTTGGACGGTGACTTTGGTACAATTCTTCTGCTGGTTTGCCTTCCAATATATGTGGACTTACTCGGCAGGCGCGATTGCGGAAAACGTTTGGCAGACAACTGATGCCTCCTCTGTAGGCTACCAAGAAGCAGGCAACTGGTACGGCGTTTTGGCGGCAGTACAATCCATTGCTGCCGTTATCTGCTCGTTTATTCTGGCAAAAGTACCGAATAAATATCATAAAGCCGGTTATTTCGGCTGCTTGGCTCTGGGTGCGCTCGGTTTCTTCTCCGTTTTCTTCATCAGCAATCAATACGCACTGGTTTTGTCTTATACCTTAATCGGTATTGCGTGGGCCGGTATTATTACCTATCCTTTGACGATTGTAACCAATGCCCTCTCCGGCAAACACATGGGTACTTATTTGGGTCTGTTCAACGGCTCTATCTGTATGCCTCAAATCGTCGCCTCGCTGCTGAGCTTTATCCTCTTCCCTATGCTGGGCAGCCATCAGGCAACCATGTTCTTGGTTGCAGGCGCGGTCTTGCTGCTGGGAGCCTTCTCAGTCTGTCTGATTAAAGAGACCCACGGCGAATAATCCATCAATACCATCGGCAAAGGCCGTCTGAAACCTTTGCCGAACTTACAATTTTAATAACAGGAGCTTCATAAATGTATACAAGAATCATGGAAGTCAGCCCTTGGACACTGCGTTCGGCAAAACTGGAAAAAGAACACAAACGGCTGCAAGAGAGCCTGACCAGTTTGGGCAACGGCTATATGGGCATGCGCGGCAACTTTGAAGAAACCTACTCCGCCGACAGCCACTTAGGCACCTACATCGCCGGCGTGTGGTTCCCCGACAAAACCCGTGTCGGCTGGTGGAAAAACGGCTACCCCAAATATTTCGGCAAAGCCATCAACGCGCTCAATTTCAGCAAAGTTAAAATCTTTGTCGACGGGCAGGAAGTGGACTTGGCGAAAAACGACGTTACCAACTTCTCCGTCGAACTCGATATGCAGCACGGCGTGTTGCGCCGCTCGTTCACCGTATTCGGCGTGCGTTTCGATGTGTGCAAATTCCTGTCCGTCGCGCAAAAAGAGCTGGCTCTCATCCGATGGGAAGCAGTATCCGTTGACGGCAAAACCCACCAAGTCCGCATCGATTCCATCATCGACGCCGACGTGAAAAACGAAGACTCCAACTACGAAGAAAAATTCTGGCAGGTATTGGACAAAGGCGTTTCAGACGGCCGCTCCTACATTGCTACCCAAACCGTCGCCAACCCTTTCGGCGTGGAACAATTCATCGTCAACGCCGAGCAAACCTTCGCCGGCAGCTTTAAAGCCCTCGGCGGCAGCCAAACCGATTGGCAGGTCTCTAATTCTTTCGAGACCGAAGTCGGCAGCACACCCGAAACCTTTGAAAAACGCGTGATTGTTACCACCAGCCGTGATTATCAAGGCTTGGAAGCAGTAAAAGCCGCAGGCCGCAACTTGTCGGAAAAAATCGCAGGCGTTGCGTTTGAAACCTTGCTGGACGCGCACAAAGCAGGCTGGCTGCATCGTTGGGAAATCGCCGACGTAGTCATCGAAGGCAGCGACGAAGCGCAGCAAGGCATCCGTTTCAACCTGTTCCAACTGTTCTCCACCTACTACGGCGAAGACGCGCGCCTGAACATCGGTCCGAAAGGCTTTACCGGCGAAAAATACGGCGGCGCGACCTATTGGGATACCGAAGCCTACGCCGTACCGCTCTACCTCGCACTGGCGGAACCCGAAGTTACCCGCAACCTGCTGCAATACCGCCGCAACCAACTGCCGCAGGCGCAGCACAACGCGCGCGAACAGGGCTTGGCGGGCGCACTTTATCCGATGGTAACGTTTACGGGCATCGAGTGCCACAACGAATGGGAAATCACCTTCGAGGAAATCCACCGCAACGGCGCGATTCCTTACGCCATCTACAACTACACCAACTACACCGGCGATGAAAGCTATCTTGCCAAAGAAGGCTTGGAAGTCTTGGTCGAAGTGTCCCGCTTCTGGGCGGACCGCGTCCATTTCTCCAAACGCAACGGCAAATACATGATTCACGGCGTAACCGGCCCGAACGAATACGAAAACAACATCAACAACAACTGGTACACCAACACCCTCGCCGCATGGGTATTGGACTACACCCGCGAAGCCCTGGCGAAATACCCGCGTCCGGATTTGAACGTGAGTGCCGCCGAGCTGGAAAAATGGGCGGACATCAGCGCGAATATGTACCGTCCGCATGACGAAGAACTCGGCGTATTCGTGCAGCACGATGGCTTCCTCGACAAAGACATCCGCCCCGTGTCTGCGCTTTCACCCGACGATTTGCCGCTCAACCAAAAATGGTCGTGGGACAAAATCCTGCGTTCGCCTTTCATCAAACAGGCGGACGTCTTGCAAGGCATCTACTTCTTCGGTGACCGTTTCAATATCGACGAAAAACGTCGCAACTTCGACTTCTACGAACCGATGACCGTGCACGAAAGCTCGTTGTCTCCATGTATCCACTCCATCCTCGCTGCCGAACTGGGCAAAGAAGAAAAAGCCGTGGAAATGTACCAGCGCACCGCCCGCCTGGACTTGGACAACTACAACAACGACACCGAAGACGGCCTGCACATTACTTCTATGACCGGCTCGTGGCTCGCCATCGTCCAAGGTTTCGCCCAAATGAAAACTTGGGGCGGCAAACTCAGCTTCGCACCGTTCCTGCCGAGCGCATGGACAGGCTACGCCTTCCATATCAACTACCGAGGCCGTCTGATTAAAGTCGCCGTCGGCAAAGAAAACGTCGTCTTCACCCTGCTCAAAGGCGAACCGCTCGATTTGCAGGTGTACGGCAAAGACATCACGCTCAACGGCAGCCACACCGTTGCGTTGGAAAAATAAGGAGGGCGCAAAATGACTTTCACCGCAGTCCTATTTGACCTCGACGGCGTCATCACCGACACCGCCGAATACCACTACCGCGCATGGAAAAAGCTCGCCGAAGAACTGGGCATCAGCATCGACCGCAAGTTTAACGAGCAGCTCAAAGGCGTGTCGCGCGACGATTCGCTCAAACGCATCCTCGCGCACGGCGGCAAAACCGTCGGCGAAGCCGAGTTCGCCGAACTGACCCGCCGTAAAAACGACAACTACGTCGAGATGATTCAGGCAGTCAAACCCGAAGACGTGTATCCCGGTATTTTGCCCCTGCTGGAAACATTGAAAGCAAACGGCAAAAAAATCGCCCTCGCGTCCGCCAGTAAAAACGGCCCGTTCCTGCTAGAACGCATGGGGCTGACCCACTTCTTCGACGCCATTGCCGACCCTGCCGCCGTCGCGCATTCCAAACCCGCCCCCGACATCTTCCTCGCCGCAGCCGAGGGTGTGGGCGCAGACATCCGCCAATGCATCGGCATTGAAGACGCCGCCGCCGGCGTCGCAGCCATCAAAGCCGCCGGCGCCTTGCCCATCGGCGTGGGCAAAGCCGAAGACTTAGGCAGCGACATCGTGCTGGTGTCCGGCACCGCCGAGCTGACCTACGCCTACCTGCAAAACGTGTGGGAACAGTCGGGCAGATAAAATATTAGGGAAGTAAAAAGGCCGTCTGAAAACCTGAATCAGGTTTTCAGACGGCCTTTAATATTTCTAATCAACCCAACGTTACCATTTCAATTTGTTCCATACTTCTACCCAAGAAACGTTCGCCGATGGTGCGGAAGCGTAGTGGGATGTCGCTGACGTAGAAGCGGTAATCTGGATTGTCGTTTTCTGTATTCAGCAAACCTGCTTGCGCCAAGGCTTTGGCGGTAGCTTCGGCGGTGGTAATGGCGGAATCGACCAAGGTAACGTTTTGTGCTTCACGGCCGATAAGCGGTTTGAGCAGTGGGAAGTGGGTACAACCCAACACCAGCGTGTCGATGTCGTCAGCCAAAAGCGGCTTGAGATATTCGCGCACGGTCAGGCGGGTAACTTCGTGATCGAGCCAGCCCTCTTCCACCAATGGCACAAGCAGGGGAGCGGCTTGTGTGCGCACCAGCGTGTCGTTGTTTTGCGAATGGATGGCGCGCGCGTAGGCGTTGCTGTTGACGGTGGTATTGGTTGCGATAATGCCGATTCGGTTGTTTTTGGTGGTTTGCAAAGCGGCTTCCGCGCCGGCGGAGATGACGTCCAATACGGGCATATTGCCTGCTTTTTGGCGGATTTTTTGTCCGGCAACGGCAGCAATGGTATTGCACGCGATGACGAGTGCTTTAACATCGTTTTCCAGCAGGAAATCGACAATCTGCATGGCGAAGGTTTCGATGGTGGCGCGGGATTTGGTGCCGTAGGGAACGCGTGCGGTATCGCCGAAATAGATGATGTTTTCCATCGGCAGGCGTTCCATCAGGGCGCGGACGTTGGTCAAGCCGCCGACGCCGGAATCAAATACGCCGATGGGGCGTTGTTTGCTGGTACTCATGGTTAATTTCTTCAGTATAAAGTCGAGGCCGTCTGAAACCGTTTTTCAGACGGCCTGAAGGTTAAACATATTCTTTTTTATCGTTTTCCATCCAAGCCTGATGCGAGCAAACCCACAACAGCACAATGCCGCATACAGTCGAACTCAACATCATACCGGCCATCACCAAGGCAGAACCATTGTGCAGCCAAGTTGTTGCCATACCGACCGATGCGCCGATAAGGGATTGGAACACGCCCAAGACGGCATTTGCGCTGCCGCCCTCTGCGCTGAAATAGCTCATAAAGCAGGCTTGAGTGTTCGCACCGACCAAACCTTGCGTACCGACTGAAAACATCACGCACAGCACCAAAGCCCACAAAGGCGGCAAAGACAGCGACAACACCAAAACCGTCATCAGCAGATTGGCGGCAAATTGGACGATAATGCCCCATTTGAGGATGTTTTGCGGATGCGTACCGGTTTTCAAACGCCATGCGGTAATGCGGTTAAACGACATCATGGTAATGATATTGAGCGCAAATATCCAAGCATATTGGTTTGGTGAAACATGATACAGTTGTTGGTACACGAACGACGATTCGGTCAAAAAGGCAAACATCGAACCGAAACTGAAAGCTTGGAAAAACAAATAGCCCATCGCGGCGCGCGTTCTCAAAACGCGTTTAAACCTGCCGGCCACCACGCCGAACACGTCCATGCTGATTTTGCCTTTTTGGTGCGGCTTGGGCAGGAAATACCACATCAAACCCCAAAGCAGCAGCGAATAGCAGGCCAGAAAGCCGAAAATCATGCGCCAGCCGCCCAAATTCTGCAAGCCTGCACCAATCATTGGCGCCATCAGCGGCACAATCATCAGAATAATGCCGATTAAGGCAAACATCTGCGCGGCTTTGCGTCCGGAATAATAATCGCGCACCATCGCGCCGGAAATCACCACGGTCATCCCTGCGCCAAACGCCTGCAAGGCACGCAAGTTCAGCAGCTGCTCGACATTATTCACCATCGTCAAACCGATAACGGCGGCAAAGTAAATGCTCAAGCCCACCAAGGCGACAGGTTTGCGGCCTTTAATATCCGAAATCGACCCACCAACCACCTGACCAAACGCCACGCCAAACATAAAAAAGCTCAGGCTTTGCTCAATACGGTGGATGTCCGAACCCAGCGACTTCGCCATTTCGGGAATCGCAGGCAGATAGGCATCGACAGAAAACGGCATCAGCGCGACCAACATCGCCATCAGCACGGCCATGGTTTTTTCGCCCAAAGGGGCTTGTTGTGCAGTCATTCCGACTTTCGCTTTCGTAAAAAATATTCAAAAAACAAAGAAAACAACCGCCTTGTCAGACGGTTGCGGATTGGATGAAATTATAGCAGATTTCAACCTTGTCCAATCACTGCAAAAAAACCTTTGCAAAACTTAAGGCCGTCTGAAACTTTGCTTGGTTGAATCCCCTTGCTTCAAACGTTAAAATGCTTGTTTCTTAAGACAACAAATTGTTTCACATCACGGATTCTAAGGAATAATCATGACTACATTTCAAATTGCGCGTGCCGACGGGAAAACGCTCGAAATCCAAGGCAAAATGGCCAACCGCCACGGCTTGATCGCCGGGGCGACCGGTACGGGTAAAACCGTTACCCTGCGCCGCATGGCGGAAGCCTTCAGCAGCGAAGGCATCCCTGTATTCTTAGTCGATGTCAAAGGCGATTTATCGGGCATCGCACAAGCCGGTACCAACAGCGGAAAAGTGGGCGAACGCATCGCCGAGTTTGGTTTGGGCGAACAATGGCTGCAAAATTTCCCCGTGCGCTTTTGGGATGTTTACGGCGAAACAGGTATTCCCGTACGCGTAACCGTTTCAGAAATGGGCCCTATGCTTTTGGCGCGCCTGATGAATCTGAACGACACGCAAGAAGGTCTGCTCAACCTCGTGTTCAAAGTTGCTGATGACAGAGGCTGGCACATTCTGGACTTGAAAGACCTGCGCAGCATGTTGAAACACGTTTCCGACCATGCTTCGGAATACCGCACGCAATACGGCAACGTTTCTGCCGCCAGTATCGGCGCGATTCAACGCCAACTGCTAACTTTGGAAAACGAAGGTGCAGAAAAATTCTTCGGCGAACCTTCCCTCAACCTGCAAGACTGGATGCAAACCGACAACGGCAAAGGCATCATCAACATCCTCAACTCCGAAAAACTGATGCGCTCTCCGCGTATGTACAGCGCGTTTTTGCTGTGGATGCTGGCGGAGTTGTTTGAAACCCTGCCCGAAGTCGGCGATTTGGACAAACCAAAATTCGTGATGTTCTTCGATGAAGCGCATTTAATGTTCGACAATGCCGCCAATGCGCTGGTCGAACAAATCGAACAAGTCGTGCGCCTGATCCGTTCCAAAGGCGTGGGCGTATATTTTGTTACCCAAAACCCGCTCGACTTGCCCGATACCATTCTCGGCCAACTGGGTAACCGCGTGCAACACGCCCTGCGCGCCTTCACACCGCGCGACCAAAAAGCAGTCAAAGCTGCTGCCGAAACCTTCCGCAGCAATCCGAATATCAAAGTTGCAGAAGTGATTGCCGAACTGGGCGTCGGCGAAGCCCTCGTTTCCTTCCTTGATGAAAAAGGTATGCCCGAGCCGGTAGAACGCGCCCTTATCCTGCCGCCGCAATCTTCCTTAACCCCGCTTGCCGCAGAAGAGCGCAACCGCTTGTTCCAAAACGATGATTTGTATCCGACCTACAAAGACATGGTGGACAACTATTCCGCCTTTGAAGCCTTAGCCGAAGCAGACAACCAAGCAGCCGCAGAAAAAGAAGCCGCCAATGCTGCCAAAGAGCAGGAAAAAGCACAAAAAGCCGCAGAAAAAGAAGCTGCCAATGCCGATCCTGGCATCCTCGGCGGACTGATCGGCGGTTTGAGCGGCGGACGTAAAAAATCCGGCCAAGGTTTGGGCTACAACGTTGCCGACGCCATCGGCAGCCAAATCAACCGCCAAGTAACCAACGCCATTTCCCGCAGCGTAATGGGCATTATTAAAAATATGTTCAAATAATCAGCCTGCGAAAATAAAAGGCCGTCTGAAAATCAATTTCAGACGGCCTTTTTATTCATCAATCCAATTAGTTTTTCATCGATTGAACCGGAGCCGGGATTCTGCCGCCTCGGTTGACGAACACTTCGCACGAACCTTCTTTGACCGGCATTACAGGCGCGTAGCCCAATAGGCCGCCGAACTCGACGCTGTCGCCGACGGTTTTGCCGGTTACCGGAATAATGCGCACGGCAGTGGTTTTGCTGTTGATCATGCCGATGGCGGCTTCGTCAGCGATGATGCCGGAAATGGTATGCGCAGGCGTATCGCCGGGTACGGCAATCATGTCCAAACCAACGGAGCAGACAGCAGTCATGGCTTCAAGTTTGTCCAGTGTCAGCACACCGGCTTCAGCAGCCGCAATCATGCCCTCGTCTTCTGAAACGGGGATAAATGCGCCGCTCAAACCGCCAACCGCGCTGGAAGCCATCATGCCGCCTTTTTTCACGGCATCATTCAGTAAAGCCAAAGCCGCTGTCGTGCCGTGCGTACCGCAGACGCTCAAGCCCATTTCTTCAAGAATGCGCGCCACTGAGTCGCCGACGGCAGGGGTTGGTGCCAACGACAAGTCGAGAATACCGAATGGGATATTTAGCATTTTTGAGGCTTCGCGGCCGATAAGTTCGCCCACGCGGGTAATTTTGAAAGCAGTTTTCTTCACTACTTCCGCAACTTCGGTCAATGTCGTTGCATCTGAATTTTCCAACGCGGCTTTTACAACACCCGGGCCGGATACGCCGACATTGATAACGGCATCCGCTTCGCCCGAACCGTGAAACGCGCCCGCCATAAATGGGTTGTCTTCCACCGCGTTGCAGAACACGACTATTTTGGCGCAGCCGAAACCTTCGGGCGTGATTTCAGCCGTGCGTTTGATGGTTTCACCTGCCAGTTTGACCGCATCCATATTGATACCGGCGCGCGTGCTGCCGATATTGATGGAGCTGCACACGATATCGGTAGTCTTCATCGCTTCGGGAATGGAACGGATCAGCACTTCGTCCGAAGGCGACATGCCTTTTTGCACCAACGCAGAAAAGCCGCCGATAAAGGACACGCCTATCGCTTTGGCAGCCTTATCCAAAGTTTGCGCCACACTGACGTAAGAATCAGCATGGGTGGCCGCGGCGATTTGGGCAATCGGCGTAACGGAAATGCGCTGATTTACAATCGGCACGCCGTATTTGGCAGACAGATATTTTGCCGTCTCCACCAAATCTTTGCCGACGGTGGTGATTTTGTTGTAAATATTTTGGTTCAACACATTGATATCGCTGCTGATGCAGTCGTGTAAATCAATGCCGATGGTAATGGTGCGCACGTCAAAATTCTGGTCGGCTACCATTTTGACGGTTTCTAAAATCTCGCCGGATTGAATACTCATGGCTCTTCCTCCGACTTAAATACGGTGCATGGCTTGGAAAATTTCTTCGTTTTGCATACGGATATCAAGCGCGAGTTTTTTGCTCTCTTCCGCAAACAAATCCAAAACCTCTTGACGCGATTTGGTGCATTTTGAAGTATCCACCAAAATAATCATGGTAAAAAAATCATCCATCAGCTGTTGGCTGATGTTGAGAATATTGATTTGGTTTTCCGCTAAAATTTTGGAAACGTCGTACACAATGCCCACACGGTCTTTGCCGATGACGGTGATGACTGAATTGTTCATAACGCTGTTTCTCCTCATAGGATATTTGAAAAGTGTTGACAATTATAACACTCAGGCCGTCTGAAAAACTGTTTCAGACGGCCTGAGTATTCAAATTTCAATTTTGATTATCGCCCTGCTTTCAAAGCCTGCCACAGGCGAACGCTGAGTTTGCT
The DNA here is from genome assembly GCF_051963015.1 of Neisseria sp. P0006.S004. Classification (NCBI taxonomy): domain Bacteria; kingdom Pseudomonadati; phylum Pseudomonadota; class Betaproteobacteria; order Neisseriales; family Neisseriaceae; genus Neisseria; species Neisseria sp. P0006.S004. The sequence goes on along the minus strand of NZ_JBQCUS010000006.1, from coordinate 58,795 downwards.
CGCATCGGTTGACTTGGGGGAGACGATGAAACTTTTTTCCATCAATTCTTTGCTTGGGAAAATCGATTCGTCAGAGGTATATTTTTCATCCATCAAATCACGCGCCGGACGGCTGGCAGGAGCATAAGTCACATAGTTGCCGTTTTTGGCCGCTGTTTCCGGATTGAGCGTGTGATTGATGTATTTGTGTGCATTGGCCACATTTTGCGCATCACGCGGAATCATCAGCGAATCCACCCAAATACCGACGCCGCTTTTCGGCGCCAATACTTCGACTTCGACGCCGTTTCCGGCTTCTTTGGCACGGGTTTTGGCAATATTGAGGTCGCCGCCGTAGCCTACCGATACGCAAAGATTACCGGCCGCCATATCGTCGATATAGCCGGACGAAGTAAAGCGTTTGATGTCGGGACGCACTTTTTTCATCATATCAACGGCGGCTCTGATGTCGTCAGGGTTTTCGCTGTTCGGATCTTTGCCCAAATAATGCAAAGCCAAAGGAATCTGCTCGATGGCGCTGTCGAAATAGCTGATGCCGCAGGATTTCAGTTTTTGGGTGTATTCAGGATTGAACACCAAATCCCATTCATTTTCAGGCAACTTATCCGTACCCAACGCCTTTTGAACCTGCTGTTTGTTAATCGCCAGCGTATTGATGCCCCAGAAATAAGGGACGGCATATTCGTTACCCGGATCGACGGTTTCCATCATTTTCAACAAATCGGGATCGATATTGGCGTAATCGGGAATTTGCGATTTGTCGATTTTTTGATACGCGCCGGCTTTAATCTGACGGCCGACATTGGCAATAGAAGGCGCAACCAAGTCATAACCCGACTTGCCGGTCAGCAGCTTGGCTTCCAGCGCTTCGTTGCTGTCGTAGTAATCGTAGCGGACGTTGATATGCGTATTTTTTTCAAACGCAGACAGCGTGGCCGGATCGACATAATCCGACCAGTTGTAGATATTGAGTTTATCCGTTTGAGAGGAAGAAGTTTGAGTTTGAGATGCGGAAGATTCTGCGGCGGTTTCTTTTCCACCGCTACACGCAGTCAAGACGAGGCTCACGATTGCCGCCGCCATCAAAGATTTTTTCATGGTTTCAGACCTTTTGTTCGGGGGGTAAAAATATTGCAGCGGTGGCAGATGCCACTTACAAAAGGGAAACTGTGGGGGCGGCCGGCATGTGTCCTTTGCCCTTGATTCAGCAAGGTTTGCATTAAACGGCAAAAAGCTTTTGAATGCAAGACCTTAAAACAGAAAAAATTCTCCCTTTTCAGACGGCCTGAAGCTATGGTTTTATTCATAAACAACATTTTTTCAGAAACGGTTTCATGCCGTCTGGAAAAAACTGTGGGCTTATTCAGACGGCCTCAAGATTTGTCAAAACCGCCCAATTTGTGGGAAAATTGCACGATTGAATTTAATGAAGGGCGACCCCGTGTTAGACAGAGAAGGCTATCGCCCCAATGTCGGTATTATCCTGATTAACGAACGTAACGAAGTCTTTTGGGGCAAACGCGTACGCGAACATTCTTGGCAGTTTCCGCAAGGCGGCATCAAGCCGGGCGAAAGCCCTGAAACCGCCATGTACCGCGAGTTGTACGAAGAAGTCGGCCTGTTGCCGCAACATGTCAAAATTATTGGCCGCACGCGCGACTGGCTGCGCTATGACGTGCCCAGCCACTGGGTGCGCCGCGAATGGCGCGGTTCGTATCGCGGACAAAAACAGATTTGGTATCTTTTGCGTTTGGTCGGCCGCGACAGCGACGTCAACCTCCGCGCCTGCCACCATCCTGAATTCGACGGCTGGCGTTGGCACCAATACTGGGCGCCGGTTGACGAAGTCATCGACTTCAAGCGCGGCGTGTATTTGGACGCATTAACCGAACTCTCCCGTTTCTTGCGCGGCATAGAAAGCTATGAAGACTTTATCCGTCGCAATCCAATAGAAAACCTATAACCCAAACGCTTTCAGGCCGTCTGAAAGCGTTGTTTTTCATCCTTTCAGACGGCCTTTACATTATTCCTATGGCTAAAAACAATCAATACAGCGAATCCAGCATTACCGTCCTCAAAGGCTTGGAGCCGGTCAAAGAACGTCCCGGCATGTACACCCGTACCGACAGCCCGACCCATATCTGTCAGGAAGTGATTGATAATGCGGCGGATGAGGCGTTGGGTGGTTTCGCGACTGCAATCGACGTGCAAATTCATGAAGACGGTTCGCTTTCCGTCCGTGATAACGGCCGCGGCATTCCCGTCGGCCTGCATCCTGAAGAAGGCGTACCTGTAGTCGAACTCGTGTTCACCCGTCTGCACGCAGGCGGCAAGTTCAACAAAAAGGACGGCGGCAGCGCGTATGCCTTTTCAGGCGGTCTGCACGGCGTCGGCGTATCTGTTACCAACGCCCTTTCCACCCGCCTTGAAGTAACGGTCAAACGCGAAGGCAAAGTCCACCGCATCATCTTTTCGGGTGGCGACGTCATTGAGCCATTGACTGAAGTGGGCAAATGCACCGTCAAAGACAGTGGTACCGAAGTGCGCGTATGGCCGGATGGCAAATATTTTGAAAGCCCAAATTACAGCATTCCCGAACTCGAACGCCTACTACGCGCCAAAGCCGTATTACTGCCGGGCGTACGCGTTTCCCTGACTCGTCCGGTCAAAGGCGAAGACGAAGCGCATACCCAAACTTGGCACTATCCAGACGGCCTGAAAAGCTATCTGACCGACCTGATTGCCGACGCTCAGAAAGCCGTACCTATCTTCTCCTGCGAAAACTACATTTCAGACGGCCACAACGGCGATTTCAGCATTGGCGAAGGTGCAGCATTTGCCCTGACTTGGCTGGAAGAAGGCTCATGCGCCAACGAAAGCTATGTCAACCTCATCCCCACCCCATTGGGCGGGACGCATGAAGCAGGCTTAAAACAAGCCGTGTTCAACGCCGTCAACAACTTCATCAATCTACACAACCTTTTACCACGCGGCGTAAAAGTACAAAGCGACGACGTGTTCAGTAAAACCGCCTTCGTCCTCTCTGCCCGGGTCCTCGACCCACAGTTCCAAGGTCAAACCAAAGACAAGCTGACCAACCGCGACGCGCTGAAACTCGTTGCCGCCGTATCGGGCGACCCTTTGGAATTGTGGCTGAACCAAAACGTGGACTTCGGCAAAAAAATCGCCGAACTCGCCATTCGTCAGGCACAGGCGCGGATGCGTTCGGTTAAAAAAATCGAAAAGAAAAAAGGCAGCGGCGTCGCCGTCCTGCCCGGCAAACTGACCGACTGCGAAAGCGAAGACATCCGCGAAAACGAACTCTTCCTTGTCGAAGGCGATTCTGCAGGCGGTTCCGCCAAACTTGCTCGCGACAAAGCCACCCAGGCCATCCTACCCCTGCGCGGCAAAGTGCTCAACAGCTTTGAAGTCCACCCCGACCAACTCTTCGGCAACGCCGAAATCCATGATATTTCCGTTGCCATCGGCGTCGATCCGCACGGCATCAACGACAATCCCGACTTAAGCGGCCTGCGCTACGGCAAAATCGCCATCCTGTCCGATGCCGACGTGGACGGCTCTCATATTCAAGTTTTGCTGCTGACCCTGTTCTACCGCCACTTCCCGAAACTGGTCGCCGACGGACACATCTACGTCGCCCAGCCGCCGCTGTTCCGCGTCGATGTCAACGCACAAGGCAAAAGCAAACCTGCCCGCAAATTCTACGCCCTCGACCAAAACGAACTTGACAGCATTTTGGAGCGGCTGCAAAAAGAAGGTGTCAAAGAAACCGCCTATTCCATCAGCCGTTTCAAAGGTTTGGGCGAGATGAACCCCGACCAGCTCAAAGACACCACCATGCACCCCGACACCCGCCGCCTGTTGCAGGTACAAATCCCGGAAGGCGCAGATGACGAAACACGCGACATCTTCGTCAAACTGATGGGCAAAGGCGAAGCCGCCGCCCGCCGCGCATGGATGGAAAAAGAAGGCGATACGGCAGAATTGGATATTTAATCCATTGTTTCAATAGACTAAAGGCCGTCTGAAACTTTAAAAGCTTCAGACGGCCTTTTTTTTTAAAATCATCAGAATTTAAGGTTAAACAGTATTTCAATATCCTGTTACTTACCTGTTTCTATTTTTGCAGCTGAATTGTGTGTTTAAGACAAATAAAAAAGCACTGATATTATCAGTGCTTTTTAAATAATGGCGCGGCGGACGGGGCTCGAACCCGCGACCCCCGGCGTGACAGGCCGGTACTCTAACCAACTGAGCTACCACCGCGCATCCACTGTCAAAGACAATGAAAGGAAACTTGGTGGGTGATGACGGAGTCGAACCGCCGACATTCTGCTTGTAAGGCAGACGCTCTACCAACTGAGCTAATCACCCGATAAGCTGACATTAAATCAAAAAATCAGGCTACGCGCAAGGTTTTTATTTAAATAAAAATATATCCCATTGAAAGAATATAGAATATTTTATTTACCCGCAAAAATTACCGTTATACCTATCCATCAATCAAAAATCAAATGCCCCAATTTATCCGCTTTAGTATGCAGATAACGTTCATTTTCCACATTTTCGCCGACATGCAATGCAATCCGTTCGACCACATTAATGCCGGAATCTTTCAACGTTTGGATTTTTTCAGGATTATTGGTCAACAATCTGACCTCCCGAATATGCAGATAATCATAAATCTGCTTGGCCAAAGTGAAGTCGCGCGCATCAACAGGAAGGCCGAGTGCAACATTGGCTTCAACCGTATCCAAGCCTTGGTCTTGCAGACGATACGCACGGATTTTGTTTATCAAACCAATGCCCCTGCCTTCTTGGCGCAAATATACGATAACGCCACGCCCTTCTTTTTGAACGGCCTGCATCGCCGCTTGCAACTGAGGGCCGCAATCACATTTCACCGAAAATAAAGCGTCACCAGTCAAACACTCGGAATGAATACGCGACAACACAGGCAGGCCGTCTGAAACATCGCCCATCGTCAATGCGACATGTTCCTGCCCGCCCTCTTCTTCGAAGCCGTGCATGGTAAATTCGCCCCATTCCGTAGGCAAACGGCATGACGCGACAAACTTCAACGCGTTACTCATTTTCCGCTTCCTCGTTTTCAGCTACGCCCAAGAGGTTTTTCAAAGGTTCTGCCAAGGCTAATGCAAGGGCAATCCAGGCCACCAACACTTCGTCAGGCGCACCGTCCTTGACATCAAATTCAGCATATACCACGCCTAAAACTGCACCGCTGGGCATACAGACAGGAACAGAAATCTGGCTCAAACCGGGATGATTGCGTTCGGCCGACAATTCACCAATTTCCTGCCAATACGCCACATTCTGACAAACATTCATCCAACCGCTTTGCGCCGTACGCACAGCCAAAAAAGCCTGTCCGGCCTGCTCGTCGATTGGAATCACATTTTCCAACGGCACGCCCCAACGGCTCAGTCGAACCAGCGACAACGCACCATCTTTCGGAAACGCAGTATAAACGGCTGCGCTTTTCAAATGCTCGGTGCGCTCGGCAACCGAATCCAAAGCCATAAAAATCTGTTTCAGCAACCATTCATGTTCGGCATCGACATAATCCGCCAACTGCCAACCATTTTCAGACGGCCACAAAATCGAACGCTCAACCGAAGCATTGCCCATTTTAATCACAGCCTGGGCAGTCAAATAAGCAACATGTATCTCATCCGCAGGCAGCTTCAAACCTTGCGTCTGCAAAAAATCTTTAATTAATAAAGCAGGCATCTGCCCTTCCTCACCAATAGTAAAGTTGAGGCCGTCTGAAAACAAACCCTGCTTTCAGACGGCCGGAATAAATCATTATATAAGGGATAAACCGAAAAATTCAAGCAAACAAGACTTTGCGCCCCCATTAATCTTGTGTATAATCCACGATTCAAATTAGTGCGGACGTGGCGAAATTGGTAGACGCACCAGATTTAGGTTCTGGCGCCGAGAGGTGTGAGAGTTCGAGTCTCTCCGTCCGCACCACACTCAAAATAAGCAGCTTTCGGGCTGCTTTTTTTACATCTATTCCACTATATACCCTATTCAAAACTGCTTTTAATTTTTTGACCTTTGCAAAAAAGGGGTTTATTTGGGGGGTATAACAGACGTTTCCATTTTATCTTTCAAACGGCCTATCATTTATGTTGAATCCATCGCAAAAACTTGTCGAATTGGTCCGTATCCTTGAAGAACGTGCCTATATTTTTCCGGGAGATCCTGTACAGGCGACGGAAGCGTTGCGACATATTGATGGCGGCAATGAGGAAAAACTGATACGCCGCGCTCAAATTATTGACCGCGACCAGCATTTGAAATATGTGCTGCAACAGGTGGAGACAGGCTCGTTTTGGCTTTGGATTGTTGCGGCGACATTGTTGTTTACGGTCGGTTTTTCCAGCACTTATCTTTTAATGGATAATCAGGGGCTGAACTTTTTTCTGGTATTGGCCGGGATTTTGGGCATGAATACAGTCATGCTGCTGGTGTGGCTGGCGACTTTATTCCTGCGTTTGAAAAATATGCACTTTATCAGCAGTCCGACAACTTGGTTCCGAGGTAAAGACCCGGTCAATCAGGCAATTTTGCGGCTTTATGTGGATGAATGGCGCAAACCGCAAACGCGTTGGCTGATTGGTGCAACTTCACACGGCCTGTGGCTTTGTACGCTGTCGGGAATGTTGGTTTCTGTTTTGCTGCTGCTTTTGGTGCGTCAATATACGTTCAACTGGGAAAGTACGCTTTTAAGTAATACGGTATTGGTGAAAACAGTTGAGGCTTTGTCATGGCTGCCGGAACGTTTGGGCTTTCCTGTTCCCGACAGTCAGGCCGTAATTGCAGGCCGTCTGAACAATCATATCGAAGATGCACGCGCTTGGGCGGGTTTACTCATCGGCAGCATTATCTGCTATGGCATTCTGCCGCGCTTGCTTGCTTGGCTGGCTTGCAAGATTACTTTAAAAACCCTTCGCGAACGTTTGGATTTGAATCAGCCCTACTATCAAAACATCCTCCGCACATGGCAAACGAAAATTGTCGACGCCGATGATTTTCAGGAAAACATCGTTCCCGTTTCATCTAAAATTACGCTGAATAATGCGCCCAAATGGGCTGTTACACTGGAAACGGAATGGCCTGATCCGCTTTGGTTTTCCGGCGTTTTGGCGCAAGAATGGATAGACAAAGGCGTAGCCGCCGGCAGAAAAGATTTGGAACAATTAGAAGCCGAATTGAAACAAACTCCGGCGCAACTTCTCATCGGCGTACGCACGCAAACTGTTCCCGACCGCGGCATTTTGCGTCAAATCAGTCGCTTAGCTGAAGCTACGGACGGCGGCGTTATCATTCAACTTTTGAATCAAGACAGTTTCTCTGAAGATTTGGACACCAAACTGGATTATTGGCGCGATGCGCTGGCAGAAAGAAACATTGCTTGGCTGGAGCCGACCCGTTTGGCACAAGAAAAACGGCAAAGCGCTATTTGACAGATAAACCGAAGGCCGTCTGAAACCTGATGTTTGGGTTTCAGACGGCCTTATTTATTGTTGAGGATTCATCTTAATGATGTTCGTGGCGATGCTCTTGATGATGTTTGGGCTTGGCTGCATGGTGTTTGGCTTTAGGTACAGGTTTTTTCATTTTTTGCGGTTTGGCTTTTTTGTGCATACGCTCTTGTTTCGGATGCATTTCATGTTTGCCGTGTGCAGAAGCGACCGGAGCCAATACCAAACCGGCAGCTGCAACCATCAAAGAGGTCATTTGAATCAGTTTTTTCATATTTATCTTCTTTCAAGGGATTGATTTGAGGTAAGAACTAAGAACTTATTCGCACTCAAGCGATGGACAAAATATTAATGGCTTTGACTGTCAGCTGCTGTCAGATGTCGGCGAAATCTGTTCAAAATTCGGCAATAGAAGTATGGCGACACAATGATGTAGCAAGGTTTTGAAAGTTTACCGTCAATTTTGACCAAGCGTCTTTACACATTTCCCAAACAACAAAAAGCGCGAACCTTTCGATTCGCGCTTTTTTCAGACGGCATCAATTATTTTTTGTCGTCTTTTACTTCTTCAAAGTCGGCATCTACAACGTCGTCGTCTTTCTTAGCAGAAGACTCGGCTTGTGCGCCCTCGCCTGCTTGTGCTTCGGCTTGCGCTTGAGCGTAAACCATTTCGCCCAATTTTTGGCTGGCTGCACCCAAAGCTTCGGCTTTGGCGTCGATGGCGGCTTTGTCGTCGCCTTTCACGGCTTCTTCGGCTTCTTTCAACGCGGCTTCGATTTTTTCTTTCTCGGCAGCGTCGAGTTTGTCGCCATAGTCAGTCAGAGATTTTTTCACAGAGTGAATCAGGGCTTCGGCTTGGTTGCGGGAAGCGACCAATTCAGTCAGTTTTTTATCTTCTTCAGCATTGGCTTCGGCATCTTTTACCATGCGTTCGATTTCTTCTTCGCTCAAACCTGAAGAACCTTGGATGGTGATGTTAGCCGCTTTGCCGGTGCCTTTGTCTTTGGCAGAAACGTGCAAGATACCGTTGGCGTCAATGTCGAAAGTAACTTCAATTTGCGGCATACCGCGTGGTGCAGGTGCGATATCGGTCAAGTTGAACTGACCCAAAGATTTGTTGGCAGAAGCGCGTTCGCGTTCGCCTTGCAGTACATGGATGGTTACTGCGCTTTGGTTGTCTTCGGCAGTTGAGAACACTTGAGACGCTTTAGTCGGAATAGTAGTGTTCTTTTGAATCAGCTTGGTCATCACGCCGCCCATGGTTTCGATACCCAAAGACAGAGGAGTTACGTCCAGCAGCAATACGTCGCTACGGCCGCCGCTCAATACTTCGCCTTGAATCGCCGCACCTACGGCAACGGCTTCGTCAGGGTTCACGTCTTTACGAGGCTCTTTACCGAAGAAGGCTTTAACGGCTTCTTGTACTTTCGGCATACGGCTTTGACCGCCGACCAAAATCACGTCGTCGATGTCGCTGGTGCTCAAGCCGGCATCTTTCAATGCGACTTTACAAGGCTCGATAGAACGTTGGATCAAGTCTTCAACCAGGCTTTCAAATTTAGCACGGGTAATTTTCATGGCCAAGTGTTTAGGACCGGTTGCATCCATAGTGATGTATGGCAGGTTGATTTCGGTTTGCTGACCGCTGGACAATTCGATTTTGGCTTTCTCAGCAGCTTCTTTCAGACGTTGCAATGCCATCACGTCTTGTTTCAAATCAATGCCTTGTTCTTTTTTGAACTCGGCGATGATGTGGTCGATGAGGCGTTGGTCGAAGTCTTCGCCGCCGAGGAAGGTATCGCCGTTGGTTGCCAATACTTCAAATTGTTTGTCGCCGTCGAGGTTGGCAATTTCGATGATGGAGATATCGAAAGTACCGCCACCCAAGTCATATACGGCTACTTTGCGGTCTTTGTTGTCGCCTTTGTCCATACCGAATGCCAAAGCGGCAGCAGTCGGCTCGTTGATGATGCGTTTTACGTCCAAACCGGCGATGCGGCCTGCGTCTTTGGTGGCTTGACGTTGGCTGTCGTTGAAGTAGGCCGGAACGGTAATCACGGCTTCGGTGACTTTCTCGCCCAAGTAAGCTTCAGCGGCTTCTTTCATTTTGCGCAGAACTTCTGCGGAAACTTGCGGCGGAGACAACTCTTTGCCTTGCGCTTTCACCCATGCGTCGCCGTTGTTGGCTTTGATGATTTCGAAAGGCATGGATTCGATGTCGCGTTGGACTTCTTTGTCTTCAAATTTATGACCGATCAAACGTTTGACAGCGTAGATGGTGTTTTTAGCGTTGGTTACCGCTTGGCGTTTTGCAGGCGCGCCGACGAGGATTTCGCCGCCGTCCAAATAAGCGATAACGGAAGGAGTGGTGCGTGCACCTTCTGCATTTTCGATCACTTTGGTTTGACCGTTTTCAGAAATGGCCAAACAAGAGTTGGTTGTACCTAAGTCAATACCGATTACTTTTGCCATATTATGTTGCTCCTAATAAAATTTTCTAAATTAATAATCCTGTGGAACATTTCGTTCCGATGGCTTGTAAATAAGGTTGCTTCATTTTTTTTCAAGGCTTAATTTGAATTTTTTTTCAAATTAAATTCAAGTACTTGATTTATTTATCCACAAGCCGCTTATTCTTTTTTCAGACGGCCGGTTTTCATTTTCCGATTCCGGTTTATCGGAATGATTTTCCAATAGCGAAATATCGGGCTTTGAAACCGGATAAGGCCGTCTGAAAATTTTATGCCTGATAAACTTTATCAAGCGGTGCCTTCAATCTTCTTTTTTCGCCACGACAACCATCGCAGGACGCAGCACGCGGTCGGATAATGTGTAGCCTTTTTTCATCACACTGACGATGGTATTCGGCTCTTGCTCGCTGACGACTGCCTGCATCGCTTGATGTTGGTGTGGATCGAGTTTGTCACCCGGCTGTGGGTTGATTTCTTTAATGTGTGTGGCATCAAATGCTTTTTGCAGCTCGTTCAAAGTCATTTGCACGCCCATTTTCAGTGCATCGAAATTGCCGCTTTGGTCCAGCAGCGCCATTTCGAGATAATCTTTAACCGGCAACATTTCTGCTGCAAATTTTTGTCCGGCGAATTTATGGGTATCGGCAATTTCCTGCTGATGGCGGCGGCGCAGGTTTTGCTCGTTTGCCAGACCGCGCAATTCGCTGTCTTTGAGCTGGCCTTCCAACTCGGCGACACGCGCCTGAAGTTCTTCGTAAGTCGGTTCGGCTTGTTCGGTTTCAACGGTTTCGGCAGTTTCTACGGCTGCCGCTTCTTCTGCTTCGTGTTGATGTTGTTCGTTATGCTCCGTCATTTCTGACATCCTTTTAGCGTGTTGATATTCGATGTTTCATATATAAGGCCGTCTGAAAAAACTTCAAGCATTTGAATACCGATTATCAAATGCCTTGTTAAAAGACGTTGGAAAACGGTAAGATAGCCATCTGATTTTATTCTTCAGACGGCCTCGAATATGAAAAAAGACCATTTGAATTCAACCGATTTTAATCTGTGGCACACCATCCGCGAAGAAACCGAAGCTGCCGCCGCGGCCGAACCGATGCTGGCAAGCTTCCTGCATCAAACCGTGTTGCGCCACGATTCGCTCGATTCGGTACTTGCCTACCATCTTTCCAGCAAACTCGGCAGCCCGATTATGGATGTGCGCGCGCTGTTTGAAATCTATCAGCAGGCTTTGAGCGTGGACACCCGTATCAGCAAATGCGTCGAGGCCGACTTGAAAGCCATTTACGAGCGCGACCCGGCTTGTGATGAATATTCGCTGCCGCTGTTGTATTTCAAAGGTTTCCACGCCGTACAGGCGCACCGCATCAACCACTGGCTCTATCAAAACGACCGCAAAACGCTGGCGTATTTCCTGCAAAACCGCATGTCGGAAGTCTTCGGTGTCGATATCCACCCTGCCGCCCGTTTCGGTCACGGTTTGATGCTCGACCATGCCACCGGTTTTGTGGCCGGTGAAACCGCCGTCTTAGGCAACAATATTTCCATCCTCCACGGCGTAACGCTGGGCGGTTCGGGCAAAGAAAGCGGCGACCGTCACCCGAAAATCGGCAATGGCGTGATGATTGGTGCGAATGCCTCAATTTTGGGCAACATCCGCATCGGCGAAAATGCCAAAATCGGCGCTGGCAGCGTGGTGGTTGCCGACGTACCGTCTTCGATTACCGTTGTCGGCGTACCGGCCAAACCGGTCGGCCGCTCTTCCAAAACTCCGTCTGCCGATATGGATCAAAGCATTCAATTATCGACTACGGATTTTGTGATTTAAGTTATCTGCCATTAAAAAAGGCCGTCTGAAAGATTTACTCTTTCAGGCGGCCTTTTTCTATTTAAATCTTGGTGTTAACCGTGTTTGCGCAAGGCTTCCAAGTGCATTTTAACCTGCTTGACTTTCTCTTCGGTAAACAGGTTGGCAATGTTTTTCCAAATACTGTGATAACCATACGGCCCATGTTGCATTTCGGCTTTTGCCTCTTCCACCGGCCAGCCTTGATAAATGATGCGGTACATTCCGGCAATCAAACCGGTACGGTCTGCGCCATGATAACAATGAATGAGCACTGCGCCGTTTTGCTGTTGTTTTTCAATCAGGTATAGGATTTCCGCAATCTCTTTCGGCTTAATGCTCCATGACAGCAACGGACGGTTTAGCAAGGTTAAACCATACGCCTTCAAATGGTCGTCATCGTTGCGGTCGAAAAAGCGCAGGTTGATCACGCTTTGAATGCCCAGCTTGACAATGGCTTCGCCATCTTCGGCAACAGGCTGCTCGCTGCGGTAAAGCTTGTCGTCAATGCGATAAAGGTTGGCATCGTGTTTGACGGGGGTTGCCCAGCGTTTGGACTGAGCGGCTTTGCTGCCGTTATCCGGCGGCGCGGACGAACAAACGATGGGCAAGCCGGAAGCGAGAAGGCACAATAAAAGACGGCGCATAAAATTCCTGTATGAAAATCAATTGGAAATCAAAATATCATGCGATTCTATCAAAACCAGTTCGGATATTCTATCCGCGCAAACCGCGTTACAATAAAGCCTCTTTTTTCAGACGGCCTTTCATCATGACCTGCCTTGCTTGGAACACCACACCCACCCTTGCCGACCTTTGCCACGCGATCGAACAACATACCGCGCCGCTTTATTTGATTGTCTGCCTGCCTGAAAACCATATTCCCGATTTTCCATTATCGAATCATCCCTCCGAGCTTGAAGGCCGTCTGAACAACCTTCTCGTTCAAGCCATGAAATGCCTTCAGTTCAACAGCGTCAACGTTTTAGAAAACCTATTGCCTGATATGCATCTCTGGCTGGTTCCGCTACACCGTGCCGACCACTTACACGAACATTTCCATCATATCGAATGGCAAACCGAAGCCATACCCCAACCCTCCCCTGTTCCTCTAAAACCTTGGTTCAGACGGCCTGAACATCAAGCCGCACCCGAACACGTCCTGATCATCGGCGCAGGCATCGCCGGCGCGGCAACCGCGCGCAAACTGGCGGAGCACGGCGTACGCGTTACGGTTTTGGAGGCAGGCAAAGCGGCGCAGGCAGGCAGCGGCAACCGCCAAGGCTTGCTCTACTCCAAAATCTCGCCACACGATACCGAACAAACCGAGCTGCTGCTGACAGGCTACGGCTACACGCGCCGATTATTGGAAGACTTGCTGCCTGATTCTGACGTATGGGGCGGCGACGGCGTATTGCATTTGAATTTTGACGAAAGCGAACGCAAACGCAATCAAGCCTTGGGTTTGCAACACCAGCATAAACACCTCTACCGCAGCGTATCTGCCGAAGAGGCTGCGCACATTGCAGGCATAGACGTATTTTCAGACGGCCTTTACTGGCCGCAAGGTGTATGGCTGAATCCGCCCACTGTCGTGCATGCCTTATTGAATCATCCGCTGATTGAGTTGCACGAACACTCGCCGCTGACCGCAGTATCGCATGACGGCACACACTGGACGGCACACACGCCAAACGCGCATTTCAATGCCAGCCATATCGTTTACTGCATGGGCGCACACAGCCCGACTGCCGCTGACACCAACGTCTCCGCCCTGCCTTTCCGCCAAATCCGCGGACAAACCGGCGTTGTGTCCGCCAGCCCGTTTTCACAAAAGCTGAATTGCGCCATTTCCGGCGAAAGCTACATCAGCCCAAGCTGGCAAGGCCGCCACTGCTATGGCGCGACATTTGTCCTCAACAGCAACGATGAAACTTGGTATCCGCACGAAGAAACCGAAAACCGTGCCGCTCTGCAACAGCTCAATCCCCCATTGGCACAATCCCTGTTTGAGCAAGATTCGTTTTCAGACGGCCTTCAAGACACGCAAGGCCATGCCGCCCTGCGTTGCGACAGCCTCGACCACTTGCCCGTTGTCGGCGCACTCGGCGACATCGCCGCAATGCAGTCCGCCTACGCCAAACTGGCATTGGACAAAAACTACCGCCTCGACAATATCCCCTGCCCTTACCTGCCCAATGCCTACATCAATACGGCACACGGTACACGCGGACTGGCGACAGCCCCCATCTGCGCCGCCGCCATTGCGGCCGAAATACTCGGCTTGCCGCACCCACTATCGCAAAGACTGAGAACCGCGCTGCACCCCAACCGCGCCATCATCCGCGCGATTGTTCGGCAGCAGCCGTTGTTATCCGTTTAAAGATTTCGTTTTAAATAAAAAAGGCCGTCTGAAAGTCATCAAAACTTTCAGACGGCCTTTAGCTATCCGTTAACTGCTTAGAATTTCCATTCCAGCGATACAGCGTAATTGCGGCCTGGGGCATAGTAGCGTTCCAAGCCCTGGGCTGCTGATTTAGTATCACTTGTGCTTAAAGAGTTAATAGTCGATCTCGGATTGATGCCGCGCAAGCTGTCCCATGTATGGTATTTCCGGTTAAACAGATTATAAACGCCCGCCCGTAAAGTCATACGTTTTACCGGTTTGTAGTAGCCGAATACATCCACAACAGTTGCCGCTTTATTCAACCAACGGAAGTCGATTTTATCGTCACGATACTGCAAGGCAACAGCACAATCATCTGTTTCCTCACCTGTCCAAGGATCGAGCTTATAGCTTGTGCAATAGCTCTTTTGTTCAATTACTTGGGCATCTTTGGCTTTTTTCCTGCCCATATAGCTGACACGGGAGAAAATACCCCAACGCTCATCAGGAGACTCATAATCGAATCCAAGCACCAACTTCAGCGGCTGGATGGACAGCATACTGCCGCGATCGCCGGACAATTTGCCTTTGCTGTAACCCAATGCGCCGGATAATTTGAAACCTTCCGGCACGGGCATTACTTGATGTAGGTTCATCTCGCCTTTAAATTCAATGCCCCTCACCCTTGCTTTATCGATATTAACCATTTGCTGACCGATTTGGGTAAGCGTAGCACCGCAATAGGTCGGATCCGTATAACAAGCATACCAATCACCAGCAAATGGATTGGGAGCTTGGAAGGTATGTTCTTCTTCAAACAGGAAATTGCGGTAACGGGTTTGATACAGGCTGAAATCCAAAGACCCTTTGTCGTTTTTACCATGCAGCGACAATGTTTGATTAAGGCTGCGTTCAGCTTTCAGCGACGGATTCGCTATCCAGTTGCCATACACGCTGGTATAAGTAAAATACATTTCCGATGCTGTCGGCACGCGATGCCCCGTATTGATTTGATAGGCTGCACGCCAAGTATCATTAAAGCGGTAACCCAAGCCTAAAGTACCATTCCATGTATTAAAACTTCTTGCGGCAGGATTGCCATCATTAACACAGGTACTCAAACAAGGCGTATCTGGCTTGAAAGCCTGTGGTTTTACCTTCTCATGGTCGTAGCGCACCCCTGCATTTACAGAGAACTTATCGCCTAAAGCGATTTTATCCTGCAATGAAAAACCGATTTGATCCGTCTTCATAGGACGCATAATGGTGTAATGTTTACGGCCAGTTATATTACCTGTTGAATTAAAATCTAAATCATCATTTACATTTTCAAAGTCGCGACGACTGGCAAAAGTCTTAAAAGATAATCTGTGTTCACCTTTCCACAGTGAAAAAGGCTGGCTGTCCAAACGGAAGGTAATGCGCTTGTATTTGGTATCCATATTCCGCTCGTCTCTATCAGCCATAAAACCGTTGTGATACTGATAACCTGTGCGCCAATCTCCGGTACGAACCATATCGCCTTTATAGTTTATCGCTCCATTGCGGGTCTTCTGATAATCCAAGTCCGTACGTAGCAAAGCAAGAATGGAAGAGGTAGGGGTCCACTCGTGGTTTAGGTTAATATTGGTGCGTTTCTGCACATCGTCTGCCTCCCTCCAATAACTTGTTAGGGAGTAAGTTTTTTCATGAGTGTAATTACTGTTATTTTGTCCGTTAACAGAAAAACCGAAACGGTGCGAATCAGCCGGCTGCCAGCCTAATTTCACCAAATAACTATGGTTATTGTGTTTGGATGGATCAGGATGAATACGCGCTGAGCCACGCTCTGCCTTATCCTGTTTATCCAATTCATCAAAACCTACAAAATCAACGATATCACCGCCCCTGCTTTTCATTTCGTGCCCGTGTCGGCGAGAATACAAAACCACTGCATCAAAAACATTGCCGGCATAGCCGAAACCTGCGGTATTCGCCCACTCTCTGTTTTTACTTGCGTAACCGCTGCGTAGAAGTGCGCCGAAATTTTGTTCCGGCAAAACAATATCCCGTGCATCAAGCGTGCGGTAGTTCACATTACCACCCAAAGAACCGCTGCCGCTTTCAAATGAATCCGCACCTTTCGTAATATCCACACCTTTAACCAACTCGGTATCGATGCTTAAACGGGAATTATTGAAGTTTCCGTAACGCGCATAGAGTGAATTTTCTTCCGAACTGGGCAATGCCACACCGTCGATACTGATACCTACACGGTTATCTTCCACACCGCGCATGGCAAAGCCTTTCATGCGACGACCATCATCAGAAACACCAACATCAGAAGAGTAACGCACCAAATCGCGTGTATCCCGAATCATTTGTTCTTGAATAGTTCTAGCATTTACTCGTTCCACAGTGGTAGCTGCATTGCGCTGACCTTTAACGCGGACTTCTTTTATCTCTGCTTTAACGGGTGTGGTTTCAGTTGCAGCTTCATCTGCTGCTAATACTGGATTGCCAAAAATACTACCGACTAGCACGGCAATAGGGAGCATTTGTAATGGTTTCATATTATCAACTCAAGATGTAATGGATTGTTCATCCATCAGTTAATGCATAAAAAATTTCTGATAATCATTAATGATTAATAAGACAGCAACCCGTTCAAACAAAACTTTGTTGTGTAATTAAAGGCCCCTGCAAACATCTACGCCGAGACCTTGTCTGTTTGATTTAATTATTTTTTAGAGTCTGTGCGGCGTCATACCTTCAGGCGCTTCCGCACCTTCCGGCAGACCGAAGGTTTCGCGCAGAATCACTTTATAGAATTCAAAAGCTTCGCGCGCTCCTTGAATGGCTTCTGCTTCAGCTTCCGGAGTCAAGTTCAAAGCGTTCAGATGCTCGACAAAAGCACGCCAGTGTTTGCCGCGGCCGTTCGGATGAGGAGCCAGGTGGCGTGCGCCGAATTCGCCGTTGTATTCGAGTTTTTGAGCGTGTTTGAACAAGAATGCCGCTCCTAAATTAGAACCTTCGGCGCAATACAGCCAGCCGATGGCTTTATTGCCGGTTTCGTGTGGCAATTCTTTGTCAAATTGGTAAGGCTCTTCGCCCAAGTCTTTCAAGTCTTGAGTTACGGCATCGTAACGCGCCATGTATTCAAGCTCTGGAATGGCTTTGTTCAATTCGGCATCTTTATAGATATGATCGACAGCCTTGTGGAAAACAGATTGAAGTTTCAAGAATTTGATGTAGTTTTCTTTGCTGGAAAAAGGCTGAACGGACATAACCAAGTTATCAACGCTGTCGTGTGTAACTGTGGTTTGCTCTTTTAAGCGTTTGGCGAAAGTCAGCTCTTGTGTTTCACTCATGATGTTTCCTTTGAATTAAGAGACTAATAGTTTCAGATGGTTTCAGACGGCCTTTATGGTTAAAAATCCGTCTAATTTGAAAAGAATCGTTTTAAAAACAAAGAAGATAATTTTTAGCCTGCTTCGGGTTCGTTGACCGTGTACCTTCCACAAATCTACAAGGATTATCGTGTTTTTAAATATTGAGAATATATCTTATTTTTATCCTAATGGCAATAAACCAAACTAAGACCTATTAATAAAATTTAACGGTCCATAGCAATAACCTTCTAAACTCTTTTCAAACTTTTCAGACGGCCTAAACCTTATTAAGCAGCCGCCATTCAATCAAATATCGACCTAAATTTGGGCTATCCTGCTGTTTTCCTTTATAATGCGACACTCTTTGCACCTTCTTTATCCCCTGCCGAACCATGAAACGGATTCCTGCCTACCATCGCTGGTGGCGCTACAAGTCTTATCTTCCTGATGCGACGCTGCCTGCACATACGGTGGAATGCCCTGATTGCGGCTGCCGTATGGATATTCCGCGCCTGCGTCAGGGACAGGAAGCGCATTGTCCGGTGTGCAACCATGAAATTGTAGAGGTGGAAAACAATCCGTATATCGCGCCGATTGCCTATGCGCTGACAACCTTGATTCTGATGGCGTTCGCGTACAATATGGTGTATATCCGCGTCGATTTGTTCGGCGTAACATCGATTTTGTCGCTGCCGCAAATGATGCGGCTTTTGATTTCGCTGGATTATGGTTTTCTGGCGGAAGTGATGTTTATCCTCACCTTTGGTGCGCCTTTACTGTTTTTGCTGCTCTGCCTGTATGTTTATACGGCTTTGATACGCGAAAAGGCCTACCCTGCGCTGCGCTTTGCGACGCGTGTATTGGTTCGGCTGCGTCATTGGATTATGGTGGATGTGTTTTTTATTTCCACTTTGGTGGCGTATATCAAGCTCTCGTCCGTTGCTACAGTGGAATTCGGCTCGGCGTTTTATCTGATGTTTCCGTTGTCGGTCATGCTGATTCGGACTTCGGTATCGATTCCGCAGCATTGGGTTTATTATAAGATTCACCGTTTAACCGGCGGCCATGCGGTTCAGACGGCCGCTGAAGACAAAATCTGTTGCAGCCGCTGCCTGTATTTCCGCGATAAAGACGAGCAACCTTGCGGCGTATGCGGTGCGGACTTATACCGCCGCCGCCCGAAAAGCCTGAGCATTTCGCTGGCGTTTTTAATGGCGGCATTTATCCTATATTTCCCTGCCAACATCCTGCCGATTATGATTTCGTCCAATCCGACGGCTTTGGAGATCAACACGATTTTCAACGGCATTGTTTATATGTGGGACGACGGCGACCGATTGATTGCCGTGATCATCTTTAGTGCCAGTATTATGGTGCCGGTTTTGAAGATTATTGCGATGGCGGTTTTGATTTATTCCGCATACTTCAAACCCGTGATGAGTGCAGACAAGATGTCGGTTTTGTATCGGATTACCGAATCCATCGGCCGCTGGTCGATGATTGATATTTTTGTGATTATTATTTTGATGAGTTCGTTCCACACCAATATGGCGCGCGTCGTGCCCGGGGGGGCGGCGATTTACTTCTGCCTGGTCGTTATTTTGACCATGCTTTCGGCCTATTATTTCGATCCCCGTCTGATTTGGGACAAGCAACAGCAGCTTTCAGACGGCCTTGATTCTGACCAGACCTTAACACAATGAAAAAACACGATTCTTCACCCAATTACCACGCCCCGGCGCGTGTCAAGAAAACCAATGTCTTCACATCTATCGTGTGGCTGATTCCGCTGATTGCGCTGATTGCCGGCGGCTGGCTTTTGGTTAAAGACATCCGCAACCGCGGCCCTGTCGTTACACTGTTGATGGACAGCGCGGAAGGCATCGAAGTCAACAACACCGTTATTAAAGTGTTGAATGTCGATGTCGGACGCGTTACTCGCATCAAATTGCGCGACGACCAAAAAGGTGTGGAAGTCACGGCCCAACTCAGCGCCGATGCCAAAGACCTTATCCGCAGCGATACCCAATTTTGGGTGGTCAAACCGCGTATCGACCAAAGCGGCGTTACTGGATTGGGAACCTTGCTTTCCGGCTCATATATTGCATTTACACCGGGTAAAAGCCAAGAAACCAAAGATGTATTTGTCGTCCAAGATATTCCTCCGATTGCCGCTATCGGTCAAAGCGGTCTGCGCCTGAATTTGATCGGCAAAAACGACCGCATCCTCAACGTCAGCAGCCCGGTTTTGTATGAAAACTTTATGGTCGGCCAAGTAGAAAGCGCGCATTTCGACCCGTCCGACCAAAGCGTGCATTACACCATTTTCATCCAAAGCCCCAACGACAAACTGATTAATTCCGCCAGCCGTTTTTGGCTGGAAAGCGGCATTAATATCGAAACCACAGGCAGCGGTGTCAAACTCAATTCCGCCCCTCTGCCTGCCCTGCTGTCCGGCGCGATTTCCTTTGACTCTCCTAAAACAAGCGACAGCAAGAACGTCAAAAGCGAAGACAACTTCACGCTTTATGACAGCCGCAGCGAAGTCGCCAACCTGCCTGACGACCGCTCGCTGTATTACACTGCGTTTTTCAAACAATCCGTACGCGGCCTGACTGCCGGTTCGCCTGTCGAATACAAAGGCCTGAATGTCGGCGTGGTTTCCGATGTCCCTTATTTCGACCGCAACGACAGCCTGCATTTGTTTGAAAACGGTTGGATTCCCGTACGTATCCGCATCGAGCCTTCCCGTTTGGAAATCAATGCCGACGAGCAAAGCAAAGAACATTGGAAACAACAATTTCAGACGGCCTTAAACAAAGGCCTGACCGCCACCATCTCCAGCAACAACCTGCTGACCGGCAGCAAAATGATTGAGTTGAACGATCAGCCTTCCGCCTTGCCTAAGCTGCGACCGCATACCGTTTATGCAGGCGATACCGTTATCGCAACCCAAGGCGGCGGTTTGGACGATTTGCAGGCAAAAGTAGCCGACTTGTTAGACAAGTTCAATAACCTGCCATTGGATAAAACCGTTGCCGGCTTGAACGGTTCGCTTGCCGAGCTCAAGTCCACACTCAAATCTGCCAATGCCGCCCTAAGCTCCATCGATAAACTGGTCGGCAAACCGCAGACACAAAACATTCCGAACGAGTTGAACCAAACTCTGAAAGAGTTGCGTCAAACCCTGCAAGGCGTATCGCCTCAATCGCCTATCTACGGCGACGTACAAAATACGCTGCAAAGTTTGGACAAAACCTTAAAAGACGTTCAACCCGTGATTAATACTTTGAAAGAAAAACCCAACGCGCTGATTTTCAACAGCAGCAGCAAAGACCCTATCCCGAAAGGAAGCCGATGATGCGCCTCTTCCCGATTGCCGCCGCCCTGACGCTTGCCGCCTGCGGTACTGCGCAAAGCACACAATATTTCGTTCTGCCCGACAGCCAGTACATCCGACCTGCTGCGCATGGCAACGAAATCGCGGTCAAAGTCAACCTTGCCGAACCGCTTGCCAACGGCGGCCTCGTTTACCAAACCGATGCCTATCATGTGAATCTGGCGAAAAACCACCTTTGGGCGGCGCCGCTCGATGGCGCGTTGGCAGCAAACCTCAGCAACAAGCTCAACCGCCTCAATCCGCATCGCACCTTCGTGCCTGCTTCACGCAGCCAAAGCAGCCAAACCCTGAAAGTCTATATCGAAGCCTTCCAAGGCAGCTATCAGGGACAGACCACCATCAGCGGTTATGCACAATGGCCGGACGGACGCAGCAAACCGTTTAACGCCGTCACGCCGCAACAAGGCGATGGCTATACCGCCATGCTCGAATCGTTGGAAAACGGTTTGTCACAGGTTGCCGATACGATTGCCTATTAAACCAAAAGGCCGTCTGAAAAACTTTCAGACGGCCTTTTTCATGTTTCAAACATTCATTACAACGCGCGGTCAAAATACAAAGCCACGCCGGAACACTCGCTCATCGCCAACAAATAATCCATCAACTTTTGCGGCCATTGAATACCGCGCACAACGGTCAGGTTGCGCAAAATAGGGAAAGTCAGGATATCTTCAAAACTGATTTCACCGCCCAAGCCCTCGCCTTCGCACACCAGCGCTTCCAGCTCTGCCAAGTCTTGATGCAGACGCTCCAGATATTGTACCGTTTTATTCAGATTAGTATCGAAATTGCCGATACTTTTCTCTTTTTTATCGATAAAGTATTTTTTCGCTTCATCGGTCTCAAATTCAGGCAAGCCGATTTTGACCATGCGCGGCTGTACCAATTTGTTATTGTATTCGCCCACTTTATCCAACCAAGCCTGAACTTCTGGACGAACTTCTTCTTTCAGACGGCCTTGATCGATGTAACGGACAATATCCAAACTTTCGCCCATAAACGAACCGTCTTCTTTTTGCAAAATCGGCACTTGTTTTGAGCCAATCATGCCAATAGGCGTAGCTTCGTCATCATTTGCCAAGACAACTTCTTCCACCGCCACATCACGCAAGCCGAAAATCATCCGCGCACGGACGCAAAACGGGCAATGGTCGTAAATATACAGTTTCATCGAAATGCTCCTTAAAATTTCAAAACGGTTAACCATAACACCCAAGGCTGTCTGAAACAAGGCTTCCTGAAACATAGTGCCACATTCGCATACAAATCTAGGGCTGTCGGCAATAAACTGTTACAATGGCAACGTTTTTATCAAAAAGAAAAAACGCACGCCATGACCATTATTCGCCAAACGCCCCAAACATCGAGTGCAACGCTGGAAGGCCTCCTCGCTTGGTTCGACGGCTATGTTGCCGCGCTGCCCGATTCCGATAAAAACCTGATTCAGACGGCCTTTGACTTAGCTAAAGAACATTATCCTGCCGATGCCCTAACGACTTACGGCGAGCCATTGCTGGAACATTTCCTCGGCTCGATGCAAATCGTCAGCGAACTCGACCTCTTGCCCGATGCCGTGGCCGCTACGATTTTGTCCGATATTGGCAAATACGTTCCCACATGGCAAGAATTGGTTGCCGAACGCTGCAACAGCACCGTTTGCGAGCTGGTCAAAGGCGTGGACGAAGTACAAAAATTGACCCAATTCGCACGCGTGGACAGCCTTGCCACGCAGGAAGAGCGCGCCCAACAAGCCGAAACCATGCGTAAAATGCTGTTGGCGATGGTTACCGACATCCGCGTCGTCCTGATCAAACTGGCGATGCGCACACGCACCCTCCAATTCTTAAGCAACGTTCCCGACAATCCTGAAAAACGCGCCGTTGCCAAAGAAACCCTCGACATTTTTGCCCCGCTCGCCAACCGCTTGGGCGTGTGGCAACTCAAATGGCAGCTCGAAGATTTGGGCTTCCGTCATCAAGAACCGGAAAAATACCGCGAAATCGCCCTGCTTTTGGACGAAAAACGCACTGAGCGCCTCGAATACATCGAAAACTTCCTCAATATCCTGCGTACGGAACTGAAAAAATACAATATTCATTTTGAAGTTGCCGGAAGACCGAAGCACATCTACTCCATTTACAAAAAAATGGTGAAGAAAAAGCTCACTTTCGACGGCTTGTTTGATATCCGCGCCGTACGGATTTTGGTGGACACCATTCCCGAGTGTTATACCACCTTGGGCATTGTCCACAGCCTTTGGCAGCCGATTCCGGGCGAGTTCGACGACTATATTGCCAACCCGAAAGGCAACGGCTATAAAAGTTTGCACACCGTCATCGTCGGCCCGGAAGACAAAGGCGTGGAAGTCCAAATACGTACCTTCGATATGCACCAATTCAACGAATTCGGTGTTGCCGCCCACTGGCGTTATAAAGAAGGTGGTAAGGGTGATTCCGCCTACGAACAGAAAATCGCCTGGTTGCGCCAACTCTTGGACTGGCGCGAAAACATGGCCGAAAGCGGCAAAGAAGACCTTGCCGCCGCCTTTAAAACCGAGCTGTTTAACGATACGATTTATGTTTTGACCCCGCACGGCAAAGTCCTCTCCCTGCCTACGGGCGCCACCCCCATCGACTTTGCCTATGCCCTGCACAGCAGCGTGGGCGACCGTTGTCGCGGTGCAAAAGTCGAAGGACAAATCGTACCACTGTCAACGCCGTTGGAAAACGGACAACGCGTTGAAATCATTACCGCCAAAGAGGGAAATCCTTCCGTCAACTGGCTCTACGAAGGCTGGGTCAAATCCAACCGCGCCATCAGCAAAATCCGTGCCTATATCCGCCAGCAAAACGCAGATACCGTGCGCGAAGAAGGCCGCGCCCAGTTGGACAAACAGTTGTCAAAAATCTTCCCCAAACCCAATCTGCAAGCATTGGCGGAAAAACTCGGCTTCAAAAAAACCGACGAACTCTATACGGCCATCGGTCAGGGCGAAGTTTCCAACCGCGCCATCCACAAAGCCTGCGGCGCGCTGAATGAACCGCCTCCCGTCCCGATTGATGAAACCAATATCGTCAAGCAGTCCAAAATCAAAAAAGGCGGCAAAAATGGCATTTTGATTGACGGCGAAGACGGCCTGATGACCACGCTTGCCAAATGCTGCAAACCAGCACCTCCTGACGACATTATCGGTTTCGTTACACGCGACCGCGGTATTTCCGTCCATCGCTACACCTGCCCTTCTTTCCGTCACCTTGCCGAGCAGGCTCCGGAAAAAGTGTTAAATGCAAGCTGGGCAGCCTTGCAAGAAGGACAAGTGTTTGCCGTCGATGTTGAAATCCGCGCTCAAGACCGCTCCGGTTTGCTGCGCGATGTTTCGGATGCGCTGGCACGTCATAAACTCAACGTTACCGCGGTGCAAACCCAATCACGCGATTTGGAAGCCAGCATGCGCTTTACCCTTGAAGTCCGCCAAGTCAACGACCTGCCGCGCGTATTAGCCAGTCTGGGCGACATCAAAGGCGTTTTAAGCGTAACGCGCTTATAATTCCCATTCCCCCATCTAAAGGCCGTCTGAAAGTATTGCTTTCAGACGGCCTTTCACACATCAGCTGCCAATATATAACCTACGCTTCTATCCTTACAATCAGCCGTTATTTCCTGTCCGCCATATTCTCAGGCAAACTCGCCATCCGTATGATAAAGAAAGATATTTTTATTCTTATATTAACCTTAAGGAAACTTCATGGATACACGAGACCTGTTCCCTCATGAAATTTTGCAGGACGCCATCGGCAAGAGTTGCGCCAAATCTGAATTCAGCATCAAAATGTTGGTGATTTTGAGTTTCTTAGGCGGCGGTTATGTCGGCTTCGGCTATCTTGCCTGCCTGCGCGTCATCAGCGGCATTCCAGCCGAATGGAACGGCCTGGCCGCCCTTTTGGGCGCATCCGTGTTCCCTATCGCACTGATTTGTATCTTAATCGGCGGCGGCGAGTTGGCAACAGGCAATATGATGATTATGGCTTTGGGCAGATTGACCGGCCGCGTCAGCACCCACAAACTGGTGCGCAACTGGCTGATTGTCAGCTTGGGCAATCTGGCAGGCGCCGTTGCCATGGCCTATTTTCTCGGCCACTACGTCGGCCTTGCCGAAGGGCCGGCCGCAGCGAAAACCATTGCCATTGCCGAAGCCAAAGTCAATATGGACTTCGGCCGCGCATTCGTTTCTGCCATCGCATGTAACTGGATGGTGTGTATGGGCATCTGGTTTTACTTCGGCGCACGCCATACTTCAGGACGAATCTTAGCCATGTGGTTCCCGGTTATGATCTTCGTATTAATCGGCTTTCAACATTTTGTTGCCAATATGTTCATCATTCCGGCCGGCATTTGGGCGGGCGCAAACGTCAGCTGGGGTCAATTTTTCTATAACATGATTCCCGTTTTCTTAGGCAACGTCCTGGGCGGGTCATCCTTTGTCGCAGCCTCTTATCTCTTTGCTTACAAACACTTACTAAAAGACGATTTTTCTATTTAATGTAGTCTTTTTTTCTAAAAACCCCGTATCTGCCCGACACAGATACGGGGTTTCTGCACAGGGCCGTCTGAAAGTCCAAGTCGTTTAATTACTTTTTCTCTTTAATCCCCAAAAAACATCAGGAAAGATAGTTTCACACACTTTCCTTCGTCATCATCGGTAAAAATTTATATATTTTTATGTTTTTAAATGACTTAGCCAAAAGGCGGCATCAATTTCGAATAAAGGCTGAGTTCTTCGCTTTGCAAAAGCGACTTTTTGCGGTATGCTGGTTTAAATTATTTACAATTTAATGCATTAAGATTTCGTATTTTATTGTATTTGAAAATAATTTATCCTGACTCTCTCGTGAAAAACAGGATTTTTAAGCTGTATTTTTATTAGAAAAAAGTTTGGGTATGAATTGCTTGCAATTTCAAACCCGTTTTAAAAGTTAGATGAGGAATAAGTACATGAACCCCATGTATATCACTTTCGCGATCTATTTGGTCGCCGTATTACTGATCGGCCTCGCCGCCTATTTTTCAACACGAAACTTCGACGACTACATTCTCGGCGGCCGCAGCTTAGGTCCGTTCGTGACCGCGATGTCTGCCGGTGCTTCCGATATGTCAGGTTGGCTTTTGATGGGTTTGCCAGGTGCCATTTACCTGAGCGGTTTGAATGAAGCTTGGATTGCCATTGGTCTGATTGTGGGTGCATACCTCAACTGGCTCTTGGTTGCAGGCCGTTTGCGCGTGCATACCGAATACGCCAACAACGCACTGACGCTTCCTGATTACTTCTTCCACCGCTTCGGTGCCGGCGGTCACTTGATGAAAGTGGTTTCTGCACTGATTATCTTGTTCTTCTTCACTATTTACTGTGCTTCAGGCATCGTAGCCGGTGCTACCCTGTTCCAAAGCCTGTTCCACGGTATGTCTTACACTCAAGCCATGTGGTTGGGTGCCGGCGCGACCATCGCCTACACTTTCTTGGGCGGTTTCTTAGCCGTAAGCTGGACCGATACCCTGCAAGCTTCTTTGATGATTTTTGCATTGGTACTGACTCCTGTAATGGTGTACTTGGGTTTGGGCGGTGCAGATCAAATGAACGCTGCCATCCAACAAGTTGCCGCTTCTACCGGTAAAGAATACGGCAGTCTGTTTGCCGGTACTACTTTCATCGGCATTATCTCTACCGCTGCTTGGGGCTTAGGCTATTTCGGCCAACCACACATTTTGGCCCGTTTCATGGCTGCCGAAAGCGCTAAATCTCTGGTTTCTGCACGCCGTATCGGTATGACTTGGATGATTCTGTGTATGGCCGGTGCCGTGGCTGTCGGCTATTTCGGCATCGCTTACTTCGGCGCCAACCCTGCCCACGTTGATGAAATGAACGGCAACCACGAACGTATCTTCATCGCTTTGGCTACCCTGCTCTTCAACCCTTGGATTGCCGGTATCATCTTGAGCGCGATTCTTGCTGCTGTAATGTCTACCCTGTCTTGCCAATTGTTGGTTTGCTCCAGCGCGATTACCGAAGACTTCTATAAAGGCTTCCTGCGTAAAAACGCCCAACAAGCTGAATTGGTATGGATTGGCCGCGTAATGGTATTGGCTATCGCCGTGATTTCCATCCTGATTGCTTCTGACCCTGAAAGCAAAGTATTGGGCTTGGTAGCTTACGCATGGGCCGGCTTTGGTGCTGCATTCGGTCCGGTTGTTATCCTGTCTGTTCTGTGGAAACGCATTACTGCCTACGGCGCACTCTCCGGCATGATTGCAGGTGCACTGACTGTAGTAGTTTGGGCCGAGTGGATCAAAAAACCTGCTTTGGCTGCACAAGAAACAGGTTTCGCTACTGTCTATGAAATCGTTCCTGGCTTTATCATTTGCACACTCGTGATTGTTTTGGTGTCCCTGATCGACAAAAAACCTTCACGCGAATTGCAAGAACGCTTTGAAAAAGCAGACGCAGAATACCGCGCCTCTAAATAAGACGTTTTCAGACGGCCTGCATGATTCCGTGCAGGCCGTCTTTACGACATAAACTGTTTCAAAATAATCTGAGCCTTATCAGAAAAAACAGCAATTTATGCGGATGCATCTTGTATCCGCATCATAATTTTATTACGATATTACTATCCTTCAGAATGCTTGTTTTAGCAGTCTTAATTCAGGCCGTCTGAAATCATGAAAAAACCTTTGGAGAACATAAATAATGTTTAACTTCGCTTTTCCAACACAAACTCCTCTGCGTCAAGCTGTAACTGATGCCTACCGCCGCGACGAAATCGAGGCCGTTCAGGATATGTTGCAACGTGCACAGATGACCGACGAAGAGCGCAATGCCGCCTCCGAGCTTGCCCGTCGTTTGGTTACCCAAGTCCGTGCCAGCCGCACCAAAGCAAGCGGTGTAGATGCCTTGATGCACGAGTTCTCTCTCTCCAGTGAAGAAGGTGTTGCACTGATGTGTCTGGCCGAAGCCCTGCTGCGTATTCCGGACAATGCAACCCGCGACCGCCTGATTGCCGACAAAATCTCCGAAGGCAACTGGAAAAGCCACTTGAACAACAGCCCTTCCCTCTTTGTTAACGCGGCTGCATGGGGTCTGTTGATTACCGGCAAACTGACCGCGACAAACGATAAACAGATGAGTTCCGCATTGAGCCGTCTGATCAGCAAAGGTGGCGCGCCTCTGATCCGTCAAGGTGTGAACTACGCAATGCGCCTGTTGGGCAAACAGTTCGTAACCGGCCAAACCATTGAAGAAGCGCTGCAAAACGGTAAAGAGCGCGAGAAAATGGGTTACCGCTTCTCTTTCGATATGTTGGGTGAAGCCGCATACACCGAAGAAGATGCCAACCGCTACTACAACGACTACGTTCAAGCCATTCACGCCATCGGTAAAGATGCCGCAGGCCAAGGCGTTTACGAAGGCAACGGTATCTCCGTTAAACTTTCCGCCATCCACCCACGCTACTCACGCGCCCAACACGAACGCGTGATGAGCGAACTGTTGCCGCGCCTGAAAGAATTGTTCCTTTTGGGTAAAAAATACGATATCGGTATCAACATCGACGCCGAAGAAGCCAACCGTCTCGAATTGTCTTTGGACTTGATGGAAGCTTTGGTTTCCGATCCTGACTTGGCCGGTTACAAAGGTATCGGTTTCGTTGTTCAAGCCTACCAAAAACGTTGCCCGTTCGTTATCGACTATCTGATCGACCTGGCCCGCCGCAACAACCAAAAACTGATGATCCGTTTGGTTAAAGGCGCATACTGGGACAGCGAAGTGAAATGGGCTCAAGTAGACGGCATGGAAGGCTATCCGACTTACACCCGTAAAGTCCACACCGACATCTCCTACCTCGCCTGCGCACGCAAACTCTTGGATGCACAAGATGCCGTGTTCCCACAATTTGCCACCCACAACGCCTACACTTTGGGCGCAATCTACCAAATGGGTAAAGGCAAAGACTTCGAACACCAATGTCTGCACGGCATGGGCGAAACCCTGTACGACCAAGTAGTCGGCCCGCAAAACTTAGGTCGCCGCGTACGCGTGTATGCCCCGGTCGGCACACACGAAACCCTGCTTGCCTACTTGGTACGCCGTCTGTTGGAAAACGGTGCGAACTCTTCTTTCGTGAACCAAATCGTTGACGAAAACATCAGCATCGACCGCCTGATTAAGAGCCCGTTCGACACCATCGCCGAACAAGGCATCCACCTGCATCCGGCATTGCCTCTGCCGCGCGATTTGTATGGCAAAGGCCGTCTGAACTCCCAAGGCGTCGATTTCAGCAACGAAAACGTATTGCAAAATCTGCAAGAAAAACTCAACCAAGCTTCTTCCGAAGACTTCCACGCCGCGTCTATCGTCAATGGCGAAGCGCGTAATGTAGGCGAAGCGCAACCCGTCCGCAACCCTGCAGACCACAACGATGTTGTCGGCACTGTCAGCTTTGCCGATGCGGCATTGGCTCAAGAAGCTATTGGTGCAGCCGTTGCCGCCCTGCCGGAGTGGAGCGCCAAACCTGCTTCAGAACGCGCCGACTGCCTGCGCCGTTTTGCCGATTTGTTGGAACAACACACGCCTGCATTGATGATGCTGGCCGTCCGTGAAGCCGGTAAAACCTTGAACAACGCCGTTGCCGAAGTACGCGAAGCCGTTGACTTCTGCCGCTACTATGCCAACGAAGCTGAAAACACCCTGCCTAAAGATGCCAAAGCGGTTGGCGCAATCGTTGCCATCAGCCCATGGAACTTCCCATTGGCCATCTTTACCGGCGAAGTGGTTTCTGCATTGGCAGCCGGTAACACTGTTATCGCCAAACCTGCCGAACAAACCAGCCTGATTGCTACTTACGCCGTTTCCTTGATGCATCAAGCCGGTATTCCGACTTCTGCGCTGCAACTCGTACTCGGCGCAGGCGATGTCGGCTCCGCCCTGACCGGCGATGCCCGCATCGGCGGCGTGATCTTCACCGGTTCTACCGAAGTAGCGCGCCTGATTAACAAAGCCCTGTCCAAACGCGACGACAGCCCTGTCCTGATTGCCGAGACCGGCGGTCAAAACGCGATGATCGTGGACTCTACCGCCCTGCCGGAACAAGTCTGCCTCGACGTATTGAATTCTGCCTTCGACAGCGCGGGCCAACGTTGTTCCGCCCTGCGTATCTTGTGTGTTCAAGAAGATGTTGCCGATAAAATGATCAACATCATCAAAGGTGCAATGGACGAGCTGGTTGTCGGCAAACCGATCCAACTGACCACAGACATCGGCCCTGTCATCGATGCTGAAGCCCAACAAAACCTGTTGGCCCACATCAATAAAATGAAAGGCGTAGCAAAGGCTTACCACGAAATCAAAACTGCCACCGACGTTGATGACAACAACTCTACCTTCGTTCGTCCAATCCTGTTTGAATTGAATAACCTGAACGAGTTGCAACGCGAAGTGTTCGGTCCTGTACTGCACGTTGTCCGCTACCGCGCCAGCGAATTGGATCAACTCATCGACCAAATCAACGCCAAAGGCTATGCTCTGACCAGCGGTGTACACAGCCGTATCGAAGGCACTGTCGACCATATCCGCGACCGCATCGAAGCCGGTAACATCTACGTTAACCGCAACATCGTTGGTGCTGTTGTCGGCGTACAACCTTTCGGCGGTCACGGCTTGTCTGGTACCGGTCCAAAAGCAGGCGGTTCATTCTATCTGCAACGCCTGATTCGTACTCCTGAATGGGTTGCCCCAACCCTCAGCCGCATCGGCCAAGCAGACGAAGACGCACTCAAACGTTTGGAAACCCTGGTTCACAAACTGCCGTTTAACGCAGAAGAGAAAAAAGCCGCAGCCGCAGCTTTGGGTCACGCACGCGTCCGTACCCTGCGCAAAGCCGAAACCGTATTGGTCGGCCCGACCGGCGAACGCAACTCATTGAGCTGGCGCTCTCCAAAACGTGTTTGGGTACATGGCGGCAATCTGCTGCAAGCCTTCTCTGCCCTGACCGAGCTGGCAGCCGCAGGCATTCAAACCGTTGTTGAGCCTAACAGCCCGTTGGCTTCCTACTCAGCCGATTTGGACGGTTTGTTGCAAGTCAATGCCAAACCTGAAAACGCAGGCATCAGCCATGTTGCCGCTATCGAGCCTTTGAGCAGCGAGCGCAAACAAGAGTTGGCCGGCCGCGACGGTGCGCTCATCCGCATTCTGCCTTCCGAACAAGGTCTGGACATTCTGCAAGTATTTGAAGAAATCTCTTGCAGTATCAATACTACCGCTGCCGGTGGTAACGCCAGCCTGATGGCAGTTGCCGACTAATCGTAGCCAAATCAAAGGCCGTCTGAAATTCAGACGGCCTTTTTTATGTTTTTTTATTTACATTTTTGCCGGATATTCGCACAAATCGTTAATTAGGCATTTACTGCATTGCGGTTTCAAAGCCTTACACGTATAGCGGCCATGCAAAATCAACCAGTGATGGGCATCCATCAAAAATTCTTTGGGAATAAAGCGCATCAGCTTGTCTTCAACTTCACGCACATCCTTGCCCGGCGCGATTTTGGTGCGGTTGGCCACACGGAAAATATGGGTATCGACCGCCATAACAGGTTGCCCGAATGCAGTGTTCAACACCACATTGGCAGTTTTGCGGCCAACACCGGGCAAAGATTCCAAAGCCTCTCGGTCAGCAGGTACTTCGCCGTTGTATTTCTCCAGCAAAATACGGCAAGTCTGCATGATGTGTTTGGATTTGGTTTTATAAAGGCCTATGGTTTTGGTGTATTCCATTACGCCGTCCAGTCCCAAATCCAACATGGCTTGCGGCGTATTGGCAACGGGAAAGAGTTTGGCAGTCGCTTTGTTCACGCCGACATCAGTTGCTTGTGCAGACAATAAAACGGCAATCAGCAGCTCAAACGGCGAGCTGAAATTCAACTCGGTAGTCGGATGAGGATTGGCAGCGCGGAAACGCTCGAAAATTTCTTGGCGGATTTGTTTGTTCATTGTTTAGATTATTTTTTTATTGGCGCAGCAATTATAGTGAAATCATGCTGATACGGCTACTTCAAGTAAAGCAAGGCCGTCTGAAATTGTTTTCAGACGACCTTGTTTTATAAAAGCATTGCTATTTTAAATGCGGTTTACTTCTTACTCAAAGTCAACCCTGTCCAGCCAAACACCAGCGTCAGAGCCAAACTCAAGTAGCAGAAGAAGGCATAAGGCAGGTATTCCCAAACAGGCACACCCAAGGCATGGCTGATAAATACGCCGCAGACGCTCCAAGGCACCAACGGGTTGATGACCGTACCCGCATCTTCAAGCGTACGGGCAAGGTTGCGCGAATGCAGGCCGAGTTTGTCATATACCGGCTTAAAGGTTTCGCCGGAAAGCAGGATACTTAAATATTGCTCGCCAATCAGGAAGTTAACACCAACCGATGTCATGGCCACGCTGAAAGTAGCGCGTCCGGCATTGGTCAGGAACGCACGAATGGCTTCCAACAAAGACGGAATCACACCGATGCTAAACAACAGGCCGCCCAAGCTCATGCCGAGTATCACAATAGTTTGCGTAAAGAACATGCTTTCCAAGCCGCCGCGAGAAATCAAACGGGCAATGTCTTTAAATGCTTCGCCTTCGAGTTTGTATCCGCCGTAAAACCACGCGCCTAGCTGTTTCAAATCAGGCGTACTGTGGAAGTAAGTGACAATCAGCGCCACCACAACGGTAAACAACATGGCCACAATGGCATTGACGCGCATCAGGGCGAGGACAACCAGCAAGGCAAACGGAATCAGCGAATAGGCATGCACCAAACCGGTTGCTTCCAATTGCGCGCGGAAAGCTTCGACGCTGTTCATATCATGCGCGGCAACATTAGGCAAGAGCCACAACATCAATGCTGCACTGATCAACCACGCAGGCACAGTGGTGTACATCATGTTTTTGATGTGTTCGAACAAATCAATGCCGACAATCGAAGCGGAAATACCGGTCGTATCGGAAAGCGGCGACATTTTATCGCCAAAGAACGCACCCGACACAATCGCACCTGCCGTCATCGCCATATCGGCATGAAACGCAGCCGCCATACCCATAAATGCCACGCCGACAGTTGCACAAGTCGTCAAACTACTGCCGATGGAAATACCGATGACCGAGCAAAGCGCAAACGCCGAGAAATAAAAATAAGTCGGCGAAATCAATCCGAAACCGTAATACATCAGCGTCGGAATCGCACCACTCATCATCAGCGCACTGACCATCAGGCCGATAAAGAAGAACAGATAAATCGCGCCCATGCCCTGCCCGACCGCGCCTATCATACCGTTTTGCATATCTTGATATTTCAAGCCGCGCATCAAACCGTACAACAGCAAGACCACAATCGCCGTCACAATCGACATATGCGGCAGCCATTCAAGCGAAATAATCGTATAACCCATTGCTGCCACCAAAGCTAAGGCCACCGCAATGGCCTCAAAGCGCGGCATATTAAGTAAGGATTTGAAAGCAAACATTGTTCTTTGCCTTTTTAATAAGTACTTAACAGATTTTAGCATAACAGGCCGTCTGAAACCCGATTCTCAGACGGCCTGCCTGTTATTTTATAAAAACAGCTCCAGTAAAACTGCGACACTTTCTTTAAAATATATTAAATTATTAACATTAAATACTTTTAAATTAGAATAAATGAAATTTTATTGCTTTTTAAAACGTCCATCATGCAAAAATGCCACCACTTGCTCGACCGTTTTACGGTTAAACAACATACCGCTATGGCTGACAGGCAAAACGACATGATCACGCATATTCGGACAATGCGTTTCGCTGACCAAAACCGTACCATCATGTTCACCATGCAAACCTAAAACACGGCCCAGCCCATACGGTTTATTGCCGGCGATACTGCCCAACTCAACGCATTCTGGCAATTCAGGCATACTGCCGTCCAAAGCGCCTTTATACGAGCCGCCCAATACCGGCTTTTGCAAACCCAAATTGAGCACACGTTGCGCAGCCCGGCTGCCTTGGTGCGGCGTACCCATAGTAACGATACGGCCGCTGACTTTATTCGGATATGCAGCCGCAAAATTGCGTAAGACCAACCCGCCCAAACTATGGCCGACAAAGTGCAGTGTTTCATCAGCATGGTTCTCATCAATCCATCGCGCCAAATCTTCAACATGTCGGTTCATCGAATGCAAAACACTGTAATAATCGAACAGCGCAACTTCAAAACCTTCTTGTTCCAGCAAATACTCCAGCGGTTTCATTACCCATGAATGCATGTGCAAGCCATGCAGCAAAATGATTTTGGCCATTTTTTCCTCCTGTCATTTAAATCATTATGCCACAAAGTAAAAAGGCCGTCTGAAATCCAATAAGGTTTCAGACGGCCTTTTATCATGATGAATTATTCGTCAGCTTTAGAGCCTTTAATCGCAAAAAAGACGATGTATGCATAACAAATCACTGATACAACGAAAGAAACTAGCAAGTTATAAGTATCTGCTACCCAGCCATGTGCTAAAGGAACAAACGCACCACCAACAATCGCAGTACACAATACGCCGGAAGCTTTACTGGTGAATCGACCCAGCCCTTTGGTTGCCAAAGAGAAAATCGTTGGGAACATGATCGAGTTGAAGAAACCGATAGCCAACAATGCCCACATTGCAATATTTGGGTTACCTTTACCCGCCATTATAGCAATGATCAACAGAGTTGCTGCTGCTGTAGCATTGAATGCTAAATAGCGGTTGGGAACAATTTTTGTCATTACAAAAGAACCCAAGAAACGACCAAGCATCGCACCACCCCAGTAGACCATCAGATAATTTGCAGCAGATGAATGATCTAAACCTTGCAAAAAACCCAAAACATTAACCATCAATGCGCCGATAGATACTTCTGCACCAACATAGCAGAAAATACCGGCCACACCGAAAACCAAATGACGGTATTGCCATACGTTGAGTTTGCCATCATGATTGTGTTCGCTCTCTTCTTCGGCAATTTTACGTGCATCAGGCAGACGAATCATTTTGACAAATACTGCCAAAATAATCAGCAGACCGGCCAAACCCAAATATGGAATCTGAACGGAAGAAATTTGCTCGGCTTTATTAGCTACTTTTGTTGCATCAGACAAAATCAATAATGAGCCAACATATGGAGCAACAGTTGTACCTACAGAGTTAAATGCCTGAACTATAGTTAAAGTCGCAGACTCTTTACCTGGTTTTGCCAATAAAGTTACATATGGATTACCGGCCACTTGCAACAAAGTTATACCAGAAGCCAAAATAAACAGCGCACCCAAGAAAGTAGGATAAGAATGGCTGCCGGCGGCAGGATAGAACAACAGACAACCGATGGCAGCTAATGCAAAGCCTCCAATTACACCATTTTTATAGCCGATTTTACTGACCAAATAGCCCATCGGCATCGACATAACACCATAAGCAGTAAAGAAGCAGAACTGAACCAGCATCGCCTGAAAATTGGTTAGCGTGAAAATTTTCTGCAGATGCGGAATCAAAATATCGTTCATGCAGGTAATGAAACCCATCATGAAAAAGAGTGTGGTTAGGACAACCAGCGCAGGAGTATGATTTTGTTGTGAATGCGCAGACATGATTTGCCTTTCGTTTTGTTAAGACTCGCTAAAAGATGAGCTTAAATCAGTTCATTAAACTTAACACCCATTAACAGCCGCCCGTATCATACTGATAATCCGTTACTTTGAAAACTATTTTCTAACAGCCGACTACATTATCCTTCAGCCGTTTAATTTTAAAAATTTAAATAATATTGGATTTATCTTTTATTAGATTAAAAAATAAAGGCATAATCCTCTTATTAAGCCTATTATTTCTTTTTTACAATATCACTTGATGTAACTCAAAATATGCCCTCTCTTTACGCTTACCTTGCCCTGATTGCTTCTGCCTTCACTTCAGCCACACTACTTCCGGGTACATCCGAGGCGGCATACGCCGCATTTGTGTACCAATATCCGCAACATGCCCTCGGCGCATGTTTGTGTGCCGGTTTGGCGAATGGCTTGGGCAGTATGGTTTCTTATTACATGGGCAGAATGTTTCCGGCCAAGAAAAGGCCGTCTGAAAAAGTATTGGCGCGTATACAAAGATGGGGAATTTGGCCGCTATTATTTGCATGGTTGCCGATTATCGGCGATGCCCTCCCCCTTGCCGCAGGCTGGCTCAGGCTCAATGCCTTGCATTGCACTATCATTCTGATTACAGGCAAACTGCTGCGTTATGCCATGATTTATTGGGGAATGAACGCAGTTGCCGGATAAGCTTACAAGTCAAAAATAAAGGCCGTCTGAATAATTCAGACGGCCTTTGCCTTTAATTCGACAATTACAAGACTTTCACAATGCTCTCGCACAAATAATCGATGTTGTCATCGGTAATGCCGGCAACGTTAATGCGGCCGGAGCGGACGGCATAAATGGCAAACTCGTTTTTCAAACGGTCGACTTGTTCGGGAGTCAGACCGCTGAAAGAGAACATACCGTTTTGTTCAATAATGAAATCAAAGTCTTGGGTTGCACCTTTGGCTT
Organism: Neisseria sp. P0006.S004; assembly: GCF_051963015.1. Taxonomy (NCBI): domain Bacteria; kingdom Pseudomonadati; phylum Pseudomonadota; class Betaproteobacteria; order Neisseriales; family Neisseriaceae; genus Neisseria; species Neisseria sp. P0006.S004. Next base: position 22,157 of record NZ_JBQCUS010000006.1, on the reverse strand, counting down.
TGAGCAACTCGACAAATTTTTGGCGCATGGCTTTGATGCGGCCACGCATTTCATCGAGTTCGGCAATCCATTGTGCTTTCAAATCATCATTTTTCAACACCAGCGCAATGGTGTTCGCGCCGTGTGAAGCCGGGTTGGAATACAAGGTACGGATGATGGTTTTGACTTGGCTGTGGGCACGGGCTGCTGTTTCTTCATCTTCGGCCACCAAAGTGAACGCGCCGACGCGCTCGTTGTACATACCGAAGTTTTTGGAATAAGAGCTGGCAATCAGCAATTCTGTATTGTGTTTCAAGAACACGCGCAAGCCGTAGGCATCTTCTTCCAAGCCATTGCCGAAGCCTTGATAAGCAAAGTCAAACAGTGGCAACCAGCCTTTTTCGGCAGAAAGTTTTGCCAAAGTTTCCCATTGTTCGGGCGTAGGGTCGATGCCGGTAGGGTTGTGGCAGCAGCCGTGCAGCAGGACGATGTCGCCTTTTTGAGCTTGGCTCAAGTCTTCAATCATGCCGTCCCAATCCAAACCATGTTTGGCGGCATCATAGTAGCGATAAGGTTTGTCTTGGATGCCGACCGCTTTGGCGATGGCATTGTGGTTAGGCCAAGTTGGATTGGAAATCCAGATGGTTTGCGCGTTCAACTGACGTTTGGCAAACTCGGCCGCAATACGCAATGCGCCTGTACCGCCAAGGCTTTGCGCTGTTTTGGCGCGACGGCTGGCAATGATTTCGTGGTCTTTACCAAACAACAGGATTTGGGTTTGCTCGTTGTAATCGGCAACGCCGTCGATGGTCAGGTAATTTTTAGTTGTCTCGCTTTCCAGCAGGCGTTTTTCAGCCTCTTTGACGGCTTTGACAATAGGCGTCGCGCCGGACGCGTCTTTGTACACGCCGATACCGAGATTGACTTTCTCCGGACGGGTTTCAGCTTTAAACGCCTCGCCCAAACCTAAAATCGGATCAGCAGGAGCTGCTTCGATATGCTTGAAGAACATGATTTTTCTCTTTACAAGTAGTAAAACGGTTGAAAAAATACAAATTTATGTAATTTTACGCCGTTTCAGGCCGTCTGAAAACGGATTATTACAGGGTTTTAACGCAAGATTGCCAACAAATCCAAAGGCGTGGCAATACGGAAATCGGCAAGCCAGTTTTCGGTTTGGTCTTCGGCAGAAATATAGCCCCAATCGGCAAGCACGGTCGTCATGCCTGCATTCTTGCCTGCCTGCATATCGCGCTCTGCATCACCGACATAAAAACATCGCTGCGCCTCAACGCCAATCTGTTCACACGCGTAAAACATAGGTTTCACGCTGGGCTTTGGCTCATCGCATGTATCGCCGCTAACAATCACGGCAGGAGGCACGGTAAACCCGAGCTTAGGCACGAGGACATCGGTAAAACGCATGGGCTTGTTAGTAATAATGCCCCATTGAATACCGCGTTGTGTTAAAGCTTCCAACATTTCGTTTACGCCGTCGAACAAGATGGTTTGGTCGGCATAGCAGCGGCTGTATTCGTCCAAAAACTCTTTGCGCCATTGCATATAGTCCGGATGGTCGGGCGTAATGCCTGCGCCAAGTTTGAGCAAACCACTCGCACCATGACTGGCCTGCGGACGGATTTCATCCATGCTTTTTTCTGGCAAACCGTGTCGGCGCAATACCGTGTTGAGCGCGCCACCCAAATCAAGTGCGGTATCGGCAAGCGTGCCGTCAAGGTCGAATAATACGGCTTGGGTCATAAGTGTTCCTTTGATAATTTTAGAAAGCCGTCTGAACAATCCAACAAGTTTCAGACGGCCTGAATATGGTTAATGGTGATGGTGTTCGTGCATTTCCTGTGAACACAAAACTTCATCTTTATGCGGATGCTGTTCGCTTTCAATCTGAATCGTACAATGCCCGATGTTGTGATGCGCCAATTCATGTTCGATGCGGTAGACAATTTGTTCGGACTCTGCAACCGTCATGCTGCCATCTACAACAATATGGCAGGACAAAACGTGGATATTGCTGGTAATCGTCCAAACATGCAAGTCGTGAACGGATTTTACGCCCTCCGTATTGCGGATAACGCTGAGCAACTCATCGGTATGGATGTTTTCCGGCGCGCCTTCCATCAAAATGTGCAAAGTCTGTTTAAACAGCTTCCAGCCGCTGCGCCCTACCAAAGCCGCCACCAATACGCTGGCAACCGTATCCGCCCATTGCCAGCCATACACCATCATCAGTACCGCTGCAACAATCGCCCCTATCGAACCGAACAAATCGCTGATTACATGCAGATACGCGCCGCGCATATTGACGTTTTCTTCAGTATCGCCATTTTTCAACATATAAACGGCGACGCCGATGTTGACCAGCAAACCGATGATACTGACCACCAACATGCCGCCCGTCAAAATTTCCGGCGGATAAAACAATCGTTTGACTGCTTCATAAAAAATCATCGTCGCAATCAACACCAGCGACAATCCGTTAAACATCGCCGTCAAAATTTCAAAACGCTTGTAACCGAATGTCTTTTGCAGCGTGGTCTGTTTCTCGCCAAGTTTGAATGCCCACAATGCTACGCCCAGCGAAAACGCATCGCTGAACATATGCCCCGCATCGGAAAGAAGGGCCAAAGAGTTGGTCAGCCAGCCGCCAACCGCCTCAACCAGCATAAATCCGGCAATGACGAAAAATGAAATACGCAATACCTGCTTATTGGCGGTATGCGTGTGCGCGTGCGAATGATCGTGATGATGTGCCATGATGATTTTACCGTTTCAGACGGCCTTTTTATCCTGTTTTAAACTTTTCTCAAAATCTTCCAACATATCCAGCTCAAAACGGCTGAATCCTGCACGTTCCCGTGCTTCGATATTGACGTAGCCGCGGAAGATAAACATATCGTAACGCGCAATCAGGCTGCGGAACAGGGCAACCGGTTCCAAACCGCGCTCACGGCAAAGATGCTGATACCAATGATTGCCGATGGCGACATGCCCCACTTCATCGCGATAAATAATATCCAACACATCGCAGGTTTCCATATCGCCGCGCTGTGCCACTTTTGCACGAATACCCGGCGTAACATCCAAACCGCGCGCTTCCAATACCCGCGGCACCAAAGCCATACGCAACAAGGGATCGTAAGCAGTTTTATACGCCATATCCCACAAATGCCCGTGCGCTTCAAAATCGCCGTAATCGTAGCCCAAGCTGTTCAGACGGCCACGCATCAAGCCGAAGTGAAACACTTCTTCTTTCGCCACCCTTACCCAATCGCGTACAAACTGAAACGGCATATTGCGAAAACGATATGCCGCATCCAAGGCCAGATTAATCGCATTAAATTCAATGTGTGCAATCGCATGCAACATGGCCGCATAGCCTTCGACCGTATTCATCTTGCGCGGTGTAACCTCCGAAGGCGCAACCAAACGCGGACGGGACGGATGTCCGGCAAAACGGCAATCCACGGGTTTCGACTCATCAACCATCAAACCTTCCGCCTCGCCCAACTGCGCAAACAAAGCCTGCGTCAATCTTCCCTTTTCATCCGGATTGTCCGACAGCAAAGCCTGTTCCAATAAAGGATAAGGATTCAGATACATACAAAACCATTGTTTTAAAAAGACAAATATTATAACCGTTTTAAAAAGCAAACAGAAAGACTATAATTTCAAGCTTTCCGTAAAATGACATTAAATACCACACCAAGCCCTTATGCGTTTCATTAAAAAAACGTCAAAACCAAATACAGGCCGTCTGAAGAAATAAAATTATTTCAGATACTTGCTTAGTTTTTCCATATTTACACAAATTAAACCCGCCATTCAGCCCCTTGCCTGTTACACCATAACGTCTATACTGAACCCATCTCTCCGAACAAGGAACCAAAACATGAAAACTACCCGACTGTTCACCCTGACCGCTGCCGCGCTGCTTTCTTCAGCCATCGGCTTTGCACAAGCCGGCGCAGTGGACGCACTGAAAAAATTCAATAATGACACCGACGGTATCAGCGGCAACTTCAGCCAAACCGTTCACAGCAAAAAGAAAACCCAAACTACATACGGTACATTCAAAATCCTGCGCCCTGGCTTGTTCAAATGGGAATACACCAAACCCTACAAACAAACCATCGTCGGCGACGGCAAAACCATTTGGCTCTATGACGTAGATTTGGCGCAAGTAACCAAGTCCTCACAAGACCAAACCATCGGCGACAGCCCTGCCGCCATCCTCTCCAACAAAACGGCATTGGACAGCAGCTACACGCTGAAAGAAGACGGCTCTGCCAACGGCATCGACTATGTTTTGGCTACGCCTAAGAAAAACAACGCCGGCTACCAATACATCCGCATCGGCTTCAAAGGCGACAACCTCGCCGCCATGCAGCTGAAAGACAGCTTCGGCAACCAAACCAGCATCAGCTTCAGCGGTTTGAACACCAAGCCTAACCTTTCCAGCGGTATGTTCAAATTCACGCCCCCTAAAGGCGTTGATGTCTTGAGCAACTAAGCTTCCAATGAAACACAAAGGCCGTCTGAACAACAGACGGCCTTTTATTTATTCAATTCAACATCAAACACACTGTTACTTTTGACCTTGAATGGCAGCGGCAATTTTTTCTGCGCCTTTTTTCGCCCAGTCCGCCTGTTTGGCTTCCACCATCACACGCACGACAGGCTCGGTACCGGATGCACGCAAGACCACGCGGCCTTTGCCTTCGAGTTCTTTTTCCACTTCAGCCAAAGCCTCTTTGGAAGCATCCTGCCAGTTTTGACCTTTTTTGATGCGGACGTTAATCATGGTTTGCGGATACGGCTGCCAATCGGCGCAAACAGTGGCAAGGTCTTGATTCAAGGTTTGCAGTGCGGCCAAAACTTGCAGCGCGGAAATAATGCCGTCGCCGGTATTGTGTTTGTCCATGCACAAAATATGACCGCTGGCTTCGCCGCCAATCAGCCAACCGCGTTGATGGAGCTGTTCCAACACATAGCGGTCGCCCACTTTGGCGCGGCAGAAATCAACGCCCTGCTCTTTCAAAGCAACTTCCATCGCCATATTGGTCATCACTGTACCCACCACGCCGCCGATTTCCACACCTTCGTGCGCGCGTGCTTTGGCAATTACATAAATCAAGCTGTCGCCGTCATACACTTTGCCATTGCGGTCAACCATCATCAAACGGTCGCCGTCGCCATCCAAGGCAATGCCGTAATCGGCTTCATTTTGCAACACAGCGGCTTGCAAAGCTTTCGGATGGGTCGCACCGCATTTTTCATTGATGTTGTAGCCGTTTGGCTCATTACCGATACTGACCACTTGCGCACCCAATTCATGGAATACTTTAGGCGCAACCGCATAGCCTGCACCATTAGCGGTATCAACCACCAATTTCAGACCGCGCAAGTCCAAATGGCTTGGGAAAGTGGATTTACAGAACTCGATATAGCGGTCATCCGCACCATTAATCCGACGCGCGCGGCCAAGACGGCTGGACGGCTGGGTTTTCATTTCCTCATCGATTTTGGCTTCGATTTCCAACTCGATTTCATCGCTCAGCTTCACACCGCCTTCGGCAAAGAATTTAATGCCGTTGTCGGAATAAACATTGTGGGAAGCAGAAATCATCACGCCGGCAGACAAACGCAAAGCACGGGTCAAATACGCTACGCCCGGAGTCGGCAGAGGGCCGGTTTGAATAACATTAACACCGGCGGCGGTAAAACCGGCAATCAGCGCGGCTTCCAGCATATAGCCTGAAATACGCGTGTCTTTACCGATTAAGACGGTCGGTTTGATTTCGCCTTCGTGCTGCACCAAAACCTGACCTGCCGCATAGCCTAATTTCAGGACAAAATCAGGATTAATAGGGAATTGACCAACTTCGCCGCGCACACCGTCAGTACCGAAATATTTTTTTGCCATGAGATAACTCCGTGATTGTTTTGTCGTATGTGAATATGGTTGAACTTCTTTAAAAGAATCTTGATTGTATTCGAAGGCCGTCTAAACCTTTCAGACGACCCTTGATCATGAGAATAATTTACTACTTCAGTATTATAGCAAGATCCGGATTTCCTGCACGAAAAAAGCGCATCCTTTTGTAGAATGCGCTTTCTATTCGAGATTCAAAATCAAATCTTAGAATTTAGCACCAGACTGATTAGCCATGTAATCAACTGCAGCTTTCACTTCATCATCGCTCAGGCTACCGTTACCGCCTTTGGCAGGCATTGCGTTAAAGCCTTCGAGTGCGTGTTTGTGCAGGGTGTCTTTACCTTGTTTGATACGAGGAGCCCAGTCTTCTTTTTTACCTACATGAGGAACACCTGGAACTGCACCGCCGTGACATGCTTGGCAGTTGGCTTCGTAAACTTTTTTGCCGTCTGCGCCGCCGGCTGCCGGAGCTGCCGCACCTTTGTCATCTGCTTTGGCCGCATCTGCTTTAGGGGCTTCTGCAGGAGCTGCACCTTCAGCCGCCAGAGCTGAAGCGGCTTCACCGGAAGCGGCTGCATCGGCAGGGGCTGCGGCATCCGGATCAGGGAAGGTACCGCCGCTCTTGTTCGCCATGTAAGTGATGACGCGTTTGAGTTCTTGGTCGGTCAAATCGGCTGCGCCGCCTTTTGCAGGCATGGCGTTAAAGCCGTTCAAAGCGTGTTGGAACAAAGTATCGAAACCTTGTGCAATGCGAGGCGCCCAATCGCCTTTGTTTTCAAATTTAGGCGCTTTAGGAACGATGCTGTCCGCAGCGTGACATTGAATACAGATTTTGTTGAAAATCTGATCGCCTTGACGCTCGCCGACTGGAATACCGTCGCCCAATTTCAGTTGGCCGACTGGCTGGATACGGGTTTGAGTCGCAGCTTCGGTTGTTTCGGCAACATCGCCGAATGAACCGCTTCCCGCCAGTTTGATCAGGAAGTAAATCACTGCAATGACAATAACGATACCGCTCACAAGGGTGAACAATGCAGAGCCTTGGGCTTTGTGGTCGCGGAGTTGTTTCATTTGGTAGGCCTCGCCGTTAGGTTAGGTTGTGCTGTAAGTTATAGTTTATGTGTTAAACGCAGTTAACAATATTTTGCTGGATTATACTGAATTCGCAAAGGCTTTCCAATCCATCTTGAGAAAAAGATACGCAAAAATCCTCAAAAGGCCATCTAAATTCTGCTAAGCCTTTGTAGTTAATTGATTATTCCAGCCATACAAAAAAGTGACCGCCAATGCCACTTTCAGACACTTTCAAGATAAACTTTGCCAATAAAGCCAATATGCGTTAACCTTACGGCTTCCGCACCCATAGCTCAGTTGGAAGAGTGTCAGTTTCCGAAGCTGGAGGTCACAGGTTCGATCCCTGTTGGGTGCGCCAATTATAAAGAGGCCGTCTGAAAGATGAAAATTTTTCAGACGGCCTTTTGATTTACTTCAAATAAAACTACATTCAATTTCAGATTGAACGGCTATTGCAACACTTTGGCAAATGCTTCGGCCACATAATCGATATTCGATGCATTCAATCCTGCCACACACATCCTGCCTGAATCCAGCAGGTAAACGGCAAACTCGTCACGCAGGCGGTGTACCTGCTCTACGGTTAGGCCTGTATAGCTGAACATACCGCGCTGTTTGATGAAATAGCTGAAATCGCGATTGGGAATTTTGGCCGTCAAAACATCATAAAGTTTCTGACGCATGGCACGGATGCGGTCGCGCATGGCATAAACCTCGTTTTCCCACAAAACGCGTAAATCATCGCGGTTCATCACATCAGACGCAATATATGCACCATGCGCGGCAGGGCTGGAATAAATACGGCGGACGGTAAATTTCAACTGTCCGAACACCAGCTCTGCTTCTTCCTTATTAGGACACACTACGCTCAAACCGCCGACACGCTCGCCGTACAGCGACAGGTTTTTCGAGAAAGAGTTGCTGACAAACAAAGGCAATCCCATTTCGACGGCTTTACGAATCGCATAGGCATCGCTGTCCAAATCCTCGCCGAAACCTTGATAGGCAATATCCATAAACGGAATCAGCTTGTGCGTTTTGATGATGTCCAACACTTCATCCCATTGCGCTTGCGACATATCTACGCCGGTCGGGTTTTGGCAACATGGATGCAAAATCAAGACACTGTTTTCCGGTAATGTTTTGAAAAACGCAGTCATCTCTTCAAATTTCACGCCGACGGTTTCAGGGTTGTAATAAGGATACGTCCCCACTTCAAAACCGGCGCCTTCAAAAATGCCTTTATGGTTGTCCCACGTCGGATCGCTGACATAGGCTTTTGCATCGGGGAACCAACGGTGCAAAAAGTCGGCACCGACTTTCAACGCTCCTGAACCGCCTAAAGTCTGTACGGTCGCAACGCGCCCTTCTGCCAGCGCCGGATTATCCTGCCCGAACAGCAAACGCTGAACTGCGCTTCGATAAGTGTCCAAACCTTCCATCGGCAGATAAGGAGATGGGCGCGGTACAGCCGCACGCTCTGCTTCTGCCCGGCGGACAGATTCCAAAACCGGCATTTTGCCTTCGTCATCAAAATAAATGCCTATGCTCAAGTTGACTTTTTCAGGACGCTCGTCGCGTTTGAAGGTTTCAACCAAACTCAAAATCGGATCGCCCGGATAATACTCGACATGACGGTACATGGTGCTTCCTTTGTTTTCAGACAGAATTGATGCAAATTGTGGCACTAAAAGTCCTTATTTGCAAAATCAGGCCGTCTGAAAAATTCAGACGGCCTGATTATTTTTAAACGCTACCAATCTACCCGTTTTAAATCATTTTGTGCCAATACATCCGCATGCTCGCTGCGGCTTTGATATTCCCTGTCCTGCAAAATGCGGCGAGCGACATAATTCAAATGCAGCTTGGCTGCCTCAGCAGCTTCCGACGGTTTAGCCTGGGCAACGGCTTCAAAAATAGCGCGGTGCTGGGCAATCAGCGTCGGGCGCGGGTCTTCGGTTTGATGGATATAGATAATGCCGCTGCGTGTTTGCTGATAAAGCATTTTGAGCAGGCTGCTGGAAAGGTGGCTGAATAGGATATTGTGCGCGGCATCGGCAATGGTTTGATGGAAGCTGACGTCTGCTTCGGCTTGATGCTCCAAATTTCCGCTTTCACAGGCCGTTTCAAACTTCTGCCGCCAGAAGTCAATACGTTTCAAATCAGCATCAGTCCGTCTTTCGGCGGCCAGCGCCGCCATACAGCCTTCAATGTGACAGCTGAAATCGAATACGTCTGTTTCCCAATTGGTATGTTTGCCGAGCAATTCCTGCCAGCTTTGCAAAAAATCCTGTTGCGGCTTGACGGAAACATAATAGCCATCGCCCTGCCGCGCTTCCAAAACCTGCTTGGCAATTAAAATATTCAACGCCACCCTGACCGACGGACGCGATACGCCGAATTCTTCCGCAAGCGTACGTTCGGGAGGCAATTTACTGCCTTCTTCATAAATGCCGGTCGCGATACGTTCTTCCAAAATGGCTAAAACCTGATCGCTGATTTTTTGCGGACGAACCAATTTCGTCATGTTGTATTCCTGATGATTGAAGGACAGTTGTATTCAAACGGCCATAAATTGGATTGACCAATTGGCCGCTCATTCTAATCAATCCCCTATTTTTTCGTCAAGGAATGCCATTCTCCCCATCGCAAGCAGTTTAATTCAAACACATTCATTTTTATCAAGTAACCTCACCAATGCCTTCAAATCAATATTTTGGTATGACCAATCTTAATAAACAACCTATGCGCCCAAAATCTGAAAATATTGATTTAGATTAAAATCCCACTGCTTCTATTTAACTAGACTTTATGTATAATACTTAGGTATTAGTTAACATAATTCCTAATAATAGAGAGAAACGATATGAAATACCCACCATTACTTATCTTACCCATTGCCTTAGCCGTATCCCAAGCATGGGCAGATACCGATCCTACACCTGAAGAAACGGTTACCCTTTCCCCTGTCACCGTCACCGGCACACAACAAGAAAAAGCCAATCGCGTTACTTTCAACCCCAAAGCTGCTTTGCAACCCCTCCCTGCCGGAGACGGGGCAGACCTTTTACAATCCGTGCCCAACATGAGCATCATCCGCAAAGGCGGCAGCTCGGGCGATCCGCTGTTCCGTGGTTTAGGCGGCTCGCGCCTCTCCGTCAATGCCGACGACCAGTTTATTTATGGCGGTTGCGGTATGCGCATGGACCCGCCGACTGCCTATATTCACCCAAATTCATTTGATAAAGTCGTGGTCACCAAAGGCCCACAAACCGTTACCCAAGGTATGGGCTTGGTCAGCGGTTCGGTGCAATTTATCCGTAAAGATCCTGATTTCACTGAAAAACCTTACAACATCAACGCCACCCTGACAGCAGGCAGCAACGACCGCCTTGACGGCTCGCTGGAAGCCGAGTTCGGCGGCAAATACGGCTACGTCCGTACCAATATCTCCCATAACGAAGCCGACGACTACAAAGACGGCGACGGCAACCGCATTCACTCCAACTTCAAACGCGACAGCCAAATGTTGCAACTGGGTATTACCCCGACAGAAAACACCACCATTGCCGGCACATACGAGCGCAGCAGAGCCAAGGTTGCCTATGCCGACCGTATGATGGACGGCAGCAAATTCGACCGTGATGCGTGGAACATCCGCTTTACCCAACGCAACCTTACCCCATGGTTCAGCGAGTTGGAACTGCGCTACGGTAAAAGCGAAATCGACCACGTGATGGACACATACAGCCTGCGTACCATCTACAATCCTGCCGGCAAGCAGATTAAAAATGCCAACAACCCTAAACGTAATACCGATACAGGCCGTCTGAAAGCCACTTTCGACTGGGACAAGCTCAACCTGCAAACCGGTTTGGATTATCTGGACGACGTCCACGTCGCACGCATGGAGCGTGGTGGCGACGGCTACAGCCACAAGCCTTACATGCCCAACCAAAGTTTCAAACAATGGGGTATTTTCACCGAAGCCTCTTGGCAGCAAACCGACAATCAACGTTGGGTAGCAGGTTTGCGCCATGACCAAGTCAAAGCGCATTACGATACCGCGCGCGTGACCGACCCCGTTTTGAAACATCAAAAATTCAATTTGAACTCAGGCTTCCTGCGCTGGGAAAGAAATGCGGACAACGGCCTGAAATACTATGCCGGCTTCGGTATTGCAGAACGCGCACCTGACTACTGGGAACGCCTGCGCTCGGAAAACAAAGCCATCCGCGCAGAGCAAAACCGCCAAATTGATGCAGGTGTAATCTGGAAACGTCCTAATCTCCACGCTTCCGTATCCGTATTCGGTAGCGACATCAAAGACTTCATCATGATGGAGCGCCAAGGCATGAATTTCGGCGTGCGCAACATCAACGCTTCTCGCTTTGGCGGCGAAGCCGAAGTCAAATGGACATTTGCGCCTAACTGGGAAGTTGGCACCAGCCTCGCATACACCCACGGAAAAAACCGCACCGACGGCAAACCTTTGGCACAAACACCGCCGCTCGAGTGGAACAACACCCTCGCCTTTGACAACGGCAAATTCAGTGCGGGTGCATTATGGCGTGTCGTGGCCAAACAAAACCGTTACAGCAAAGGTCAAGGCAATATCGTCGGCCAAGACATCGGCGCTTCTTCGGGCTTTGGCGTACTCTCGCTCAACGCCGGTTGGAAATTCAGCAAATACGCCACATTGCAAGGCGGCGTGGACAACGTGTTCAACAAAACCTATGCTGAATTCGTCAGCCGCGGCGGCGACCCTTCTGCCGGTACACAAACCATGCGCGTGAACGAACCCGGCCGTACTGCATGGCTGAGACTGCAAGCGAAGTTCTAATCAGCCTCGCGCATATATAAAAAGGCCGTCTGAAAAATTTTCAGACGGCCTTAATATTTTTAATGATGTTTTTAAACAAACAGTCCGGCGAAACAATGCAACGCCGGACTGTTTGCTCTCTATCGGATTAAATCAAACCCAAAGAGTTGATGAACACCACAATAATCGCAATCGGCGCAAGATAGCGAAGCACACCCAGCCACAGGTAAAGCAACTGTTTCGGAATGGTACTGCCCATGCCCGCATCGCGCAGGACGGACTGTTTGTCCTGAACCCATGACGTAAATACAGCAACGCTCAATGCGCCAATTGGCATAATAACGGCGGAAATAATGAAGTCCCACAAGTCAAAAATGGTTTTGCCGAAAATTTTAAACTCGCTCCAAACGCCAAATGACAGCGCCGAAGGAATACCAACTATGAAAATCGCAATGCCGGTTACCCAAGCGTGGCTGCTGCGCTTTTTTTCGTCTTGGCGGATGGTTGCCGCGATAACGGTTTCCAGCATCGAAAATGCGGAAGTCAGCGTCGCAAAGACAACCAACAGCATGAACACGGCAAACAAATATGTACCCATCGGCATTTTCATGAAGACTGCAGGCAACACGACAAAAATCAAACCAGGGCCTTGGCCGGGTTCAAAACCGAAGGCAAATACCGCAGGGAAAATCACCAAACCGGCCAGCAGCGATACAAACAGGTTCATCCACATAATCATATGGCCGGAGCGGAACATATCCTGATCCTTACCCAAATACGAGGCATAGGTAATCATCGCGGACACGCCGATACTCAAAGCAAAAAACGCCTGCCCCAAAGCAGTCAGCATCGTACCCGGTTTCAAATACGACCAATCCGGTTTTAACAAGAATGCCACGCCCTCCATTGCGCCGGGCAAAGTCAGCGAACGAACAGCCAGCGCGATAAAGAGGATAAACAAACCCGGCATCAACACGCGGTTTGCCTTTTCAATGCCGTCTGAAACGCCGCCTTTGACCACCCAAATGGTAATCAGCATGAACAAGCCTTGGTAAAACAGCGAACCAAACGGCGAAGAAATCGTTTTGCCGAACAAGGCTTCAAAGTCTGCACCGGCATGAATTTCGCCGGTAAAGCTGTGCACGACGTAGTTCAATACCCAGCCGCCAACCACGCTGTAAAACGATAGCAAAATAAAACACGCGGCCACACCCATGCGGCCAACCCACGGCCACTGCGAACCCGGGCGCAATGCTTTGAAGGAATCAATGGCGTTTTTACCGCCTGTACGACCGATGTAAAACTCGGCCAGTTGAACCGGTAAAGCCACCAAAATGGTGAAAATCAAAAACAAAAGAAAGAATACGGCGCCGCCGTTGGTACCGGCTGTATAAGGGAATTTCCAAATTGCACCCAAACCGATGGCCGAGCCTGCCGCAGCAAGCACAAAGCCGATTTTGGATGACCAAGATGAATGGTTGCTCATGATGTAATATTAAGAAACGTGAAGATGCCGAATTGTAACAGGGTGAAGTCAAGCCGTGAGTGGCTGACGGACAGCCGATAAGCAATTCGCACGGATGGTGCGTACTTACCAAGCAAATTAGCATGAATTTTTGATAATTAAACTTCTAATAGCACAAATTTTATTTTTATATTCTAAATTTGACGGTTTATTTCAAAAATAAGCATATAAAAGGCCGTCTGAAACCTTGTTTTTAAGGTTTCAGACGGCCTTTATCCTTAAGCCGCTTTATTTTTTCATGGCATCGGTCATAACTTTGACATTGTAGCGGTACATGCCGATGTAGCTGTTGGCCGGTGCGCCACCCAATGCATCGGAATACAAACGTCCGCTGACATTGACGCCGGTTTCTTTGGCGATACGGTCAATCATGCGCGTGTCTTTGATGTTTTCAGTAAAGACGGCTTTAATACCCTCGCGTTTGATTTGGCGGATAATGGAAGCCACTTGTTTGGCAGACGGCTCGGCTTCGCTGCTCACGCCTTGAGGGGCGATAAATTCAATATTGTAGCGTTTGCCCATGTAAGAGAACGCATCATGCCCGGTCAAGACTTTACGCTTGGCGGCAGGTACGGCATTAAAGGCAGCCTGCGCATCACTGTGCAATTTTTTCAGCTGCATTTGATAGTTGCCCAAACGTTGCTGATAGTAGGTTTTGCCTTCAGGATCGACTTGAATCAAAGCATTGGCAACGTTTTGCGCATATGTGCCCATCAGGACGGGGTCGGTCCAAACGTGCGGATCAAACTCGCCGTGATCGTGATGATGGCCTTCATGATCGTGGTCATGATGATGGCCGCCCTCTTCTGCTTTCAAAGCCTGAATGCCTTTTGTCGCTTCGGCGAAAGGCACTTTGCTCTGTTTGACTGCACGCTGTACATCGGCGGCTTCCAAGCCCAAACCGTTAAGCAATACCAATTTGGCACTGCGGATTTTTTTGATGTCGCCACTGGTCATGTGGTAGGCATGGCTGTCTTGGTTAGGGCCCACCAAGCTTTGAACGGCCACACGGTCGCCACCAATCTGTTTGGCCACGTCGCCCAAAATGCTGAAGCTGGTGACAACAGGCAGCGGAGCGGCATAAGCTGCACCGGTCAATAATGCGGCAACGATGCCGAGTTTCCAATGTTTCATATTCTCTCCAGTGATATAACGTAACATTAACATCATCATAAAACAGACCGCCTGTTTATTCAAGCGGCCGTCTGAAAAATCATGCCGTGCGGTGTTTCTTGCGGCGCAGCCATTTTGCCAAAATGCCGCCTTCCCAACCGAACACGACGGAAATCAGGTAAAGCGTACCGCAGCATAAAATAATCGCAGGGCCGGACGGGATTTCGATATGGTAAGAAAACAACAGTCCTGCCAAGCCGCAAAGTAAAGCCAATGCGACAGACAAAATCATCAGCCAACCCATGCTTTTCGCCCACAGTCTGGCGGTAATTGCCGGCAACATCATCAAACCGACCGACATCAGCGTACCCAATGCCTGAAAACCGGCAACCAGATTCATCACGACCAGCACCAAAAACAGCACATGCCAAAAGCCGCCCTTACCGCCGACAGCCTTGAGGAACAAAGGATCTATGCTTTCCAACACCAGCGGGCGGAACATGACCGCCATAAGCAAAATAGTGACGCTCGCAGAAACGGCAATCAGCTGCAAAGCCGGAATATCCACCGCTAACACCGAGCCAAACAGCAAATGCAGCAAATCGACGCTGCTGCCGTTTTTGCTGACCAAAACCACACCGATGGCGAGGCTGCTCAAATAAAATGCGGCAAAGTTCGCGTCTTCTTTCAATGAAGTAAACCGGCTGACCAAACCTGCTAACAAAGCCATCAGCAAACCGGCCGCAAAACCGCCGACACTCATTGCAGGCAAACTCAAACCGGCAAACATATAGCCAATGGCCGCACCGGGCAAAACCGCATGGCTCAAGGCATCGCCCACCAAACTCATGCGGCGCATCACCAAAAACACACCGACGGGCGCCGCACTCAATGCCAGGCAGAAAATCGACGCCAGGGCATAGCGCATAAAGTCAAATTCGGCAAACGGCGCGACGACTAAATCATATAAATCCATGTTTTATCGCTTTTTTATTAATCTCTGAAAGCCTGAGGCCGTCTGAAAAATACTTACTTTCAGACGGCCTTGTCCATTAAACCGCGCACCAATCGGCCGCTTCCTGTTTCTGCATCATTCGGTTTGCCTGTGCCAAAAACTCATCGGTCAACACATTTTCAGTCGCACCGGCAGTCACTTTTTCACGCGCCAAAAGCAACGTGTTGGCAAAATATGCCCTCACCTGCTCGTAATCATGCAACACGGCAATTACCGCCTGACCGTCCTGATGGCATTGGCGCAAAACTTCCAACAGCGCATAAGTCGTCCGCGCGTCCACCGCGTTAAACGGTTCGTCCAGCAACAAAAATTTGGCATCCTGCACCAGCATCCGCGCAAACAATACGCGTTGGAACTGGCCATTGGACAAATGCGCAATTTGGCGCGTGGCAAAATCCTGCATTTCCACGCGTTCCAAAGCCGCCATCACGCGCTTTTTCTGCGCCGCGTTCACACGCCCGAAAAAGCCGATTTCATACCACAGCCCCATCGCCGCCAGTTCAAACACCGTCATCGGCTGGCTGCGGTCAATATCCGACTGCTGCGGCAGATAGGCAATGTCCTTGCGCGCCATATTTTCATAGCGCACGCTGCCCGTGTCCGTCTTCTGCAAGCCCATAATGGCTTTGAGCAAAGTCGATTTGCCCGCGCCGTTCGGCCCGAAAATCGTCCACATCTTGCCATCTTCAAACACCATATCGACATGGTGCACCACCGGCCTGCGCTGATAGCTGACCGTCAGATTTTCCACCACGATACTCATGGCGACACCGCCCAAAAATATACAGCCCACAACGCCGCCAATGCGACAAGCGCAATCAGCAGCCTTTGCAGCAATCCGGTCAACAATACAGAATTCATAAGCCTAAAACCGCCCTTGCCCGAATACGGACTACAGGCCGTCTGAAAGAAAATTAAAACATTAAAATGATACTGTATAACGTTAACCCTGTAAATTTCTTTCGTTTTCAGACGGCATCAGGCAAAAGGCCGAATATCGGTTACAATCCATTTTTTATTTGATGATTGTCCTATGTCTATTCCACTCTTAAACGAAAAACTCAACACCGAAACCGCCCGCATTTCATGGGAAGAGCTGCAACCCCACTTCGCACGCGGTGCCGCCGTCTATGTTGCGCCCGATTTGGATTTGATTGCCGTCGCCCGTCATGTTGCCGAAGATGAAGCCGCGCCATTGAAACAATGGATGGAACAAGGCAAATTCGGTGTCATCAGCGATGATATGGCGCGCACATTTTTAGCGGATAAGCAGGAAATGTGGGCGGTTGTCGTGGCGCCGTGGGTATTGGTACAGCCCTGCAAAGACTGATAAGGCCGTCTGAAAAATGAAAAACCGGAACATGTGAAATGTTCCGGTTTTTCATTTTTCAGACGGCCTATTGCAACGTAAAGCCTGCTTTGAATTCAAGCTTCGGCACCCCGATAACGAAACGTTTGCCGATGCTGTCTTCAAACTCATACGCGCCTTCGATACTGCCCCAAGGCGTGCTGATTTGCGAACCGCTGTTGTACTCATAGGCTTCACCCGGGTACAAAACAGGTTGCTCTTCAATCAAGCCGGCATGTCCGACCTGCTCTGTCTCACCGTGTCCGTCGGTGATTTCCCAAAAACGCTGACGCAAAGTAATGATTTCATCACTGCGGTTGCAGATGGTAATCAGATAATTGAAGGCATAGCGGTCGCGGTAGACGTCGCTCTGACCGGCCATATAACGCGGCTCCACGTTAATCTCGATTTCATTCATAATTGTTTACCCCGTATGGTATTTATTTTATTTCAATCCGGATAATTCCGGCGTGCCCGCCCTATTTTTGCAAAGGGTCGAAACACTTAAAACGCATCACGCGATCCAATAAAACAGGCCCAAGACCATCAAGGTCATCGCAGCTGCAATCAAATCATCAAGCATAATGCCTAAACCTCCATGAATCCGCCGGTCAAACCATTTGATCGGCCATGGTTTCAACGCATCAAACAAGCGGAAAATAACAAAAGCCACCAGCCACCAGCTCCATTTAAACGGAATCAGCGACAGCACCAACAGCATCGCGACAATTTCATCCCAGACGATACCGCCGTAATCCTGAATGCCCAGTTCCCTCTCGGTATAACCGCAAATGCGGATACCCCAGAAAAACAAGGCGATACACAATAAAAGCAATATCCAGCCGTCTATGCCCAACAGGCACAATACAAAAGCCAGAGGTAATGCTGCCAGCGTTCCGGCCGTACCCGGCGCAACCGGCGACAAGCCGCTGCCGAAACCGAATCCTAAAAAACACAATGGTTTTTGCAACAGCCAAGAAAAAGTAGGTTTACGTTCAGCCAAAATGATCAAATCCTAAAGAAGTCAGTTCCAATACGCCGCCTTCGGCATCCAAAATATTCAGACGGCCTGAGTCAGTAATTTTACCAATTCGGGCAACCGGTACGCCACTTTGTTCCGCTGCCTGACAAACGCGTTCCCTGTCTTCTGGAGCGGCAGTAAAAATCAGTTCGTAATCATCGCCGCCGGCCAATACCGCCGACAACCATTGTTCGCGCGACAATACGTTTTTCAATTCAGGCAACGACGGCACACAATCGGCAAATATTTCCGCCCCGACAGCAGAGGCTTTCAAAATATGCCCCACATCTTGAGCCAGGCCGTCTGAAACATCTTGCGCGGCATGGGCAAACGGCAACAATGCCTGACCCAATGAAACGCGCGGCTCTGGACGGAGCAATTTATCATCGCAAACCGCCATGATTTCAGACGGTAATTGATAATGCCCCAGATGTTTGTTCAAAGCAGCGGCAGCCAAACCCAACCGACCCGATACCCAAATATCGTCGCCGACTTCGGCCGCATCACGCCGCAGGGCATTCCCTGTCGGAACTTCACCTACTATTGTTACATTAAAGACCAAATCGCCTTTGGTGGTATCGCCACCAATCAACACCGTATCAAAACGCGCGGCCAAAGCAAAAAAGCTATCGCAAAAACGTTTGAGCCAGTCTTGATTCAATTCAGGCAGCGCAGCACTGAGCAACACCCAACGTGGCTTGGCACCCATAGCGGCCATATCGGATAAGTTTACTGCAAGCATTTTCCATGCCAAATCTTCGGGCAAAACATCTTCAAAAAAATGTCTGCCCTTGACCAACATATCAGCGCTAAAACATAAATCAAATCCGTTACTTGGGCGAATAATAGCGGCATCGTCCCCTATGCCCAAAATCAGACCTTCCGATTTTTGTCGCTGCAAATATTGTCTGATAAAGTCAAATTCCGTCATATTTATCCAATACAACTATAACTTAGATTACTATATCTAATTTTGTGCCAGCCTGATGAGTGCCTATTAACACATCAAACATCAAACTTCCATTATTTAGATATAAAACTCAATAAGTTAAAGGCCGTCTGAAAATATAGATTTCAGACGGCCTCATGTTTTCAAACCACTCTGAGCAGGTATATTTACAGATAGACGATTTCGCCTGTCCGCCCCCTGCTCTCTTGACTTGCCCACCAAATAAATTGCGGCAGGACATCTTCGTAGTTTTTACGTTCGCTTTTCGATTCACCCGGATGCGATTTGATACGTTGTGGCGAATTGATGGCACCCGGCACCAAAACATTGGCACGCAGGTTGTCAAAACGTTCCCACTCGTCCGCGGCCACTTTACACAAATAATTGAGCGCGGCTTTGGAGGCACCAAAACCACCCCAATAAGCTTGCGGTTTTTCGCCGTGGCTTTCGCCGACAAAAATCACAGAAGCATCTTCGGATTGCTTCAACAATGGGAACAGCGCACGGGTCAAGCCCATAGGCGCAACGGTATTGATGCGGTATTGGTTGACCCATTCCGATACGGTTTGGAAGTCCAATGGCGACAAGGCATAGAAATAGCTGGCGCAATGCACCACGCCATCCAATTTTCCGCCGGTTGCTTCATCAATAGTTTCCGCGAATTGCTTAAACTCTTTCTCCTCCGCGCTCATCAAATCAAAGCAGATAGCAAACGGCTCAGGGCTGCCCGCAGCCACAATGGCATCATAGACTTTTTCCAAACGCTTTTGATGACGCGCCACCAAAATGACAGTCGCTCCGGCAGCCGCATAGGCTTTGGCAACCTGTTCGCCCAAGCCTTGGGATGCGCCGGTAATCAAGATGGTTTTGTTCGCTAATGTCGTCATGACTTTTCCTTGAACTTTATGGTTTTAGATATTGTATCGGCTTGGTAAGTTTTGTAAAGTCAAAAAGGCCGTCTGAACATTCAGACGGCCTCAGTTTATTCAACCCTCAAATCCAGCATAAGCTTTTCAGCCGCTGCAAAGCCCGACTGAACCGCAGCCTCCAATGTCGCCGGATAGCGCGGATGGAGATAGTCGCCAGCCGGATAAATACGGCGATGGTGCAACCATGAGAAATCAGGTTGTACAAAATCAACCGTTGCCGCCGTAGTCGCGCGTTTTTCCGTAATAATACGTACGGCTTCGGGCTTACCCAAATCCGGACAAATCCGCTTAATGTCCGCATGAGCTTTCTCGGCCAAATCTTTATCCTTCCAAGCCTCGGTGCAATCGGAAACGCTGATGACAACCGCGACTTCATTATCCGGTAAACCCAATGCCCCCCGATGTAACACCCATTGCGCCGTACCATCAGAAAACCCTGTTAAAGGCGCCGGCAGTTTGACTGCTTGGGCATAACGCAAATAAACCGTGGTAATCGCATGATAGTGCAACGATTGATAGGCCGTCTGAATATAGTCAGGCGTATCTTCAGGCAAAAGCGCGTCAACATGATATGGCGCAACAGCCAAAATCACCGCATCAAATACTTCGCCATTGATTTCAATCCGGCCATCAATATGATGGTTTAAGTGGGAAACACGAGTTTCAAGATGTATTTTTGCACCATTCTTATGCAGAAAATCCGAAGCCGGTTCGGCTACGATCCGCCCTAAATCCTGCTTAGGCAAAAGATAATCGCTGTTTGCCTTTTCAGACCACACACCATCATTCAATACATTGCATAAAATACGCAACGATGCCTGTTCTAACGGCGTATTTAAAGCACCCCAGACCAAAGGTTGCCAAAATTGGCCAAGCAGACTGCGGGGAACATTTCGTGTTCTCAACCACTTCGCAACCGTCAAATCGGTTTTATGATGAGCTGCCCAACGTTGCAATGCCGACATATCCGACAGCAATTTGATTTTCAATGAAAAAGAAAGATTTTTTGCACGCAGGATACCGACAAGCAAATGCCAAGGCGCAGGCAGAGAGGCCGTCTGAAACTGTAATCCTTCATGGATGTACCATTGCAAAGGCTGACGTAAAAAGGCAGACTCGGGTTGAACACCAATATGTTGCATCAAAGTTTGAACACCATGATACGCACCCAATAAGATATGCTGCCCATTATCCAAAAAGCTGAATCCATCATCTTTCCCAGCTAAGGTACGCGCCCTACCGCCAGCCTGTCTCCCAGCCTCAAACAAAGAAATATCAGCTTGATGAATCAGAGAAACCGCCGCAGACAAACCTGTCCAACCGGCACCAATCACAGCAATTTTGGGACGCTTAGTATTCATGGTTTAAATCCAAACAGCCAAGTTTTTAAAGCAATACGTTTTTTACGGGGAGAAGGAATCGCAATTTTATAAGTCAACACATTTTGCGCACCATCACGGTCGATTTCATTCAACAACGCATAATAAATAGCCGCCATAATCAGGCCGACTTTTTGCGATTTCTTATCCTCAGCCGGCAAAAACAACATCGCTTCACGATAAGTTTCACGCGCCCTATTCACTTGAAATTGCATCAATTTTGCAAAATTGTCTGTCGGTTTGCACTGCATGATTACATTGGCAGGTACATCAAACTTCTGCATTTCCTCTATCGGCAGATAAATTCTTCCCTGCCGCGCATCTTCGCCCACATCGCGAATAATGTTCGTCAACTGCAAAGCCAAGCCCATTTTGTCCGCATATTCCAAAGTTTTCTGATTGGAAAAACCTAAAATCCGCGCAATAAGGCACCCCACTACCCCTGCAACACGGTGGCAATACAGCTTTAATTCATCAAAACTACCATAACGAGCCTGCTCCAAATCCATCTGCATGCCATCAATCAAGGCCTCAAATTCATTCTTCGGCAAGTCAAAATTTGCCCGAATATCTTTTAAAGCCTGATGAACGGGATGCTCAGGCATCTCATTATTAAATACTTTCTCCAAATCACTGCGCCACCAGTTCAACGTTATCTGAGCTACATTTGGATCGGTACAGCCATCAACCACATCATCTAGTTCGCGACAAAAAGCATATAAAACAGTGATCGCATTTCTTTTTTCTACCGATAAAAAACGAAAGCCGGATAAAAAACTAGAATGGCTTTCTGCAGCCTTTTGATGACAATAATCCAAAGCAAGCACTGTGTATCCTAAAAATATCGTTATAAATAATTAGCAGGGATTTTATCTGTATTTAAAAAAGTACGCCAATATCAAAAACTCATCTTACAACAAGGCCGTCTGAAAGCTGATCTTAAGTATCTTTCAGACGGCCTAATATCTTACGTCGCCAATATCGAAACCAACAGCATCACCACCAACAGCTGTATCAAAGAATACCCCCTCTGCACAGTTGCCCTAT
>NZ_JBQCUS010000005.1:0-146749 GCF_051963015.1 Neisseria sp. P0006.S004 | reverse complement strand
CGGTGGTAGCTCAGTTGGTTAGAGTACCGGCCTGTCACGCCGGGGGTCGCGGGTTCGAGCCCCGTCCGCCGCGCCATCAAGTTAAAAATAAGAAATACCGGTTTTTACCGGTATTTTTTTCGTCTGTATCCTATGCCTTTTTGTAAAGAGCCTGATTATTTAGACAAGAGAAGCCGGAAATAAACTTAAAACATACGTCTTAAATACCGAAGATAAAACCATCTATCTCAAGCGGATTTACACCAAACGCTTATTCATCAAATTTCTAAATCGTCTATTCAAAATAGACATAAATACTTACCTCCCCCTCTTACACAAAGGCCGTCTGAAAACGTCAATACATTTTCAGACGGCCTTTTTTAGCTTATCAAGCCTGATACCTAATCATGCAGGAGGCCTTAGCATCAATCCAATGTTCGCCACCAGGCTGAACAATTTTAGACACCAGCTTATCCAAGTCGCGTAAATAATCGGTTGACTTTTGGCTGTTGATAATGACGACAACCACCAACGGCTTTTCGCCCAACCAATACCCTGCCAGCGCGCGGACATCTTTAAGCGTACCGGTTTTGAGGCGCAGGTTTTCACCTGGCTGCTTCAAGCGTGTTTTAAGCGTGCCGTCTTTACCGGCAATCGGCAGCGTACTGATAAACTCGTTTTTAAACGGGCTGAAGTAGGCTTTTTCCAACATTTGCGCCATCATTCGCACATTAAGCCGTTCTACGCGGGACAGGCCTGAGCCGTTTTCCAACACCAGCCCTTCCGTATTGATACCGGCAACCGCCAGCTCGCTTTTTACGATAGATGCGGCCTTAGTCTGCGCCAGCTTGTAATCAGACATATTTCCGGCAAATTTAAGGAAAACCGAACGGGCAATCAGATTATTGGAATGCTTGTTCATATCAGTGAGGATATCGGCAAGCGGTTTGGATTGATGACTTGCCAAAATATGCGCGTCATGAGGCGCGACACCTGTTGTCAGGCCGTCTGAAACCGTACCGTCTTGTTGACGCCATTGGTTCACAAAACTTTTGCCGACAAATTCTTTCATGCTGTACATATTCAGATACAGTTCTTTGCCCAAGCAGCTTTCCGGCAGCTTGCCCGATACGGTCAGCGTATTGTTTTTATAGGAAGTCTTCATGTGGTTTTTTAAAACACTGCACTTCCCTTCTTTATTCTCAAGCGTCAATTTGTTTTGAATGTTCAGATTCGGCAGCGGCGGATTGGTACGGATGACCAAGCTTCCGTCTTCTTCTTTTTCAGCACGCAGTTCAACGGTTTTATACGCCAACATATTGGGATCGGGCGGCGTCATAAAGCTTTCGGCAGAATCGGAAGCAAAATCATCCGGATTCTTCACATCGCCCCACAGGCTGCGGTCGAGTATCAGATGTCCGTCAATATGGCGTATGCCCTTATCGCGCATCTGTTGCTGCATTTGCACCAGATCATGCTGGTCAAACACAGGATCGCCGCTCCCCACCCAATACACATTACCTTTCAACGTATCTCCTTTGATTGGGCCGTTGGTTTTAAACTCAGTTTTCCAACGATAATCGCCGCCCAACATACGAAACGCGGTAAACGCCGTTACCAGCTTCATGGTCGAAGCAGGATTACGCAATTCATCGGCACGGTGTTCGGCAATCACTTTGCCGCTGTTCAATTCCTGCACATAAACGGAAATTTCATTTTCAGGAATACGCCCGAAATCCAAAGCCCATGACGGGCAAACCGCCATCATCAGGCCGATTGATAAAATACTTTTTAACTTCATTGTGTTACAAAAATCTTATAAATTCTTACGAGATACTTAGACCGTCTGAACGTTTCAGACGGCCTTTTATTTATTTCTGATGCGCTTTCAAACGCAAAGCAAACATGACAACCACAACACCGACAACCAAAGCGCAACCCATCGCCAAATGGATACCGTCCAACATTGCCTGTTGCGGCATATCTGCACTGGAAAATTTCTCGCCGATATTGGTTGCACCGACGAAAAACGCCGCGCCGATGGCACCGGCAATCGGATTAATGGTGGTCAGAATCGCCGCACCGTGCGGATTGAGCGTTTTCGGCAACGCGTTCAGACCATGGGTTTCGCCGGTTACACAAGCAGACACGGAAAGCGCCAACAGCGTAAACATCGCCGTCAACATCACTACCTGCGTATCAATCCGCAAAAACAGCCACAATACCGCCAGCGACACCACCAGCATCACTGTTGCCGGCAAAACGACGAAGCGGCCGCCCTTTTTGTCCAACAACTTACCGAACAAAGGCGCGGCAACCGCTTGGGCAATACTGGCAGGCATCAGAATCAGACCGGTTGCCGTACCGGTCAGCATCAACACTTGCTGCGTGTACATCGGCACCATCAGTTCCAAGCCCAAGAACAGGAATACCGCACCGGCTAAAATCACAACGCAATATCTGAACTGTTTGTATTCAAACGCACGAAGGTTCAACAACGGCGTAGCCAAACGGAACTGACGGTGCGCAAACCAACCCACCAGTACGACGGAAGCAGCAAAGAGCAGGATAAATTCCAGTAGCGGCATATGGGCAAAATTACTGCTCGCATAAACTAGCCCGCCGAAGCCCGCAATCGACAGCACAGCCGACAACATATCGATTTTCGGACGGCTGATGTTGCTCAAATTGACCGTCAAATATTTGCCCACCAGCACCATCGCCGCCAACATAAACGGCGCGGTAAAACCGAACAGCACGCGCCAATGCGTATGGTCGATGATGATGCCTGACAGCGTCGGCCCCATTGCAGGCGCGGCGGTAAACATCATGGTAATCACACCCATCGCCGTTCCGCGCCTGTTGGGAGGGAAAATCGACAACACGCCGTTAAACAGAAGCGGGACAAAAAACGCGGCAGACACTGCCTGCACCATCCGACCGACCACCAATACGCCAAACGTCGGTGCAAACGCGCAAATCAGCGATCCTGCTAAAAACGTTGCCTGCGTAAACAGCACCATTTTGCGCGTTTCAAACCATTGAATCACGCCTGCCGTAATCGGCGTAAATGCACCCATGACCAGCAAAAAGCCCGTCGTCAGCCATTGAACCGTGGTCTTATCGACACCAAAATCTTTCATAATCGGCGTGAGTGCGACATTCAGCAGCGTATCGTTGAGATAGCCGAAAAATGCGCCGATGAATAAGGTGGCGACAATGGTTTTAGCTGGAAAGTCGGGATTGTCGGCATAGTATTCGTGTGCCGTTGCGTCCTCTTGCGAATCAGAAGCGTGCATAATAATTTGAAATATCAGCGAAACCGTTATTTTAGCATAAACCATTTTGACAGGCCGTCTGAAACCTTGACCGCTTCCACAGATAACACTAAAATTTAGAATTGTTTTCATTTTTATTATTAAACAGGAGAAAAACATGTCAAAGAAAGTCAGCATCTTGGTCGGCAGTCTGCGTAAAGGCTCGTTTGCACGAAAAATCGCACAAAACGTCATTCCCATGTTCCCCGAAGGCTACGAAGCGCAAATCGTCGAAATCGGCCATTTGCCTTTATACAACTTCGACTACGACGATCCTGCCGTTACCGACTTCCCCACTCCATCCAGCTATACCGAGTTCCGTGAAACCATCAAAGCCTCTGCCGGCGTATTGTTCGTGACTTCCGAAAACAACCGTACCGTCCCCGCCTGCCTGAAAAACGCCATCGACATTGGCTCCAAACCCAATGCCGATGTTGCCTGGAAAAAAACACCTGCCGGCATCATCAGCCATTCCGTCGGCAAAATGGGCGGTTATAGCGCGCAAAAAAATCTGCGCCTTGCCCTTTCGTATTTCGATATGCCGCTGACCGGCCAACCGGAAGTGTTTCTCGGCAACTCGCCTACCCTTTTTGACGACAACGGCCAGCTCATCGAATCCGCGCGCGGCTTTGTTCAAGGCTATATCGACCAATTGGTTGCCTTGATTGAGAAAAACCCTAAATAATCGGGATTGAAGTATACAGGCCGTCTGAAATACGAATTTCAGACGGCCTCATCTTTTGCAAAAAATCAGTTTTTCAACCCTTCCTAAATTTTTACTAATTGAGTGCGGTTATAATCACTATCCACCCATCCTCCGGAGAACTTCCATGCGCGTATTATTGGTTGAAGACGATGCCATGATTGCCCAAGCCATCAGTGCCAACCTGAAAGACACCGGCTACGCTGTCGATTGGGTCAATCGCGGTTCGGAAGTTGCCGCAGCAGTGGCGGCGCAAGCATACGATTTGCTGCTCTTGGATTTGGGTTTGCCCGGCAAAGACGGTTTGGACGTATTGGCGCAAATCCGCAACGGCGGCTGTACCGTCCCCGTCTTAATCGTAACCGCGCGCGACGATTTGCACAGCCGCCTCAACGGCCTAGACGGCGGCGCAGACGACTACATCGTCAAACCCTTCGACATGGCGGAACTGCAAGCCCGTATGCGCGCCGTATTGCGCCGACACGGCGGACAGGCGCAAACGCTGCTGAGCAACGGCATCATCACGCTCAACCCTTCCACCCATCAGGCGGAAGTGGTCGGGCAGGAACAGGCCATCATGCTCAGCAACAAAGAATTTGCCGTCCTCCAAGCCCTGCTGCTGCGTCCGGGCATGATTCTGTCACGCAGCGATTTGGAAGACAAAATTTACGGCTGGGGTGAAGAAGTCGAAAGCAACGCCGTTGACTTCCTGATTCACGCCTTACGCAAAAAACTCGGCAAAGAAGCGATTCAAAACGTCCGCGGGGTCGGCTGGCTGGTTGCACAAAACAACCAGGCCGTCTGAAAAACCACAACAATATCAACACACAAATCATGCAACGCCTTATCCACACCATCAAACAATCCCTGCAAGTTAAGATCAGCCTCGCCCTGATCTGCATGCTCCTGCCCCTCTCCATTCTTGCAGGCATATTTTCATATTACGATACTTATCACGAGACCCAAGAGGTTCAAGACGACCTGTTGCGCCAAGTCGCGAACTATCTCGACCCGAGCGATGCCGATGACGAGAATCACTCGCTCGACAACGACAACAAGATTTCCGTTCAATTTCCCAATACGCCCAACCCCATTGTCAGCCTTTCAGACGGCCTGCACACCATTCAGGCCGATGACGACGACGATTACTACCGCGTTTATACCCGCAACACCAAGCAAGGCCGCATCGCCGTCATGCAGGAAAGCGACTACCGCGAAGAGCTGGCCGAAATGGCCGCCGTGCAGAGCATCCTCCCCATGCTCCTCGCCCTGCCCCTGATTATCCTGCTCACCGTCTGGATTACCCACCGCACCATGCGTTCCGTCAAAACCCTGTCCAACGATTTGGAACAGCGCCAAATCAACGACCTCTCGCCGATGGACACGCAAAACATTCCCAGCGAAATCCAAGGCTTTGTCGTCGCCATCAACAACCTGTTGCAGCGTACCGACGAAAACGTCCGCCAACAGCAACGCTTTATCGCCGATGCCGCACACGAATTGCGCAGCCCCATGACCGCCCTCTCCCTTCAGGCAGAGCGGCTCAACAATATGCAGCTGTCCGCCGAAGCGCGCGAGCAGTCCTCCCTGTTGCAACAAAGTATACAGCGCAACCGCCACCTGCTCGAGCAACTCCTTTCCCTCGCACGCGCCCAAGCGCCCGAAACTCAACGCCCCAAAACCCTGATCAGCCTGCAAAACCAGTTCCGCCGCGTCTTGCAGGAACTCATGCCGCTGGCGCTGGCCAAAGGTCAAGACATCGGCGTCGCCGTTGAAAACGACTGCCAAATCCACGCCGACGACACTGAAATCTACACCCTTATCAAAACCTTTACCGACAACGCCATCCGCTATACCCCAAAAGGCGGCCGCATCGATTTAGGCTTTGATGAAACCGCCGAATACCTCAACATTTGGGTGGAAGACGACGGCCCCGGCATTCCTCCAAGTGAACGCCAACGCGTTATCGACCCCTTCTACCGCATTCTCGGCACCGAGCAACAAGGCACCGGCCTGGGGCTGTCCATTGCAGACACCATTGTCAAACGCCATCAAGGCCGTCTGAAACTGGCTGGCAGCCGACGCTTTGACAGCGGCTTGCTGATTATTGCCGAGTTGGATAAAAAGACACTTTAAATAATTGACCCGCTCAAATTGGTTTATCTATCTTTAAGCCGATGAATCAAAACGCTTTAAAACCAAAGGCCGTCTGAAAATGACTTTCAGACGGCCTTTTTACATTTTAAAGCAAACCTCATTCATTCCTCACAAATACGGCTGCAAGGTTTGGCGGAGAATTTCCATATCGGTAATTTCGGTGATATTGGCTTTGCCCAAGTATTCCAAGCCGACAAAACGCATGATGCTGCTGCTGACTTTTTTGTCGTGGCTCATGTGTTCAATCCATTTTTCAAAGGAGAAAACAGGCGGTGCAGACGGGAGGGAGGCGGCTTCCATTAAAGCGGTAATGCGGTCGGTATCGGCTTGTTGGGTTTTGCCCAAGATTTGCGACAAACGGGAAGCGAGGACGCAACCGGCGGCAACGGCTTCACCGTGCAGCCATACGCCGTAACCCATTTCGGCTTCGATGGCATGGCCGAAAGTGTGGCCGAGATTAAGCCATGCTCGGATGCCCTGCTCGGTTTCGTCTTGGGCAACAATATCGGCCTTCATTTTGCAGCAATGATAAACGGCTTCTGCCATTTTTTCTTGGTGTTGCGCCATCAGGTCGACCATGTTTTCTTCCAACCAAGCAAAAAATTCGGCATCTCCCAAGGCACCGTATTTGATGACTTCGGCCATACCCGCAGAAAGTTCGCGCTGCGGCAGCGTTTGCAGGGCGGTCAAATCGGCCAGAACGGCTTGCGGCTGGTAGAACGCGCCAATCATGTTTTTACCGAGCGGATGGTTGATGGCGGTTTTACCGCCGACCGAGGAATCGACCTGGCTGAGCAATGTGGTCGGCACTTGGATAAAAGGTGCGCCACGCTGATAAGTTGCTGCAGCAAAGCCGACCATGTCGCCTATCACGCCGCCACCCAAAGCGATTAAAGTGGTTTTGCGTTCGGCACGGTTTTGCATCAGGCCATCGTAAATCAGGTTGAGCGTCTGCCAGTTCTTATATTCTTCGCCGTCGGGAAGGATGATGCTGAAATGCGGCACGCCCAGTCTGTCTAAGGCCGTCTGAAGCTGTTTGAGGTAAAGCGGCGCAACGGTTTCGTTGGTAATGATGGCTGCTTTTTTGCCTAAATAGGGCTGAAGCAGCGTATCGGCCTGCTCGATCAGTTTATGCCCAATAAAGATGGGATATTGATGGGACGGGGCTTGGACAGTCAGTGTGCGCATAGTATTCCTTTGCAAAGCGTATTTATTCGCCTAAAGCCTGTATCAGGCGTTTGAGCGTTTTGTGACAGCTGTCGGATTCAATGACGAGATGGGCGGTTTGACGGTACAGCGTATCGCGTTGGTCATACAGCTCTTGCAGTTTGGCCAAAGGGTTGGCAACTTGCAACAGCGGCCGGTTGCTGTCGTAACGGGTACGCTCCAGCAAGGTTTCGGGGCTGGCATGCAGATATACAACCGTGCCGTTTTGGCGCAGAATCTGCCTGTTTTCACTGCGCAATACGGAGCCGCCACCGGTCGATAAAACGATGTTGCGCCGAGAAGCGAGCTTTTTCAGCATATTGGTCTCGCGGTTGCGGAAGCCTTCCTCCCCTTCCATCTCAAAAATGGTCGGAATGGTTACGCCCGAAGAAGTGCAGATTTCGTAGTCGCTGTCGTAAAACGAGCATTCAAACATTTGGGCAAGCTGCTTGCCCAAAGTGGTTTTGCCCGCGCCCATCAGCCCGATTAAAATTAAATTGCCGTTGATTTTTTCCATGAGGGTCATTTTATACGATATGGCGGTTTCGTGGAAAAGTTCGTCGTTTTTCAGACGGCCTTTTCATCTCAGGCCGTCTGAAAACCAAAACAGGCATACCTTTGCAGATATGCCTGTTTGTCATTTTAAAAATTAGTAACGCAGATTGTTACCCACATTATCCATAATGCGCGGCGTGATGAAGATCAACAGCTCACGGCGGTTTTCACGTTTGCCGCGTGATTTGAACAGATTGCCGACAACAGGAATATCGCCCAAAACAGGTACTTTGTTCACTGCATTGGTGCTTTCTTCTTCGTAAATACCGCCGACAATCAGCGTACCGCCATCTTCAACCATGGCTTGGGTATTCAAGTGTTTGGTGTTGATACACTTGGTTGTCAGAGAATCCACGGTACAGTCGATCGGAGTATCGCGATTAATCTT
Source organism: Neisseria sp. P0006.S004 (assembly GCF_051963015.1). Classification (NCBI taxonomy): domain Bacteria; kingdom Pseudomonadati; phylum Pseudomonadota; class Betaproteobacteria; order Neisseriales; family Neisseriaceae; genus Neisseria; species Neisseria sp. P0006.S004. The sequence continues at coordinate 138,444 of NZ_JBQCUS010000005.1, read as the reverse complement.
CACAGTCATGATGATTTGACCGTCAGGCGTAATGTTCGGCGTTACGGTCAAGCCCAAAACGGCTTTCTTGAAGGTAATCGAAGTCGCACCACTGGAAGAAGCTTCTTGGTAAGGAATTTCCGTACCGGATTCAATTTTGGCTTCTTTGCGGTCTTGTGTCAGCACGCGCGGATTGGAAATAGTTTTGCTCTTACCTTGTTCTTCAGACGCGCTGATTTCCAAACCCAATGCACCGGACGAGAACGCACGCACCAGCGCAATGCTGTTGACTGCGGCTGCGGTCGGCAGACTGACGTTCGGATCCAAAGTCCATGTGCGGTAGCCTACATCGCCACGGTTAAACGAGGCATTGGTATTGTAGTTGGTTTGTGCATTGCTCCAGTTGCTGCCCCATGCGTTACGGCCGCTCGCACCACCGGAACCGAATTTAACGCCCAAATTACGGAAGAAGGTATCTTCTGCTTCGACAATGCGCGCTTCAACCATCACTTGACGGGTTGGAACGTCCAATTCATCAATCAGTTTGCGGAATTTCTCAATCACACCGCGGTTGTCGGTCACGATCAGCGTATTGGTAGCCGGATCGATTAAGGCGCTGCCTCGGTTGCTCAACAGAGTATTGCGGGTATTGGAATTATTGCTGTCGTATTCTTCCAAGCGCAGAATTTTGCGGAATTCTTCCACGTTTTTGTATTTCAACTGGAAGGTTTGAGAATACAGCGGACCCAGTTCGGCAATCTCTTTTTCAGCCTGCAAGAAGGCTTTATCTTTTGCCAACAATTCATCGCGAGGTGCGATATTGATGATGTTGCCTTGACGGCGCATATCCAAATTGCGCGCCTGCATAACCAAGTCTAAAGCCTGATCCCAAGGTACATCTTTCAAGGACAGGGTCATGGTGCCTTTGACGGTATCGCTGGCAACAATATTCACACCGGATTCTTTTGCCAAAATCTGCAAGATGGTACGAACTTCTACATCTTGGAAATCCAAAGAAATTTTACGGCCTTTGAACGATTTGTTTGCATTTTGATTCAAACCGCCGGATTCGGTATTGGCGGCTTTAGGCGATACTTCAAATACAAAACGGCCGGAAGAGGCTTTGGTATTGATGTCCCAATTCGCATTATTGTTGCGGATAATGAGCTGGGTAGAATTACCGATACGTTTGAGCGTAACGTTTTGTACAGGCGTATTGAAGTCAGCCACATCCAAACTGCGTTGCGCTTGTGTCGGCAGCGTATGGTTTTTCAATGTCACAACCACGCGGTCGCGCTGCTGTTTAATGTCCGGCTGTCCGCTGAAACCCGGGGCAGACAATTCAATAATGCCGGAATTGCGTGCGCCTTTGCGGAAATCAATATTGGCTGCTGAAACAGCTTGATAAGTCTGAGCAGCACGCGCAGTAGACGGCGTAGCCACACGTTCATTTGCAACGGCCGCATTGGTTTGGTCAGTAGATTCGTTTACAAACACCCAAACTTCGTTGCCGCGAATCTCAGTATTGTATTGGCTGATTTTGTTCAAACCCAAAACCACGCGTGCGCGGTCATTGTTTTGCGCCGCAGTAATTTGATTCAACAATGGGTCGGCATATTCCAAAACAGGCTGAGGCAAACGGATATTAGTGTTGGTAAAATCCAATGCGATACGTGCCGGAGTAGATGTTACAAAACCATGAGGTGTAGTGACGTCTTTGTCGAAACGGATTTTGATAATTTTTTGGTTGTCAGGCAAAGTGGAAACGTTGATATCGGTAATATTGCCTGCAAAGGCCGTCTGAACAGCGAGGGCAACGCTGAAGCCGGCAAATAATTTTGTCATGTGCTTGGTTTTCATAATTGAGTGAGACCCCTAAATTAATTTGAATTCGAACTATCTGAGCTATTGGAAGAATCCGCCTCTTTACTGCTCAATGGCAATTCGGCCTTCCGGTACACCCAGTTGCCGTAGCTGTCTTCAACTTGCTCGGTCAAGATAATTTTATCTTCGGTAATACTTTGGATTCTGCCGTAATTCTGACCGATGTAGTTTCCGGGATAAACGGTATAAACATGGTCGTTGACCTTGATAAATCCGGAAACTTTGCCGCCACTTTGCAGCGTTCCGACAAAGGCCATATTTTCCAAACTGAAGGCTTCCAATGTTTCTTTCGGACGGTTCACATCCGGCGCATTGCCGCCTTTAGGGGCAGTGTCCAAACGGCGTGAATCAAACGCATTCATGCCTTTAAAGTTCGGCGGGTTATACGGCTTAGGCAATGTAACCGTCGGCTCTTCAAACGGAATAATCTTGGATTTTGCTTCCTGACGGGTTTGCGTCATCCATTGAGTCAAATCTTCATAGCTTTGCGTACAGGCTGCCAAGGGAAGAAGACTTAAGAGTAAGATGATTTTTTTCATGATTTCCCTATTCTTTTATTTTTGCTCATTCTCGGCAGGTTTGCCTTCTTCTTGTGCCTGTTGCGCAGCCAATTCGGCAGCAATCTCTTCGGCCGGACGTGCTTTATAAGTCGTCGCAATCGCGCTCAATGTCAATTCGCCTTTATTGCCTTTGCCTTCTTTATCCTCGCTTGCGTTCACGAGTTTCAAAGAATCTAAAGTAATAATGCGCGACAAATCGCCTACATCACGGGTAAATTGGCTGATCTGAGAGTATTTGCCTGTGATGGAAATCTGATACGGCAGTTTTTGAATCGGACCATCGTTTTCAGGTTGGAGCGGTGCAACACTGTCCAAACGCAATCCGTTGGTTGAACCTGCCTGATGCAGCTCTTGAATCAGGTTCGGAATTTCCGCGTCGGTTGGAAGTTGTTTCAACAAAACGTCAAATGCAGAACGAATTGAAGCCAATTCAGCTTTCAAATTGTTCAAGCTTGCCGCCTGAATGCTTTTACGCGTAAAGGTTTCCTTCAACTCTTCTTCTTTGGCTTCCTGCGTATTCAAGGTTTCAATCTGATCTTTAAATACGCCGACATAGCCCAAAGCCAACATACCGACAATCAATAAACCTGCCAGCAAAAGTTTTGAAGGCATATTGAGCAGGTACAGGTTTTGTACGTCCAATTGTTTTAAGTTTTTAGATGCCATTATTGAGCCTCCGGAGCAGGTTCGGCCACAGGTTCGGCCATTTCACCGCTGCTTTGGGCAGTCGGTGCAGGAGCCGGTGTATTTACTTGGTTGATTGAAGATTTCAAAGTAAATTCTTGGTAGTTATCTACTTTTTTAATACTCAACAATTCAGGCTGCAAGAAAATACCTGTACTCGGCAGGGAGCGCATCATAACGGCAATTTTATTGTCGCTGATGGCATGACCGCTGATTTTATAGCTGGTCGGGCTTTCGGCTTCCAACGCGGTCAAATAAGTATTATCGGGCGTAAGCGTATTCAAAGAATCAAGGATATAGGCCGCTTGATAGCGTTTTTCCTGCAACTCTTCAACTTTCAGCTTTTTAGCCAAGAAGGCTTCTTTTTCTTGCTGAAGTTTATCGATTTCGCCCAATTCTCTATCAAGTCTGTCGATTTCGGTTTGCAGGAAGTTGTTGCGGCCTTCTTGATTGCGGATGGCGCTGTCAATACCGAGATAAGTAGCGGCCGCCAAGCCTAAACCCACTGCAAAAGCACCAAGCATCAATATTTTGAATTGCTGCTGCTTGCGCTGTTTAATCTCTTCCCGATACGGGAGAAGGTTGATTCTGGTTAATTCGATCATGTTCTCAAAGTCCCCTTAATGCCAATCCGAACGCCAAAGTCAGTGACGGCGCATCAATTTGAAACTGCGGCAATTCTACTTTTGCACTGCGTTCCACATATGAAATCGGATGCAGATATTCTGTTGCCGTATTGGTTTGCGAGAAAATGCTTTCTGCCAAACCTGCCTGCTGCGCAGTAAAGCCGGTCAACAGAATGTGTTTGATATTGTGAAAAGAATCAGTAGCCTGCGTGGTATAGTAAAATTGCAAAACACGCTGAACTTCTTGCGCAACCTGCACATTAAAACGGTCAGCAATCTGAGACTGGTAGTCGGAAGGCTTGTTTTGGGAAGCCATCATTTGTGCGGCTTTTTCTTCCGTTACCTGATAAGTACGCTGAATCAGCTGATTGAGCTGCTCTGTGCTGACCGGAGTTTCTTGTTTATAGAGAATGCGGCCGTTTTGCAGAATCAGTGCATACATTTGCGTCGCATGAATGCCGAACACGGCAACTTTTTCCTCTGCCATTTCGGGAGCATGCGTATTCATCCAATGAACAAAGGCATTGCGTTGCGCCAGCAAGTCCAAATCCAAAGCGGATAAAGGCAAGCCCGCATTCTCAAACATTTCAATGCGCGGCTCGACATCATCTTTTTTGGCAGCAACAGCTAAAACATGCTGGCCTGAACCGACTTCTTCGGCTTGAAAGTCGTAGTTCATTTCTTCAATAGGCGCAAATTGGCCGACTTCCGCTTCGACAAACTCTTCCAAGTCCAGATCGGTATCACGCGGGTTGTAAATAATTTGCTCGACTGTTGCCAAATTTTGTGGTACAGCCGCAACAATATTTTTGCAAGAACTGCGTAATTGTGTGTAAGTATGTTGGATGTAAGTAGCAAGCTGATCGTAGTCTTGAATTTTGTTGCCTTTGACAATATTTTTAGGCAATTTGGTAATAACGTATTTTTCCAGCTGAATTTGGTTTAAACTACGGCCTGTCAGTTGTACCATCTTAATGGCATGTTGGCTGATGTCGACGCCGATAGCAGAGCGGTTGTTCAATCCGCTAGAAGCCTTGCCTGTTTTGGTATCTTTCGTGCTTTTAAATAAGCGCATGATTTGACTTCCCTGTATCATTTAGGAGTGAGTAACTGTTTCGTTATCCGTAAAGGACTTCTTATTCTTTACACAGTATTGACTGTGGCTGATAGAAATCGTTTCCCATTTTACTTTATTTATCGCCATTAATGGCAAATTATTACTTAGTCATGATTAAAAAGATTATAACGACCTGCCTGGGTCTCTTATTGGGACTGGCTCTTTTCGGCGTGGGGCTGATTGCAATTGCAATTTTGGTCACCTATCCGAAGCTGCCGTCTTTGGACACTTTACAACACTACAAACCCAAAATGCCGCTGACGATTTATTCTTCAGACGGCCAAGTGATTGGCGTTTACGGCGAGCAACGGCGTGAATTCACCAAAATCGGTGACTTTCCCAAAGTTTTGAAAAATGCCGTGATTGCCGCCGAAGACAAACGCTTCTACGACCACTGGGGCGTGGACGTTTGGGGTGTGGCGCGCGCCGCGATCGGCAACGTCATGGCCGGCGGCGTCCAATCCGGTGCCAGTACGATTACGCAACAGGTTGCCAAAAACTTCTACCTGAGCAGCGAGCGTTCGTTCACCCGTAAATTCAACGAAGCCCTGTTGGCCTACAAAATCGAGCAGTCTTTGAGCAAAGACAAGATTTTGGAGCTGTACTTCAACCAAATCTATTTGGGTCAACGCGCTTATGGTTTTGCATCTGCAGCCCAAATTTATTTCAATAAAAATGTTAATGAATTAACATTGGCCGAAGCCGCCATGCTGGCCGGCTTGCCCAAAGCCCCTTCCGCCTACAATCCGATTGTGAACCCTGAGCGTGCCAAACTGCGTCAGGCTTATATTCTGAACAATATGCTGGAAGAAGGCATGATTACCCTGCAGCAACGCGATCAGGCTTTGAAAGAAGAGTTGCATTACGAGCGTTTTGTACAAAACATCGATCAAAGCGCCCTGTACGTTGCCGAAATGGTGCGTCAAGAGCTGTTTGAGAAATACGGCGAAGATGCCTACACTCAAGGCTTCAAGGTATACACCACCGTCGACACCGCACACCAGCGCGTGGCCACCGAAGCCCTGCGTAAAGTTCTGCGCAACTTCGACCGCGGCAGCAGCTACCGCGGTGCAGAAAACTACATTGACCTGAGCAAAAGCGACAACGTAGAAGAAACCGTCAGTCAATACCTTTCTACACTTTACACCGTCGATAAAATGATTCCGGCGGTTGTATTAGAAGCTTCTCGCAAAGGTGTACAGATTCAGTTGCCGAGCGGCCGTAAAGTCACGCTGAACAGCCACGCTTTAGGCTTTGCCGCCCGTGCCGTCAACAACGAAAAAATGGGCGAAGACCGCATCCGCCGCGGCTCCGTCATTCGTGTTAAAGGCAGCGGCGATACCTTTACCGTCGTTCAAGAGCCTTTGCTGCAAGGCGCATTGGTGTCTTTAGATGCGAAAACCGGTGCAGTCCGCGCATTAGTCGGCGGCTATGACTACCACAGCAAAACCTTCAACCGCGCAACTCAAGCCATGCGCCAACCCGGCTCGACGTTCAAACCGTTCGTTTATTCCGCCGCTTTGGCAAAAGGCATGACTGCCTCCACCATGATTAACGATGCGCCGATTTCCCTGCCGGGCAAAGGTGCAAACGGCAAAGCGTGGAACCCGAAAAATTCAGACGGCCGCTATTCCGGTTACATCACGCTGCGCCAGGCTTTGACCGCTTCGAAAAACATGGTGTCCATCCGCATCCTGATGTCTATCGGTATCGGTTACGCGCAACAATACATCCAACGCTTCGGCTTCAAGCCGTCTGAAATCCCTGCTAGCCTGTCTATGGCTTTGGGTACAGGCGAAACCACCCCGTTGCGTATTGCAGAAGGTTACAGCGTCTTTGCCAACGGCGGTTACAAAATATCTGCCTATGTCATCGACAAAATCTACGACAGCCAAGGCCGTCTGAGAGCGCAAATGCAGCCTTTGGTAGCCGGTGAAAACGCACCTCAAGCCATTGACCCGCGCAACGCTTACATCATGTACAAAATCATGCAGGACGTTGTCCGTGTCGGTACCGCACGCGGTGCAGCCGCACTCGGCCGCGCCGACATCGCCGGTAAAACCGGTACCACCAACGACAACAAAGACGCATGGTTTGTCGGCTTCAACCCTAGCGTTGTGACTGCCGTCTATATCGGCTTTGACAAACCGCGCAGCATGGGTCGTGCAGGTTACGGTGGTACAATCGCCGTACCGGTATGGGTAGAATACATGCGCTTTGCCCTGAAAGGCACCAGCGTCAAACCGATGAAAGCCCCTGAGGGCGTGGTTTCGAACGGCGGCGAAGTGTATATGCGCGAACGCATGACCACCAGCTCCGACCTGGCCTTGGACAACAGCGGCGTTGCACCGCGTCCCGCTCAACCTGCCCGTCGCGCGGTTCCGAATGAAAACCGCCGCCGCACCGAGAGCGGCAATGCGCCAGCCCGTGAAGAATCAGACGAAACCCCAGTTCTGCCAAGCAATACCGGCAACAATAACAGACAACAACTGGACTCTCTGTTCTAATGTTCTAAAGTAAGGCCGTCTGAAACGTTCAGACGGCCTTTTTTAAGAAAATTCAAAGCAAAACCATGATTGATTTACACTGCCATTCGACCGTTTCAGACGGCATGCTCTCCCCAACCGAAGTCGTCCGACTCGCCCGTCAAAACGGTTGCACCCTACTCGCCCTGACCGACCACGACCATACCGGCGGACTTGCCGAAGCGCGCGCCGAAGCCAATACCCTCGGCCTCTCCTTCGTCAACGGCGTGGAAATATCCGTCACTTGGCGCGGCCGCACCATCCACGTTGTCGGCTTGGACTTTGACGAACACAACGAAACCCTGCAAAGCCTGCTTGCCGAAGTCCGCAAAGGCCGTCTGAAACGATTGGAAGCCATCGCCGCCAAATTGGAGAAAAAAGGCATAACAGGCACGTATGAAGGCGCGCTGGCATTAGCTGCCAACAAAGAAATGGCCAGCCGCACCCACATTGCCGAATTCCTCATCCGCGAAGGCCATGTCAAAAACAAACAGCAGGCATTTACCAAATATCTGGGCGACGGCAAATCCTGTTCCGTCAAACACGAATGGGCCACACTGGAAGACTGTGTAGCCGCGATTACAGGCGCAGGCGGCATGGCCATTATTGCCCACCCGATGCGCTATGAATTATCCGCCACCGCCAAACGAAACCTGTTTCAAGAATTTAAAAATCTCGGCGGCGCAGGAATTGAAGTGCACAGCGGCAACTGCTGCAAAAACGACCGCCTCAACTATGCCCTGCTTGCCGACCGCTTCGACTTTCTCGCCAGCGCAGGCAGCGACTTCCACCGCCCCAACGACTTCAGCGGCGGCATACTCGGCGCCTGTCCCGACTTACCCGAACAATGCCGCCCGGTCTGGGAACACTTTAAGGCCGTCTGAATTTTTGACAGCAATTTTTCAGACGGCCCGCCAAGTATGAGACAGTTATAAACATATCACACTCTACATATTGAAACTGCCTGCCCGATACACCATAATAACCCTATAAATACCCCAAAAATAAAGGTTAACGCCATGTGCCAACTGCTCGGCATGAATTGCAACACTCCCACAGACATCATGTTTTCTTTTGAAGGCTTCCGCCGTCGTGGCGGCATTACCGACCACCATGCCGACGGCTTCGGTATCGGTTTTTTTGAAGGCAAAGGCGTGCGCTTGTTTCACGACGACAAGCCCAGCGCCAACTCTCCCGTTGCCGACTTGGTGCGCGCCTACCAAATCAAATCTGAAAACGTTATCGCCCATATCCGCAAGGCCTCACAAGGCCAGACCTCACTAGCAAACACTCATCCCTTCATGCGCGAGATGTGGGGCGAATATTGGCTGTTTGCCCACAACGGCCATTTGATTGATTTTTTTCCTGAGCAGGGCGAGTACTACCATGCCGTCGGCACGACCGATTCCGAACGCGCGTTCTGCTTTATCCTCAACCGCCTGCGCAGCCGCTTTGCCACCAAGCCCGAACCTGAAGTTTTGTTTGATGCCATCGCCGGCCTGACCCATGAAATCCGCCGCTATGGCTTGTTTAATTTCGTGATGTCCAACGGCGACTGCCTGTTTGCCCACGCCAGTACCTTACTGCACTACATCGTGCGCAAAGCCCCGTTTGGCAAAGCGCGTTTGCTGGACGATGATGTCATGGTCGATTTTTCAGAAGTGACCACCCCGAACGATAAAGTTTCCGTCATCGCCACCCTGCCCCTGACGCGAGATGAAACCTGGTCGCAATTGGCAGTCAATGAATTGGTGATGTTTCAAGACGGCGACATTGTCCTCAGCGACCGCCCCGAAAATCCGGTTTATATGAGTGCGGAAGAAGGTTTGGAAATCGCCCGTGCCGTCGGCGTATCGGTTTAACGGTTGATTGACTGAAAAACTCAAGGCCGTCTGAAAAGCCCGACTTCGCCAAAGTTGCCCTTTCAGACGGCCTTTTTATACCTAAATTCTACGCAAAAGCCTTTACTATACGAAAATAACGCAATCCGCTACAATAATAGTTCACAAACAATAAATTCAATTGCTTAGCGACCTTGCCGAGCGTATGACAAGGAAACCCGATGAAGTGCCCGTTTTGCCAACACCCCAACACTCAAGTAACCGACTCGCGATGGCTGGAAGACACCAACAGCATCCGCCGTCGCCGCAAATGCTTGGAATGCGGACAACGCTTCAGCACTTTTGAAACCGTTGAAATGCGGATGCCGCAAGTCATCAAATCCAACAGCACACGGGTTCCCTTCAATGCGCACAAACTGCAGACCAGCCTTGAGCGCGCGCTGCACAAACGCCCTGTCACACAAGAACAAATCGATGAAACCGTTGCTCTTATTGAGCAACGCCTCTACCGTTTGGGCAAAAAAGAAATTGCTTCGCGCATCGTCGGCGAAATGGCGATGGAAGAGCTGGCAAAAATCGACCAAGTCGCTTATGTCCGCTTCGCGTCCGTCTATAAAAGCTTTAAAGACGTATCCGAATTCACCCAAGTCATTGCCGAATGCAAAGCCAAATAAGGTCGTCTAAAACCATGTTTTCCGCACTTGATACCCAAATGATGCAAACCGCCCTCGAGCTGGCAAAGCTTGGGCGGTTTTCTACTTCCCCCAATCCCCGCGTCGGTTGCGTAATTGCACACGGCGCCCAAATCATCGGTCAAGGTTTCCACGTCAAAGCAGGCGAGCCGCACGCTGAAGTCCACGCGTTGAGGCAGGCCGGAGCGGCGGCAAAAGGCGCAACAGCCTATGTCACGCTGGAACCTTGCAGCCATTACGGCCGTACACCGCCATGTGCCGAAGCGCTGGTTCATTCCGGCGTAACGCGCGTGGTCACCGCCATGACCGACCCTAACCCGTTGGTCGCAGGCAAAGGCTTATCTATGCTGGAAGCCGCCGGAATCCGTACCGAAAGCGGTTTGTTAGAAGCGCAGGCGCGCGAGCTCAACCGCGGTTTCCTGTCGCGTATCGAACGCGGCAGACCGTTTGTCCGCCTCAAATGCGCCGCCAGTTTGGACGGTAAAACCGCCCTTTCAGATGGTCGCAGCTTTTGGATTACCGGCGAAGCAGCACGCGAAGACGTACAAATTCTCCGTGCCGAAAGTTGCGCCGTTTTGACCGGTATCGGTACCGTACTTGCCGACAACCCGAAACTCAACGTCCGTAGCTTCCCCACCCTGCGCCAACCTGCGCGTATCGTCTTGGACAGCCGACTGCAAATCCCTTTGGACTGCCACCTCGTGACCGATACCGAAAGCCCGACCATTATCGTTACCCTTTCCTCAGACGAACAACGTTTGCAGGCGCTGGGTAAATTTGAACATATCCGCATCATCAGGCCGTCTGAACACATCAACGGCCGCATCAATCTTCTTTCACTCATGCCGCAACTGGCAGAGCTTGGCTTTGGCGAAGTTCTGGTAGAAGCCGGCTCAACACTTGCCTCAGCCTTCCTGAAGGATGACTTGGTGGATGAAATCGTCCTCTACCAAGCGCCGAAACTATTGGGCGCAGGCAAACCTCTTTTCTCCCTTCCTGAAAATCCGACCGCCCTACTTTCAGACGGCCCTTGGCAAAGTCAATCAGTAGAAATCATCGGGCAGGACATTAAATGGGTTCTCCGGAAAAAATCCGTCTAATTGCCTCAATTTAATAATCAAACCACTTTTAATAGGATATATCTATCATTTACATAGCAATAAATGTAATTTTTTCGTCAATATATTATAATGACTTTAGCGTATTCCAATTTAAAACTTTGACTTAAGTTAACTATCCTCAAGCCGATTGTCGACAAATTTTCCTTTTTTTCATCACGAAATAATGGATTATTAAGATAAGTTAAGCTACGAAAATTTATTAAAAGTTTTTATTCTAGAAGGGTTTTAAACGGCATAAACGGTAGTTTCATTTCATGAATCATACATTTGACAAAACAATATCTAAAATCAAAACATGTGGTTGAATGTAATTTCTAAAAATTAAGCATTCAAAAATACCGTTTCCATACCATAGAGGCCGTCTGAACGACCGTTAAACTTTTTTGATTGAGACGAATCAGATAAGTGCTTATGATTTTGTCTAATGTAATTATAAGTATGGTTTTAAGGCTTCACACGATACGGCAGCCGGCTATGGCTATGCGGTTGCAGCAAACAACTCAGGCATCGGGCAAACACTCCCGATTTACTCATTCATTACACGAAAGACATCATGAAAAACATTACGATACAAAAATTCGCCGATAAGACCGCAAAAATCGGCATCGTCGGCTTAGGCTACGTCGGTTTACCACTGATGCTGCGCTATGTGGATATCGGTTACCAAGTTTTGGGTTTCGACATTGACACCAACAAAGTCGACAAGCTCAACAAAGGCGAAAGCTACATCGAACATATCTCTTCCGACAAAATTGCCGCTGCTTCCAACAGCCTGTTTGAAGCAACGACCGACTTCTCCCGCATCGGCGAAGTAGAAGCCGTCATTTTGTGCGTACCGACTCCGCTGAACAAATACCGCGAGCCGGATATGAGCTTTGTGATCGACACTACCGATGCGGTAAAACCTTACCTGCGCGCCGGTCAAGTGCTGTCTTTGGAATCCACCACCTACCCCGGCACTACCGAAGAAGAATTGCTGCCACGCATGGAAGAAGGCGGCTTGAAAGTCGGTCAAGACGTGTTCTTGGTTTACTCTCCTGAGCGTGAAGACCCGGGTAACCCTAACTTTGAAACCCGTACCATTCCAAAAGTCATCGGCGGCCATACCCCAGCGTGTTTGGAAGTCGGCCTTGCGCTGTACCAACCTGCCATCGATAAAGTTGTTCCAGTAAGCTCCACCAAAGCTGCCGAGCTGACCAAACTTCTGGAAAACATCCACCGCGCCGTAAACATCGGTTTGGTGAACGAGATGAAAATCGTTGCCGACAAAATGGGCATCGACATTCACGAAGTCATCAATGCCGCTGCAACCAAACCGTTCGGCTTCGTTGCTTATTATCCAGGCCCTGGCTTGGGCGGCCACTGTATCCCTATCGACCCGTTCTACCTGACTTGGAAAGCACGCGAATACGGTGTAAACACACGTTTCATCGAGCTGGCAGGCGAAGTGAACTCCCACATGCCCGACTACGTTATCGAAAAAGTCGGCCTGGCTTTGAACGACCACAACCGTTCCATCAAAGACAGCAAAATCTTGGTATTGGGTATCGCCTACAAGAAAAACGTAGACGATATGCGTGAGAGCCCGTCTGTGGAAGTTATGGACCGCCTGCACAAACTGGGCGCAGTGGTTTCCTACTCTGATCCACACGTTCCAGAGTTCCCACATATCCCCGGCCATCACTACTTCGACCTGAAGAGCGAAGCGCTGACCCCTGAAATTGTCGCCCAATACGATTGTGTGGTTCTGACCACCGATCACGACAAATTCGACTATGACATGATCACCGAACATGCCAAGCTGATTGTCGATACACGCGGCAAATTCCCAGTGAAAAATCCTAAAGTCATCAAAGCATAATCTTGATTCAGACGCATCCGGCTGCCTCCGGTTTCCCCGACCGGGACGGCGGCCGGTTTCCCAAGGCCATTTGTTTTTTTCAGACGGCCTTGGCAAACCGGCAACGGTAACAACGCATCTCTTACGAAAAACGCTCAGCTCGAACTTCCGGCCGTCTGAAAACAAATAATATGAACGCGAAAAAAATCCTCGGCTACGCATTGGGCCCGATAGGAAGCGCCGCTTTTGGCCTGCTTTCCCTGCCGCTCATCTCATGGTACTTCCCTGCGGAAGACATCGGCCGTATCGTACTCTTGCAGACCATTGCCGGACTGAGCATCCTGTTGCTGGGCTTGGGGCTGGACCAATCCTATATTCGCGACTATTACGCCGTTAAAGACAAGGCCGCGCTGTTCAAATCCGTTTTTTTATCGCCATTGCTTCTGACTATGGCGGTTGTGGTTTTAGTGTTACTGATAAACGCATCATGGCCGTCTGAAATCATTTTTGACATCCCCAGTGCAAATTTGGGGATTCTCTTTCTGATTTTCTTGGCCACCACGCTGATTATCCGTTTTTTAGCCTTGATTTTGCGGATGAAAGAGCAGGCATTGGCTTTTTCCGTCAGCCAGCTTGCGCCGAAATTCTTGATTTTGGTGTTGGTTTTTGCCGTGATCGCTTCCGGCTTGCCTGCCAATACCACTTCGCTGGTCTTTGCCTACACCGCAGCCCAAGTGCTGACCGTTGTACTGTTGATATATCAGCTGCGCCAAGACCTGCAAGCCGTTTCCCATGCGAAATGGTCGTCCGAGCTGCATCGGGACGGCCTGCGCTACGGCCTGCCGCTGGCATTCGGCAACTTAGCCTATTGGGGCCTGACTTCGATTGACCGCTTCGTCCTCAAAAACATCTCGGGTTTGGACGAATTGGGCATTTATTCGATGGCAGTCAGCTTTGGCGCCGTCGCCCTGATTTTCCAAAGCGTGTTTTCCACCATTTGGGCGCCTTTGGTGTTCAAATGGGTAGAAGAAAACACCAATCTGGACAAAATCGGCGACATCACGCTTTCCATGACCGTCCTCATCAGCGCAATGATTTGCCTCATCGGGATTTTTTCGCCGATGGCGACCTGGATACTGCCGGAAAAATACACGCAGGTTCAATTTATCCTGCTCTCGTGTATGCTCTTCCCCCTGTTTTACACGCTGACCGAAGTCAGCGGCATCGGTTTGAACGTCGTCCGCTCGACTTGGCTGATTACCGTCATCAACATCGTTGCCTTTATCGCCAATACCGCCCTGCTCTATCTGCTGGTGCCGAAATTTGGTGCAAAAGGTGCGGCTATGGCCAGCGCAACGGCTTTTTGGCTGTTTTTCATCTTGAAAACCGAATTCTCTTCACGCCTGTGGCAGCCTTTGCCGCGCCTGAAGATTTATACCAACTCAACGCTCTGCCTGATGATCTGCCTTGCCTACACTTGGCTGGGTACGCGCGACAACTACATTTGGTTTGCGCTGGCATGGGCAGTCGGACTGGGTTTCCTGTTCCTAAAATACAAACACGCACTATTTGCCGCGACCGAAAAAATCAAAGCCAAATTAAACCGTTCGGCAAAATAGCCAACCTGAGATTCACGTCTCTACGATAACAACAGAACGACTATGAAAATAAAACGTCTGAACTTATACACTTACATCCTATACATCATGCTCGCAGCCTATATGCTGGGGCCCGCGCTGTCCTTTAAGGTCGGCGTACCGCGTATCGACAACCCGCTGACCCTGATATTTGTACTGCTTGGTTTTGTCGCATTTTTTCTGGAAAGCAAGCATATTCCGCGCAAGATTTTTGCCATGCTCTGCGCCCTGACCGCTATGTGCATCTGGCCTGCCATCCATATGGGCATTACGTCGCTGACACCGACGCAGTACATGGATATTTTGTTTTTTATGGCGGTTCCGGCTTTCTTCTACTTGTTTTACCAAGTATTGAAGCGCGCCGACGACCCTTTGGGAACGATTCAGAAGTTCCTCATCGTATTTACGCTGTTTATCGCCGTACCGCCGTTTGCAGAGCTGGCCACCGGTATTCAGTTTGTGAGTGCCAGCGATGAGTTGGCTATTGATGAAGGCTCGCTCAAAGGCTTGTTCTTTAACCCGAACAACCTTGCCGCCACCGCGGTCTGCCTTGCGCCTGCCATTTTGTTTTTCTTCCAACTCCAAGGACGAAAACACAAAGAAAAACTGCTGGGCTGGGGTTTGTTCCTGCTGTTGGGCATGGCCATTTTCGCCAGCGTATCGCGTACCGCCATCGGCTGTTACCTGTTGATTTTGTTGGTTTATACAGCCTATCGCAAAAACGGTTTTATTACGGTCGGCGTCGCTGGTTTGCTGGCGTTGGTGTTGTCGATGATTCCATCACGCGCGATTGCGGAATTTTTGCTGTCGCTCAACGGCAACCAGTTTTTGGAACGCTTTTCTAGCCGCGTGTACCTCTTCCTGTACGACTTAGGCAGCGACAACTCCGTGTCCTACCGTCAGGAGATTTACAACTACTTCTGGAACAATCCGCCCCTGCTGCTGACCGGCTACGGTCCTAAAAACTTCCGCGAATATTTCGGCGGCCATTTGAGCGGCAGCTTGGGCTTTGAAAACCCGCACAGCTTCATCATCGAGCTGTATCTGGGTTTCGGCATGATTTCCTTACTCGGCTTTATTGCCTTTGTGGCGTGTTATTTCCTCTACACCACCTCAAACCGCGCAGTAACCGGCAAATCGCGCGTTTTGGCTTGGGTTGCCTTGGGCATTTTCCTGCTGGCCGGTTTTATTCCGTCCACCATTTTGCGTATGCCGTTTATCTGGCTGCCCTGCCTGCTGATTTTTATTTACAGCGTATTTGTTGCGCCCAAGCTGAAAGATATGGCCGCTTACGCATACAATGAAACACTATACGATACGAAGAAACCATCATGAAAATCATCCTGACTACTTCCATGTCCGGCCTCGGTGGCACTGAAAACGCCACTTTCCGCCTCGGCCGCCTGCTCAAACAACGCGGACACGATATCGTATTGGCCTCTTCAGACGGCCCTTTGATTCAGGAAGCGCAAGCATTGGGCATCCGTTGGCAGCCGATTGATTTTTACCAAGGCGGATTATTGGGTTACGTCAAAGGCATGTTTGCCTATATGAAACTGCTGAAAAAAGAGAAACCTGATGTGATTCACTGCCAAATGGCGCGTATCGTTCCGGCCTGCGCCATTGCGGCCAAGTTTGCCTCGCCGAAAACCAAAGTGTTCTACCACGCGCGCGGCCTTGATCCGGAAACTTATCCGAAAATTGCCAAGCTTTTCGATAAGCTGGGCGTGTACATCATCGGCAACTGCAAACACGAACGCGAAAAACTCATCCGTTACGGTTTCCCTGCCAACCGCATCACCTACACTTACAACGCCCTGCACAAAGCAGATTTCGTTCCTGAAAAAACGGTCAAAGACTATGTCCAACTGGGCACGCTTTCCCGTTTGGACACCGTCCGCGCCGTGCATCTGATGTTGGATATTTTGAAGAAAATGGTTGACCGCGGTATGCCTGTACGCCTCAACGTTGCAGGTATCGGCGAAGAAATGGACAACCTCAAAGCCCAAGCCAAACGTTTGGGCATTGAAGACAAAGTCACCTTCCTCGGCGGTGTCCGCGACTTGACCGGCTACTTCAAAGAAGTCGATATTTTGGTGAACACGCCGCATTGCGTAGGCGACCACGGCGCAGGTGTCGGCAACAATATTTTGGAAGCCGGCCTTTACGACACGCCTGTCGTGACCTACAACATGGCGGGCATTTCCGAAATGGTCATCACCGGCCAAACCGGCTACTGCATTCCTTTCGGCGATGACGAAGCGTTTATCGAAGCCGTCGATACACTCATCAAGCATCCAGAGTTGCGCAGTCAAATGGGCAAAGCCCTGCACAAACATGTCGAAACCTTATGCTCCGACGACGAAATCTACCGCACCACCATGGCTGCGTACGAAATGTAAGGCCGTCTGAAACATGAACATTACCATCGTCGCCCCTTATTGCTCGCTGCCTTCCGAGCCGCATTTCAACCGCTTCTGGTATCTTGCCGAGCTGTTGTCGCAGTCGCATGACGTGTTGCTGATTACCAGCAACTTCAAGCACTACGACAAATCTTTCAGACGGCCCGAAGATGCCGAGGCCGCCTCACAAGGCCGTCTGAAAGTCATGCTGTTGGAAGAAAGCGGATACAGCAAAAACGTGTCTTTGGGACGCGTGACCAGCCATCACCGCTTTGTCAAACATTTTGAAAAATGGTTGGAAAACTGCCGTCCGGGCGAACAAGACGTCGTCTTTTCCGCCTATCCGCTGATTGCCACCAACCTGCTGTTGGGCAAACACAAAACGCGTTTGGGCTACAAACTGATTGTCGATGTGCAGGATGTATGGCCGGAGTCTTTCTCCTCGGTCGTACCGTTTTTGAAAAAAGTACCGCACAACCTGCTGCCCTTTGCTTCACGCGCCAACCAAGCCTACCGCTACGCCGATGCGCTGGTTGCCGTATCGCAGACTTATCTCGACCGCACCAAAGAAGCCAATCCGAACGTACCCGGCGAAGTCGTCTATATCGGCGCTGATTTTCCCAAACTCGATGCCGCGCCTGCTAAAGATTTTGGCGACGACAAAACCCGCTTTTTCTACTTGGGCACGCTCAGTTACAGCTATGACGTGGAAACCGTGTGCAAAGGCGTTCGCAAACTGTTGGATGCCGGCGAAAACGTCGAATTGCACATCATGGGCGGTGGCCCCGATTTGGAGAGGCTCAAACAATATGCCTGCGACGGCATCAAGTTCTACGGCTACATTCCTTACGCCGAAATGATGTCGGTCGCCAAAGGCTGCGACATTTCCGTCAACGCCATCCACTCTTACGCCATGCAGTCGATTACCAACAAACTGTCCGACTATATGGCTTTGCAAAAACCGATTCTGAACAGCCAGGTCAACGACGAAGTTGCCAAAGTCCTTACCCTGCTGCCGCATGCGAACTACCGTTCCGGCGATGTGGACGGTTTCGTTCAAGCCGCCAAAGATATTCTGAAGCGCAAAAACGATCCTGTTCAGTCCGAAGAAATCGTCCGCCGCTTCAAACGCGACGTTGCCTATCAAAAAATCGTCAACCTGATTGAAAGATTAGCTCATGAATAAATTTTTCAAACGCCTGTTTGACATTGTTGCCTCCGCTTCGGGGCTGATTATCCTGTCGCCTGTGTTTTTGATTTTGGTGTACCTCATCCGCAAAAACTTAGGCTCGCCTGTGTTCTTCATCCAAGAGCGGCCGGGCAAGGATGGCAAGCCGTTTAAAATGATTAAATTCCGCTCCATGCGCGATGCAATCGATAAAGACGGCAACCCGCTACCGGACAGCGAACGCCTGACCGATTTCGGCAAAAAATTACGTGCTACCAGTTTGGACGAACTTCCTGAATTATGGAATGTCTTAAAAGGCGAGATGAGTCTAGTTGGCCCTCGTCCGCTGCTGATGCACTACCTGCCGTTGTACAACGACTTCCAAAACCGCCGCCACGAAATGAAACCGGGCGTGACCGGTTGGGCGCAAGTCAATGGCCGCAACGCCATTTCATGGGATGAAAAATTCGCCCACGATGTTTGGTACATCGACAACTTCAGCTTTTGGCTGGATATCAAAATTTTGTTCCTGACGGTTAAAAAAGTCTTCGTCAAAGAAGGCATCTCAGCCGAAGGAGAAGCCACCATGCCTTATTTCACGGGTAATAAAACTGATGAAAAAAAATAACATACTGATTCTGTCGGCAGGTCGCCGTGTCGAATTGGTGCAGGACTTCCAAACCGAAGCCGCACGTTTTTCAGACGGCATCGGCGTTTTTGCCACTGACCTCAACCCCCACATGTCTTCTGCCTGCCATGTTGCCGACCGCGCTTTCAGCGTGCCGCGCATCGATGCAGCCGAATACATTGACAGCATTTTAGAGCTGGCCAAACAACACGACATCGGTCTGATTGTGCCAACCATCGATACCGAGCTGCTCAAACTGGCCGAAGCACGTGACCGTTTTGAAGCTGAAGGAATACATATTGTCATTTCCGATGCAAAACTGATTACCCTGTGCCGCGACAAGCGCCTGACCGCTGGCCTGTTTGCACAATACGGCATCCGTTCGCCTGAAATTTACGAACGTGACCGCTTGGTTTTCCCATGTTTTGCCAAGCCTTATGACGGCAGCCGCGCCATCGGTGCGAAAAAAATCAACACACCGGCTGATTTGACTGTCGACATTACCGAAGACCCGAAAATGATGTTCGCCCAATACATCGATATTGAGAATACTTTCTCCGAGTTTACCGTCGATATGTATTACGACCGTCAAGGCCGTCTGAAATGCGCCATCCCTCGCGAACGTTTGGAAGTGCGCACCGGCGAAGTCAGCAAAGGCGCAACCCGACGCAATGCCCTATATGAAGAGCTGGTTGAAAAAATGGCCGTATTGGAAGGCGCACGCGGCTGCATTACCGCGCAATTCTTCGTCAGCAAAACCGACAGCACAACCTACGGTGTGGAAATCAACCCGCGCTTCGGCGGCGGTTTTCCACTGACTTACGCCGCAGGCGGCAACTATCCGGGCTGGCTGATTCAAGAATATATCGGCAGCCAAGACGTCCCGTTCTCCGACGACTGGGAAAACAATTTAATCATGCTTCGTTACGATGCTAAAGTTTTGGTAAGAGAACATGATTAAGCCGGAAGAATCCGTCATCGTCTTCGATCTTGACGATACGCTTTACTCTGAGTACGACTACAAATGCTCCGGAATACAGGCAGTTGTAGGGATAATTACGTCGCTTTATCCACAACACGATGCCGACGTACTAAATGAAATTGCAGACAATAAAAGTAAAGACTGGCTCGACAATTTGTGTCATCATTGCAAATTAAACGAACTAGAGAAACAATCACTTTTGTGGCAATATCGACTACATAGGCCTGTTATCCGACCTTATGTCGAACCGTCTTTTTTACGGAAGCTGATGCGCCCTTTTGCCGCACGCGCCCTAATTACAGACGGCCGCAGTCTGACACAGCGTTTGAAAATACAGGCCTTGGGTTTGACCGATTTGTTTGACGACATTTTGATTTCGGAAGCCATGCAATCGGAAAAACCCGACGATAAGCGTTTTGTCTTCCTGCAAAACAAATATCCGGCTGCAAAACGTTTCATCTACATCGGCGACAACATCAAAAAAGATTTTGTCGCACCAAACAAACTGGGTTGGCTCTCCATAGGCATCATGCCTAAGCCGCACAATATTCATCAAGCCGAGCCCGAGCAATACGGTCGTGAATACCAGCCCACCCTTTGGATAAACACCCTGGAAGAATTGACTACACTGACAACTTCCGCCACCGAAAAAGCAAATGCATAAGGGACATTTCTCCATGAAAATCTTATTTATGGGTCGTAAACAGGTTTCCGCCAACCTGCTTCGTTTTTTGACCAAACAAGACCATATCGAAATCGTCGGTGTCTTGACCGACAGCCATCTGCAAGGCTCGCCGACCACGGCTGCCGCGCAGGAATTGGGCCTGCCCCTGTACACCTTCGATACGGCTTTGGAAGCAATGCGAGAAGGCCGTCTGAAATACGATTTGGGCTTGTCCGTCCTTTACTGGCGCAAGCTGCGTGATGAATTCCTGAGCATTCCGACTTTAGGCACAATCAACTTCCACCCTGCGCTGTTGCCCGAATACAAAGGCACAGGCGGCTACAACCTGGCCATCATGGACGAGCTGAACGAATGGGGCAATACCGCCCACTACGTCGATGCTTCCATCGATACCGGCGAAATCATCGAAGTGGACCGTTTCCCTATCGACGCCGAAACAGAAACCGCCCAATCGCTCGAACGCAAAACCATGCAGGCATTGGAAGATTTCGCACGACGCATCATCACCCGCGCCATCGAGTCGAAAACCAAATTGCCGACCACGCCAAACATCGGTGGCCGCTACGTCAGCCGTGGCGAAATGGAAGCCATGAAGCAAATCCGCGACGGCGACAATATCGAGAAGAAAATCCGCGCCTTCTGGTTCCCTCCTTACGACGGCGCATACGTCGAAATCAACGGTCAGAAATACACCCTGATCAACCGCCAACTGCTGGAAGAAATCGCCCCCAAAGGCTCAACCAGTCTTTTTGCAGGAAAAACAAATGCTTAATACATCACTCTCCCCATGGCCAAGCTTTACTCAAGAAGAAGCCGATGCCGTTTCCAAAGTCCTGCTGTCCAACAAAGTCAACTACTGGACAGGTACGGAATGTCGCGAATTTGAAAAAGAATTTGCTGCTTTTGTCAGCACGCAATACGCCGTCGCCCTTTCCAACGGTACGTTGGCTTTGGACGTAGCCCTCAAAGCAATGGGTATCGGCCAAGGCGATGATGTGATTGTCACTTCGCGCACTTTCTTGGCTTCCGCATCCTGCATCGTGACCGCCGGCGCAAATCCGGTTTTCGCCGATGTCGATTTGAACAGCCAAAACATCAGCGCCGAAACCATCAAAGTCGCTTTGACGCCAAACACAAAAGCCATCATCGTGGTTCACCTTGCTGGGATGCCTGCCGAAATGGACGACATCATGGCTTTGGCAAAAGAACATAACTTGTGGGTTATCGAAGACTGCGCCCAAGCCCACGGTGCGAAATACAAAGGCAAATCCGTCGGCTCTATCGGCCACGTCGGTGCTTGGTCGTTCTGCCAAGACAAAATCATGACCACCGGCGGCGAAGGCGGTATGGTAACCACCAACGACAAAGCGCTGTGGAGCAAAATGTGGTCGTACAAAGACCACGGCAAAAGCTACGATGCCGTGTACCACCGCGAACACGCACCCGGTTTCCGCTGGCTGCACGAAAGCTTCGGTACCAACTGGCGCATGTTGGAAATGCAGGCGGTCATCGGCCGCATCCAGCTCAAACGCATGCCCGAATGGACAGCACGCCGCCAAGCGCACGCCGCCAAACTGGCTGAAAGCTTGGGCAAATTTGCCAGCATCCGTTTGGTTAAAGTGGCCGACTACATCGAACACGCGCAATACAAGTTCTACGTTTTCGTCAAACCCGAACACCTGAAAGACGGCTGGACGCGCGACCGCATCGTCAGCGAATTGAACGCGCGCAAAGTCCCCTGCTATCAAGGCAGCTGCTCCGAAGTGTATTTGGAAAAAGCCTTCGACAACACGCCTTGGCGTCCGAAAGAGCGACTGAAAAACGCTGTCCAACTGGGCGACACCAGCCTGATGTTCTTGGTGCACCCAACCCTGACCGATGAAGAAATTGCGTTCTGCAAAGAAAACATCGAAGCCGTATTGGCTGAAGCCACGGCATAATCATTTTCAGACGGCCTGCAACTTCAGGCCGTCTGAAAAAATAAAACAGCCTGCTTCAAACAATCCGTACCAAGCCACATTACAACACTCAGACACAAGAAATATAAAATGAACTTGGAAACCCTGCTGGCTCTGCCGCGCAATCTAAAAAAAACCTTCTTCGTCATCCACGATATCTTGATGATATTCGTGGCGTTTTGGTTTGCCCAAAGCCTCAAAGTGCAATATTCCGACGAATGGTTGAGTATCGCCAACTGGCTGGCTTTTGGCAGCACCGCTGTGCTGACCATCATCCTTTTCATCCGTATCGGCCTCTATCGCGCCGTCACGCGCTTCGTCAGCATCCGCGTCCTGACTGCCGCCGCATTCGGCAGCATTATTTCAGCGGTCTTGTTCTGCCTGACCACCTTGATTTTTGAACAAAAACTACATCTTGCCCTGCCCATCGTCTATTTCTTGGTTTTGGTGGTCGGCGTCACCAGCTCACGTATGATCCTGCGTGCGATTCTGACCGATCATCACCGCAAACAAATGACCCCCGTCATCATCTACGGTGCAGGCCAATCCGGCCGCCAGTTGTTGGAAGCCATCAAACAGGTTAACGAATACTCGGCCATCGCTTTTGTCGATGACAACCCGAAAATCCAACGTACCGTCATCTATGACCTTGCCGTCTACAACCCCAACGAAATCCCGATGCTGATCAGCCGCTACGGCGTACGCAAAATTCTGCTGGCGATTCCAAGTTCTACACCTGAAGAACGCAAAGACATCATCCGCCGCCTCGAAGCATACAAATGCGAAGTCCTGACCATTCCGGGCATGAAAGATTTGGTGGACGGGAAAATCAGCGTCAGCTCATTGAAAAAAATCTCCGTGGTCGATTTGCTCGGCCGCGCCCCTGTGGCACCGCGCCCCGAATTAATGAGTGCCGACATCAGCGACAAAGTCGTGATGGTGACCGGTGCAGGCGGCTCTATCGGCTCCGAACTTTGCCGTCAGATTCTCAACTGCCGTCCGACCAAACTGTTGTTGTTTGAATTGTCTGAATTTGCCCTGTACAGCATAGACAAAGAATTGCGCGAAACTCAAGCCGCGCAAGGCAGCCAAGTCGAAGTCGTACCGCTTTTGGGTTCGGTTCAAAACAAAGAACGCCTTAGCAGCATCATGAAGGCCTATCACGTCGACACCGTTTATCATGCCGCAGCCTACAAACACGTCCCTATGGTCGAGTTCAACACCATCGAAGGCATTCAAAACAACGTGTTCGGCACACTCTGCTGCGCGCAGGCTGCCGTAGATGCGGGCGTTTCCACCTTTGTTTTGATTTCCACCGACAAAGCCGTCCGACCGACCAACACCATGGGCGCCAGCAAACGCATGGCCGAACTCTGCCTGCAAGCGCTTGCCGCCGAGCCGGAACAAAAAACACGCTTCTGCATGGTACGTTTCGGCAATGTATTGGGTTCGTCCGGTTCCGTTGTTCCTGTATTTGAAAAACAAATTGCCGAAGGCGGCCCGATTACCCTGACTCACCAAGACATTACCCGCTACTTCATGACCATTCCCGAAGCGGCGCAATTGGTTATCCAAGCCGGTGCAATGGGTAAAGGCGGCGACGTATTCGTCCTCGACATGGGCGAATCCGTCAAAATCATCGACCTTGCCCGTCAAATGATTGTCCTCAGCGGCCTCAAAGTCAAAGACGAGCAACACCCACACGGCGACATCGAAATCAAGATTACCGGCCTGCGCCCGGGCGAGAAACTTTATGAAGAACTGCTCATTGGCGACGAGGTGCAAAAAACCACTCATCCCCGTATTATGACCGCCAGTGAAGTAATGCTTCCATGGACGCAATTATCTGACATACTGTCAGAACTCCAAACCGCTTGTCTCCAAAGCGACCAAAACAGCCTGCGCCAGCTTCTGTTGCGCGCACCGACAGGCTTCGTACCCAAAGACGGTATCTGCGACTTGGTTTGGCAACAAAACAACAAGGCCGTCTGAACATTTTCAGACGGCCCGGACACCATACTGCAAGGACTACTACATGAAAAAAACGCTCTCCCTGCTTACTCTATTTGCACTGGCTGCCTGTAACAGCACGACAGTCATTCCCGGTTCGACCATCAAAACCCGAACCAAAACCATTGTTTACACCGACAACGACACCGCAGCCGATACCAACCTCGACAGCCGCGTTGCCGTTTACCCCATCACGCCCAACCTGATTGAAAAAATGCGTACGCCGCCCGTCCTTTCCCAAGCCAACCAAGGCTTGGAGCAAAGCAAAAGCGCTTACCGCTACCGCATCGGCAGCGGCGACGTCCTCAACATCATGGTTTGGGCGCATTCCGACCTCAACTCCCCCATCCAGCAAAGCAACCCGCAAACCAACCAAGTCAGCCGCGGCGCCTGGGTGGATGAGGGCGGTTACATCACTTACCCATTGGCAGGCAAAATTCAAGCCAAAGGCAAAACTTTGGACGAATTGCAAAACATCTTGACCAACCTTTTAAGACGCTACATCAAAAACCCCCAAGTCGCTATCAACGTTACCGAGTTCCGCTCGCAACGCGTTTCCGTTTCCGGCGCCATCAACCAAGCCGGCCAATTGCCGATTACCAATATCCCGATGACCATTTTGGATGCCATCAATCAAGCCGGCGGCGTTACCCAAAGCGCCGATACCCAGCACATCAAATGGACGCACAACGGCGTCGACCGCACCATCTCCCTGCAAAACATGCTGCAATACGGCGATATGTCGCAAAACCACCTCCTCAGCCATGGCGACATCGTTTACGTTCCTAACAGCAGCAACAACAAAATCTACATCATGGGCGAAGTCGGCAAACAAGCGACCCTGCCGATCGGCAACCACGGCCTCAACCTGACCCAAGCGCTCGGCGAAGTGGGCGGCATGAACCAAGCCTATGCGGATGCAACCGGCGTATTCGTGATCCGCCGCGTACCTGAAGATGCGGCCAAACCTATCCACATCTACCAGCTCAACCTGAAAGATGCGACCTCTTACGCACTGGGCAGCGAATTCAAACTGCGCTCCGAAGACACCGTTTACGTTACCGCCGCCCCGGTTACCCGTTGGAACCGCGTAATGTCACAAATTACCAACTCCATCAGCAACGTCAATACCCTCGACAATACGTTTAAATAAACAGTGGTTCCTGCTGTCAGACCCTTGTTTGACAGCAGGATACAAAATCACGCACAATCCGACCAAATTACATAAACGGCATATAAAAGCCGTACACACCGCACAAACGGAAAAGCAGTACCTTATAGTCTGACTCACGCTTTTTTCAGACCATAAACCGAAACAATATCATGTACCACAACATACTCATCGTCTGCCTAGGCAACATCTGCCGCTCCCCCACCGCAGAGCGGATCATGCAGAAAAAACTACCCGGCTACCGCATCAGCAGCGCCGGCATAAAAGCACTGGCAGGTAAGGATGCCGATTTCCAAGCCATCAAAACCGCACTCAAACACGGCGTTATCGTTGCAGGCCATACGGCACGCCAACTGACCGCCCCAATGTGCGAACAGGCCGATTTGATTCTCGTCATGGAGCCCAGTCAAATCGACATGGTGGCTGACATCCATCCTCCGGCACGCAGCAAAACCATGCTGTTTGCCCAATGGTTGCCTAAAAAAACCGTACCTGACCCATACAAACAAAGCAGTGAAATGTTTGAAGCCGTTTTTGAACAGCTCAATGCTGCCGCAGACACTTGGAAAACCAAACTAAACGGAAAAACTCAACCGGTATAAAACCGGCATGAACAAGAAAGCAAGCAATGAAAAAAACGACCTACACACCTTACAGCGCAGACAACGACGAAATCGACTTCGGCCAACAGCTGCGCGTAATTTGGACAAATAAATACAAAATCCTCGCTGCCCTGCTTGCAGGCGGCATTCTTGGCGCAGCCTTCAGCCTGGCATCCACTCCGCAATACCGTGCCGACGCCATGCTGGAAATTGAAACGCGACAAAACCAAATCCTGACCGAAATCAACAGCATCTTCAACAACCAAACCACGCCGTCTGAAGCAGAAGTCGAGCTGGTTCAATCACGCTTGGTGTTGGGTAAAACCGTTGACGACCTTCAGCTTGACCAAGAAGTCAAAGCCAAATACACACCCGTTATCGGCAGCCTGATGCACAACATCAGCGGCGACCCCGATCCTAAACTGACCGTTGGCAGCTTTACCGTACAAGACGAATGGTTCAACAAAACCTTCACGCTGACCGCCAAGAGCAACAAAGCCTATACCCTTACCCTGCCTGACAAACGCGTTGTAGAAGGCAAGGTCGGCGTGCCTCTGAAAATCAACAATCAAACCACCCTCAAAATCGATCAAATCTTGGCCAATCCGGGTCAAGAATTTGCGTTGACCAAGTTCTCGCGCATCAGCGCCATCGAAAACATCCAAAACAAACTGGCGGTCATCAGCAAAGGTAAAACCAGCCCCATCATCAACCTTACCTTTACAGGCACCGACCCTAAACGTACCAGCGTCATCCTCAACAGCATTGCCGACAACTACGTTGCGCAAAACCGCGAACGCGACGTCCAAGTCGCATCCAGCGGTTTGGCCTTCATCAGCGAAGAATTACCACGCTTGAAAGAAACCTTACAAGACGCTGAAAACAAACTCAATGCCTACCGCCAACAATCAGGCTCCCTCGACATTCCGCTCGAGTCCAAAGGCGCATTGGAAAGCCTGACCGGCATCGAAACCCAAATTACCCTGCTCAAAACCGAAGAAGCAGGTTTGGCCGAGCTGTACACGCCGGAACACCCTTCCTATAAAGCCGTATTGGACAAACTTGCCATCCTCGAACGCGCTAAAAACAAAATCAACCAACAAATCGCCGAGTTGCCGAATACCCAACAAGAAGTCATCCGCCTGACCCGCGACGTAGAAACCAACCAGGCTACCTACGTCCAACTGTTGAGTAAACAACAAGAACTCAACATCATGAAAGCCAGTGCGCAAGGTAATGTCCGCATCGTCGATTATGCCTATGTCCCTGAAAACCCTGTTGCCCCGCGCAAAGCCGTCATCACGCTTCTGAGCGCACTTGCCGCAGGCTCATTGACCGCTTTGTGGCTGATGATTCGCAACCGCATGAAAAACGGCATTACTTCATCCGAAGAAATCGAAAACCTCAATTTGGAAGTCGTTGCTCTTGTTCCGCACTCCAAAACCCAGCAAAAACGTGACTTCTTCAAAAACAAATTCAAAAAAACCGGCGGCCGTTCCAACTATCTGCTGGCCAGCGAAGACCGCGCCGACACGGCAGTCGAAGCCATCCGCGCCCTGCGCACCAATATCTACTTCTCTATGCTGGACGCGCCTAACAACGTCCTCATGATTACCGGTGCCGCGCCTGAGGCAGGCAAGTCCTTTATCTCCGCCAACCTCGCCGCCGTAATGGCGCAATCGGGCAAACGCGTCCTGCTTATCGATACCGATATGCGCAAAGGCTACCTCGACCGACTCTTCGGCCTTACCCCCGAGTTCGGCTTGTCTGACATCCTTAACGGCAAAGCGGCTCCGGCCAAAGCCGTACAAGAGACCGGCATTGAAAACCTTCATCTCATCAGCAGCGGCAGCTATCCTAGCAATCCGTCCGAGCTTTTGATGGACAACCGTTTCAACGAATTGCTCGCCCACGCGCGCCAACGCTACGATTACGTCATCTTGGACACGCCGCCCGTATTGGCCGTTACCGACGCCGTCATCATCGGCCAACATGCCGGCACCGTCCTGATGATCAGCCGTTATGCGCACACCCGTGCACGAGAGCTTGAGGCCAGCGTCGAACGCCTCAAACAAAACCACATCAACATCAAAGGTGTCGTCCTCAACGGCATGAAGCGCGAAGCCAACAACAGCTACGACTACTACGCCTACGATGCCTACCATTCCGGTAACAATAAATCATAAACCGAAGCAGGCCGTCTGAACTTTCAGACGGCCTAAGGCTTTTTAAACAGCACAAAATATTTTTCACAAACGCCGCCCTTGCACCCCAAAGCCGTTTGTTTTAAAGTAAGCCCCGTTCCCATATGGAAGAGAAACATGAAAATTACCGTCATCGGCGCAGGTTCGTGGGGTACAGCTCTCGCGTTGCACTTTGCGCAACACAACAATGAAGTTGCCCTTTGGACACGCAATCCCGACCAAATCCGCACCCTGCAAGCAGATCGCGAAAACAAACGCGGCCTGCCCGGCTTCCCTTTCCCTGAGTCCCTGACCGTTCACGCCGATTTGGGCGAAGCGCTGAAAGACAGCCAACTTGCCCTGATCGTTACCTCCGTAGCCGGCCTCAGAAGCAGTGCCGAGCTGCTCAAACAGCATAACGCCGCCGATATTCCCGTTCTCGCAGCCTGCAAAGGTTTTGAACAAGATACCGGCCTCCTGACTTTCCAAGTACTGAAAGAAGTCCTGCCTAACAATAAAAAAATCGGCGTTCTCTCAGGCCCGAGCTTTGCCCAAGAACTGGCCGCCCAACTGCCTTGCGCCGTCGTTCTTGCTTCCGAAAACAAAGACTGGGTGGAAGAAACCACCGCCCAACTGAACACCAATGTAATGCGCCTGTACGGCAGTACCGACGTCATCGGTGTTGCAGTGGGCGGTGCCGTTAAAAACGTCATGGCAATTGCCACCGGCCTTTCAGACGGCCTTGAATACGGCCTCAACGCACGCGCAGCCTTAGTAACACGCGGCCTTGCCGAAATCACCCGCCTTGCCATCGCCATGGGCGCACAACCCAAAACCATGATGGGTTTGGCAGGCATCGGCGACCTTATCCTAACCTGTACCGGCGCACTCTCGCGCAACCGCCGCGTCGGTCTCGGCCTCGCAGAAGGCAAAGAGTTGCATCAAGTGCTTGTCGAAATCGGCCACGTTTCCGAAGGCGTCAGCACCATTGAAGAAGTCTTCAACACCGCCGCTAAATACCAAATCGATATGCCCATCACTCAAACCCTGCTGCAACTCATCCGCAAAGAAATGACCCCGCAGCAAGTCGTTGAACGCCTGATGGAACGAAGCGCTCGCTTCGAATAAACGGTCGCGCCGTCTGCCATTCAGACGGCCTGACGCACAATATGACGGCCATCAGGCCGTCTGAAGGGAAACACATGAACCAATCACTGAACAATCTGGAAATCAACGTTTACCAACTTGTCCAAAAATTTGAAACGCTGGTTTCAGAAAACCGCCGTCTCAACGAAGAAATCGACAGACTCAAACTCGAGCAAGAGCAACAAAAACACCAACACGACGCAGCCATTGACGAACTCAGCGAAGCCTTGCTGGTTCAAGTCGGCAAACTCAAAGAAGACCTGCAAAGCAAAATTGACAACCTGACCGTCGAAAAAGAAAACTACCGCAACGCACTGGCCCAAAGTGCAGACCAAATCCGCAGCCTCATTGCCCGATTGCCCCAAGAAACACAACAATAAAAGGATGCCCCGTGAGTATCGAACAAGTCAATCTCGACATCATGAATGTCAACTTCACCATCAACACGCCGAGTGAAGAAAAAGCCACCCTCCTACAAGCCGTTGAAATGCTCAACAAAAAAAGCGACGCGATTAAAGAAAGCGGCCGCATCGTCGGCACGGACAAAATCGTCGTCATGGCAGCCCTCAACGTCGTACACGACCTCTTGAAAACCACCCTCAACGACGATTTGGCAATCGGTGAATTTGAGCGTAAAATAACCGACATGAACAACGCGTGCCAAAAAGCACTGGCGCGCTTGGAGCAAAACTAATTTCCCCTTTTCCCTGCGGTGTTCGCGAAGGCATATATTCCTTTGAACCAATACGTTCGCTTTAGGTTGCCGGGAGTTGTAGTGGGCGCGAGCGTCCGTTTGCCGGACGCACCCGAAACTACCCGAGGTGACCGCCTTGTCAGCAAGGTTCAAGCGGATTCAGCCCAAACGGCACTCGTGGGGATTCCCTAAAAAAGCCATACCGAAAGGTGTGGCTTTCCCCTTTCCGAGCAAAGACTTTCGTAAAGATTTCCGGCCGTCTGAAAAAACCGCATATTCATGTATCAAACACGCTCAATTAAGATTGACAAAAACCAATCTCCTCTTTAAAATCCATAACTTTCTATATATATCTGGATTCCAACCATGAAAACCTTCTCTGCAAAACCCCATGAGGTGAAGCGCGAATGGTTCGTCATTGACGCAGAAGACAAAGTTCTGGGTCGTGTCGCAGCCGAAGTCGCACACCGTCTGCGCGGCAAACACAAACCCGAATACACTCCTCACGTTGATACCGGCGATTACATCATCGTCATCAATGCAGACAAACTGCGCGTGACCGGTGCTAAATTCGAAGACAAAAAATACTTCCGTCACTCTGGTTTCCCAGGTGGCATCTACGAGCGTACTTTCCGCGAAATGCAAGAGCAATTCCCAGGCCGCGCTTTGGAACAAGCCGTAAAAGGCATGTTGCCTAAAGGTCCTCTGGGCTACGCCATGATCAAAAAACTGAAAGTGTACGCCGGCGCCGAACACGGCCACGCTGCACAACAACCTAAAGTTTTGGAACTGAAATAATAAGGACACGACATGAACGGTAAATACTACTACGGCACAGGCCGCCGCAAAAGTTCAGTGGCTCGTGTATTCTTGACTAAAGGTACCGGCCAAATCATCGTAAACGGCCGCCCCGTTGACGAATTCTTCGCACGTGAAACCAGCCGCATGGTTGTACGTCAACCTCTGGTTCTGACTGAAAATGCCGAATCTTTCGACATCAAAGTTAATGTAACCGGTGGCGGCGAAACCGGTCAATCCGGCGCCATCCGTCACGGCATTACCCGCGCCCTGATCGACTTCGACGCAGCCCTGAAACCAGCCCTGTCTCAAGCAGGCTTCGTTACTCGCGATGCTCGTGAAGTTGAACGTAAAAAACCTGGTTTGCGCAAAGCACGTCGCGCAAAACAATTCTCCAAACGTTAATACGTTTTCAGAATCGAATCAAAAAGCCTTGCCCTGCAAGGCTTTTTTCATTTATAAAATAATAATCCAATATCCCCCGCAATATATGATGAAAACCCTGCTCCACTACGCCAAATCATTGCTTCAGGCTGTGATTATCTTCATCTTCTTATCCCTGATTGTCGACTGGGTGCGCAAGCCTGACCAACCCTTACAATCAGCAGCGCAAACCCTCACTCTAACCAATGGCCAAACCACTTCCCTCCAATACTTCAGTCAGAACCGTGTTGCTGTTGTTTACTTTTGGGGTAGCTGGTGCGGTATTTGCTCGTACACATCGCCGACCATAGAAAAACTGCACCAAGACAATATCCCAACACTGGGCGTAGCCTTGCGCTCCGGAAGCGACGCGGACATTGCCCACCATATGCAACAAAACAATCTATCCTTTCCAAACTTCAACGATTCAGACGGCCTGATGGCTCAAAAATGGAATATAGCCGTCACACCGACCATTATCATATTAAAAGATGGCAAAATGATTCATCACACATCCGGACTTTCCAGTTATATCGGATTAAAAATTAGAATTTACTTGGCAAATATCTTCAGCTAAATTCATTGAAAATCCACTAAAAATAGAAAATTTAAAGAATAATTTCACCTGAATATATTCAACCAATTCCATTTCATAAATAAATAAACTATCTCTTTCCCAATAACATATGATTTTGTTGAGATTATAAAGAAAATAGACTAAGATATAACCATAAGAACAATTGGAAACATTATTATCAAAACAAACTGTTAGAGATCTTCATCTAATATTGTGGCAGTGATGCTTTTGTTCCCATGACCCGGCTGCCGACGGCAGCCTTAAAACAGCAATATTCGCCTTTATCAATCTACCTCACGCTTCAACGGTTTGATTTTTGATAACACCGGAGACTTAGTAATGCCCAACCAATCTAAACATGCATCTATCAATATCGGTCTGATTCAGGCACGGGAAGCATTGATGACCCAATTCCGCCCTATTCTGAACCAAGCCAATATTACTGACCAGCAATGGCGTATCATCCGGCTCTTAGCGGAAAACGGCACACTCGACTTTCAAGATTTGGCCAATCAGGCCTGCATCCTCCGTCCCAGCCTGACCGGCATTCTGACCCGCTTGGAAAAAGCAGGTTTGGCCGTTCGCCTGAAGCCTTCCAACGACCAACGCCGTGTTTACCTGAAACTGACGCCCGAAGGTGAGAAACTCTATGAATCCACCGGCGCATTGGTTGACGAGCGCTATGACGCAATTGAAAAAGTCCTCACCAAAGAAAAAATGGCGCAACTCAAAGAACTCTTGGCAGAGCTGGCAAAAATCGAACAGGCATTAAAATAAAGCGAGCCGGATGACAGATTCAACACACATACTCAAGAGATCCTTCCGAGATGCCATGGCCTCCTGTGCCGCCGGCGTGCACGTTATCACGACAGACGGCGAAGCGGGACGCTATGGCATTACTATGACTGCCGTAACTGCCGTTACCGACGAGCCACCGACGGTCATGCTGTGCATCAACCGCCAATCCGCCATCATTCCCATTCTGCAAGGCAACCGTGATTTGTGCATCAACACACTCAACGATGGCCAGCAGGATGTCGCTGAACACTTTGCCGGACTGACCGACCTCTCGCCCGAAGAACGCTTCGAATACCATATTTGGCATAGAGGACAAACCGGACAGCTAGAAGTCGAAGGCGCGCTGGCGCACCTGCACGGCAGCATTGTCGATCAACGCGAAATCGGCACGCATTACGTCTTTTTTGTTCAGATCAACGAAATCCGCAATACCGACACGCAAGCGCCGGCATTGCTGTATTTCCGTAGGCAATTCAAATCTTTGGCATAAATAAAGGTCTTAGGCCGTCTGAAACATCGGTTTCATTTTTCAGACGGCCTGAGACCTTTTCTGTTTCACACATTATAGGCACACCCATGAAAGCAATGATATTGGCCGCCGGTCGCGGCGAACGCATGCGCCCGCTGACCGACCACACGCCCAAACCCTTACTCAAAGTAGCAGGCACGCCGCTTATCGGCTGGCACTTGCGCCGCCTGCAGCAGGCCGGTTTTACTGAAATCGTCATCAACCATGCCTGGCTTGGCCAGCAAATCGAAGACACCTTGAAAGACGGTTCAGCCTACGGCGTGCGCATTGCCTACTCTCCAGAGCGCGCCGGAGGCCTGGAAACTGCCGGAGGCATTGCCACCGCCCTGCCGCTTTTGGGCAACGAGCCGTTTTTGGTCGTCAATGGCGACGTGTTGACCAACATTGATTTCCAAGCTGCACGATTGGCTGCCCAGCATATGCAGGAACACAACCTTCTCGCCCATTTGTGGCTGGTGGACAATCCGCCACACCATCCCGAAGGAGATTTCGGCCTGCTTTCAGACGGCCTGGTATCCGCCTCATCAAAAGACGGTCAAGCCCTGACTTTCAGCGGCGTGGGCGTTTATCATCCCGCACTTTTCAAAGATACTCCTGCGCACCAAGCTGCCAAACTTGCCCCTCTATTGCGTCAAGCCATGAGCCAAAGCCAAATCAGCGGCGAACACCACACCGGCCTTTGGTTGGACGTCGGCACCGTCGAACGCCTGCAAGAAGCCGACCGTATCGCCCAAAGCTGGTAAACAAAAGGGGCGTATCCGATACGTCCTTTTTAATATTCAAGGCCGTCTGAAAATATTGGTCAACCCATTTTTCAGACGGCCTCAATCTATCATCAAGCTTTAGCCAATTTCTTTTCTTTCTTCATTCCCAACAAGCCATTGACAATCATCACGCACAATCCCGACCAAATCAGGCCATAGCCGATCAATGCGCCTTTTTGCACCGGCTCGCCCAGCCATATAATCGACACAATAAAAAGCAATACAGGCTCCAAATAGCTCAACATGCTGAACACTGCCACCGGCAGCAATTGATTCGCCTTCAAATTCAAATGCATGGATATTGCACTATTAAAACCCAGCAACACAATAAAAAAGATTAAAACCGGTTTGGCCGCAATCATCGCCGGCGTATCCGTTGCCAGCAAAATATACGCCAACGCAAACGGCGTAATCATCAACAAATCAAAGGTCAGCCCGATTAAGGAAGGCACGCCCAGCTTGCGGCGCAGCAGATAATAAAACGGATAAGTACCGAACACCCATACAGTCGTCCACGAAAATGCACCCGACCGTACCAATTCACATGCCACGCCTGCACACGCCAAGATTACCGCCACCCTCTGCAACCGGTTCAAACGCTCTTTAAACCAAATCCGTCCGCCCAGCATCATTGCCAAAGGAAACAGGAAATAACCCATGGCAATGTTTACCCCTTCCCCATTGACCGGCCCCCAGACAAACAGCCACAACTGGCTGGCAAATATCGGCGTCGGCAATACAATCAGCAGCCATCGTTTCCAATCCCGGCCGACGCCATAAGCAAAACGCATTGCCGCCTGCCAACCGTTGACCATCGTCATCAGCACGCACAAAGCCGACAGCATGGCGACCATGCGCCAGGCAAACACCTCCGTCCCCGTCATCGGCCGCATCCACATACCGTACAGAAACAGCATGGAAAACAACAAATTGGACGCTATCGCAGCCAGCAAGCCTTTGGATAAATTCGTCATTTCAGACGGCCTTTTGCAATCAATCAAAGTTAATATTGTAGAAAAAACGGATGAAAAAATTACTCATCTTTTTGAATGAAGTTTTACCGCAAACATCCGTTTCATTAAAGGCCGTCTGAAAACCATGTTTTCAGGTTTTCAGACGGCCTTTCATTGCATCGAAGCAGTCTAATGCATCAACCCTGCTTCACAATATCCGACAGCGGCCAGCGCGGCTTGACATTGAATGCGCCGACAGCCTGACGCTCAGCAAGACGCATCGCGCCGGCAAAGGCAATCATTGCACCGTTGTCAGTACAGTATGCCATCGGCGGGAAATAAACATTGATTTTTTCTTCCTGCGGCTTTGGTTTGCCCTTTTCAGACGGTATTTTGACAGTTAAGCGCGAAAATTCATCACGCAGCTTCCAGTTTGCACCCACGCCGCCGGCAACCACCAAAGTTCTGAAGCCGGTATCCAACAACGCTTTTTTGGCTTTGGCCGCCAACACGTCAACCACCGCATCTTGGAAAGCGCGGCAAATGTCGTTACGTGTCTGCTCGGGAATTTCATCGTTGCCGGTTTCGGCGCGGACTTTTTCGACAGCGGTCAAAACGGCTGTTTTCAAACCGGAAAAGCTCATCTGCAAATCGTGCGAATGGAGCATGGGGCGTGGGAACGTGAAGGCATCAGGCGTGCCGAGTTTGGCCAGCTCGGATAATTTTGCGCCGCCGGGATAAGGCAAACCCAACAGCTTGGCCGTTTTGTCAAACGCCTCGCCTGCCGCATCATCCACGCTTTCACCCAACAAGGTGTAATCGCCGATACCGCGTACAGCCATAAATTGCGTATGTCCGCCCGACACCAGCAATGCGACAAATGGAAATTCAGGCTTGTCGTCTGCCAACAAAGGCGAGAGCAAATGGCCTTCAAGATGGTGAACGGGGATAACGGGCTTGCCGATGGCAAATGCCAACGCATTGGCAAAGCCTGAACCGGCCAGCAATGCACCGCCCAAACCTGGGCCTTGCGTAAAGGCAACCGCATCGATGTCGGCATAGCCTACGCCTGCTTCCTTCAAGCAACCTTGCGTCAACGGCACGACACGGCGGATATGGTCGCGGCTGGCCAATTCGGGGACAACGCCGCCGTATTCGGCGTGCATCGCCATTTGTGTGTGCAAATGATGCGCCAACAGGCCGCGCTCAGTATCGTAGAGCGCAACGCCGGTTTCGTCGCAAGATGATTCAATTCCTAATACCAACATGGTTTGAGGCCGTCTGAAAAAATGATTAAAAACGATTCAGACGGCGTTTTCTCCGAAAACGGAAAAAGGCCGTCTGAAATAAAGTGCGGAATAAGCGGTTTACAAAGTGCCGTAAGAATGCAGGCCGCTCAAGAACATATTCACGCCGATAAAGGCAAAGGCGGTAATGACCAGACCGATGACCGCCCACCAAGCCAACACTTTGCCGCGCCAGCCTGCCACCAGCCGCAAATGCAACCAGACCGCGTAATTCAGCCAAACGATGAATGCCCAAGTTTCTTTCGGGTCCCAGCTCCAATAGCGGCCCCACGCATCGGCTGCCCACAATGCGCCGAGAATAGTGGCAATCGTGAAGAACAAGAAACCGACGGCAATCGCTTTGTACATGACTTCTTCAATGACTTGCGAGTGCGGCAGCCATGATTTTTTGCCTGCATCTTCTTTTATGAGTGCCAACAGTTCGGCAATACCCAGCATGGCGGCGATACAGAATGCGCCGTAGCCGATAAAGTTGGCCGGAACGTGGATTTTCATCCACCAAGACTGCAAAGCAGGAATCAGCGGCTGAATGGCATGCGCCTCGCGTGAAACGCTGTACCACAAGACAAATCCGACCACAATCGCCATAAAGCTGAAGACAAAGCCACCCAGTTTTTGTACGGCAAAACGGCCTTCGTAATAGAGATACATCAGCGCCGTAATGACCAAGAACAAGATGAATACTTCGTAAAGGTTGGAAACCGGAATATGGCCGGCATCGGGACGCAGCAGATAGCTTTCATGCCAGCGCACCAGCAAACCGACAAAGCCCGCCATCGCGGAGACCCACGCAAACACGGTACCCATGCCCAAAAGCGTATTGGACGGCACATTTTTGCGCACCGCCGCTATCGCGCCGACGATATAAGCAAACAAGGCAAAGAACACAAACGCGCATTGCCACATAATCGCCGACTGGCTGCTTAACAGGTATTTGAGCAGGAAGCCGTCTGCGTGTTTGATGTCGCCGCCATACAAATCAACGGCCAAATACGCCAAGCACACGCCCAAAGGGATAAACCAGCGCATCGGTTTGAAAAACCAACCCAGAAAAACGGCAATACCGGCACTCGCCCACAAAATCACCATTTCGTAGATGTCCATGTGCAGATCGGCTTGGGTTTGGGCAATAAACGCACCGATGGCAATCAGCAGTGCGAATGCCCAGTCGAAGAGGTTGAGGTTTCGGATAAATGATTTGTGTGTCAGAAGCTCATGCTCGGGCAAGGCCTGATGTTTGTTATTCATGGTTCAAATCCTTGGCAAGCTGCTGCAATTGCCGTGTGTGTTGCGGAAATTCTTTCTGCAAGTCGCGTTCGTTGCGGCTGGAAGACATGGCAAAACGGATACGGCCGTCTGAAAACAGCAGCCAAGCACGTTTTTCACGGATATAGAACATAAACACCGTGCCCAACACCAGCAATACCGAACCCAAATACACCAAGAATTCCCCCGGAGAACGGGTCATCTGCAATCCGGAAGAGCGCACTTCAGAATAGCCGTCCAATTGCAGCAACATCGGCGCAGGATACTCGGTCAAACCGGTGTACGCGTCCATTGCATGCAGCAGGAAGCGGTTGCGCTTTTCGTCTTGCGGCCAAGCCGGCAGGTTGTATGTACTGATCGTGTCTTCCAAAGCGGCATTCATCACGCCATAGAGCATCTCGTAGAAATAGCCCTGCATTTTTTCCTGCTGATCTTTGGGAATGTTGGTGGTAACAAATTCGTCCAAAGCCAAATATCCGCCTTTGGCAAAAATCGACAAGGTGTTTTCCGCCGCCGCCATGAATTGCTCACGGATCTCGGCAGGCGCGCCTTTAACAGCATTGGCAACGGTTTTACGGCGTGCCGCATCGTCTTTCAGATATTGGCGCAAAGCCATAAAGGTGTCGATTTGGCCGTTTTTATCCATCGGAATGCGCAACCAGCGGTATTGCTGCGCCAAGCCGCTGCGTGTGCCGGTAATGAAGAAATAGTCTTCGTCTTGTTTTACCGGCAACATATAGTTTTTATATTCGACCGCCTGCCCTGCTTTGTCGCGGATGCGGTAAACGATAGACGGGCCGATATTGGTGTATTTTTTGCCTTCTTGACGGACGGAGCGAACATCATTGATGGCGGATTTCAGGTTTTGCTCTTTTTCAGACGGCTCGCTCATGTCTTCGACGTTCATCGAAGTAAACTGGTCAAATTCCAGCTTATAAGAAGCCTTGCCCAAATCCAGCGGAAACTCGCGCATGGAAGTTGCTTTGAGTTTAACCGGAGTACGGTCGGCATCAGCCAGATTCCACGCTTTAAACGTCAAGTCCGAGCCGCCGTCGGCGAAACTTGCCTGATAAACCGTAATACCGTGCAGCGTCAAAGGATGGTTGACGCGGATGGTGTGTTCGCTGACTTTGCCGGTCGCCTTGTCCGTGACTTCCAAGTCGCTGGCGAAATCGCGCGGCATACCGGTATCGTAAAAATCAATATGGAATTTCTTCAATTTGACCGAAAACGGCAAGTCTTGCACGAGCATGCCGTTATCCGCATTCAGAAATACCACGTCCGCGCTCTGACCTTCCGAAATATTGACATTGCCCCTAAACGACAAATTAGACGTACCCAACACGCTTTCGGGCTTAAAGTCTTTGGCGTAAACCGCCGTATTGTCCGGCACGACCCGGCCGGTAAGCATACCGATTTTCAGCAGAATATTGCTGTCTATCAAACCGCCCAAACAAATCACAATCAGC
This sequence comes from Neisseria sp. P0006.S004, assembly GCF_051963015.1. Lineage (NCBI taxonomy): Bacteria > Pseudomonadati > Pseudomonadota > Betaproteobacteria > Neisseriales > Neisseriaceae > Neisseria > Neisseria sp. P0006.S004. The sequence continues at coordinate 99,425 of NZ_JBQCUS010000005.1, read as the reverse complement.
GCGGCATGGGCAAAGATATAGCCCCATTTGTTCATCGCACCTTTTTTCGCCGCCACCAAAACCGAACCGTCTTCACGCGTAACGGTTTTACAGCCGTAGCCCTGCACTTCCAAATACCGTTGTGCGACTTCGGGCGTCACCTGTCCGTCTAAAACGATGGAATGGCGCATTGCCGCCAGCGATTTTTCCTTCGCGTTTTCACGGAAGGAACGAATCTCGCGCAAAAACGGCGGAACATTGCGAATCAAGCACAATCCGGTGGAAACCACCAAAAACATCATGATGACAACGAACCACGCCGAGGCGTACACGTCGTACAGACCCAAAAAGCCGAAAATCTGCGACCAAAACGGGCCGAATTTCACCAAATAATCGACTTGTGGCTGATTTTGTTGCAAGACCGTACCGATAATCGAAGCCACGCCCAACAGGCTGAGCAGGGCGACGGCAAAACGCATGGAGCTGAAAAAGGCAAACCATGGTCTACGGATAAGTGGGACGGATGATGAAGATTTACTCATGTCTCAAATGTCGGCTTGGGGCAACCCGATCCGATGGAACGGACTGCAATGACGTGTGATGCGAAAGGAAGAATACTGCATATTGTAGTAAAAATCTTGCTGTCGCTATTTGAAAAAAACAATCAGGCTTATCGACCTATATTGGCTAAGGCCGTCTGAAGGGTTTTCAGACGGCCTGTATCAATAAGCTCGTTTCAAAACGAAATTAGTGCAAACCTTGGATGAAGTTGGCTACTGCGTTCAACTCTTCTTCACTCAGACGGTTGGCAATATCGGCCATGATGGCGTTTTTGCGTTGGCCGGATTGGTAAGCTTTCATTTGCTCGACAACGTAAGCTTTATGTTGGCCGCCCAGACGAGGATAGGCTTGGATTTCAGTACCGCCGCCAGGGATACCTGCGCCGCTAGGACCGTGGCAAGACATACATGCCGGCAGTTTTTTAGCGCTCAGGCCGCCGCGATAGATTTTCGCACCCAGCTCAGGGTTTTCTTTAGGATTGGCTTCGCCCGGTTTGCCTTGTTGTTTGGCGTAGTAGGCGGCAGCGTCGCGAATGTCTTGTTCGGACAAGTTCATCACCATCGGTTTCATCACGCCGGCAGCACCGTGCGTACGGGTACCGTCTTTGATGGCCATGGTTTGACCGTAGGTGTAGGCCGCGGCCTGACCTGCCAGTTTAGGATAAGTTGCGATACCGCTGTTACCATCGGCTGCGTGACACGCCGCACAGATAGTAGTCGCTACCTGTTTGCCTTTTTCAGCATCTGCTTTAGGGGCAGCGGAAACCGCACCGGCAGCCAATACCAAGGCCAATAAAGTCAATCGTTTCATGGAGTGCTCCTGATTACAGCATTGCGTACCGCGTCAATGCTTTTTTATACTCAAATACCGGGGAATTTTCCCGATTAAAACCGATAATTCTATAAACGTGCTATTCTATACCAAGTTTACATTAAATTACTACTCAAATTACCAAACTGCTGCAACATAAATGCCCGATACAAATTATGATGTTGCAGTTTTGTTTCCATGTAAGGAAATACTGATGAACCTTTTTCAAAACGCCAAATTCTTTACGACGGTCAACCATCTGAAAGACCTGCCCGACACGCCGGCCGAGATTGCCTTTGTCGGCCGAAGCAATGCCGGCAAATCCAGCGCCATCAATACCTTAACCAATCATGTGCGCCTTGCCTATGTTTCCAAAACACCGGGCCGCACCCAACACATCAATTTCTTTGAGCTGGAAAACGGCAATTTCATGGTCGACTTGCCCGGCTACGGCTACGCGCAAGTACCGGAGGCCATCCGTGCGCACTGGGTCAAACTCTTGGGCGACTACCTGCAACAACGCCGCCAACTGATCGGCCTGATTCTGATTATGGACTCGCGCCATCCGCTCAAGGCTTTAGACATTCAAATGCTGGACTTTTTCCACATTACCGGCCGTCCTGTGCATATCCTGCTGTCAAAAGCAGACAAGCTGTCTAAAAACGACCAGATTAAAACTTTGGCAGCGGTAAAAAAATCACTCAAACCCTATACCGACCGCCAAAAAATCAGCGTTCAACTGTTCTCCAGCCTGAAAAAGCAAGGTATGGACGAAGTCAATCAAGTGGTCGGCTCATGGTTTGACGCGCATCGCGAAGAAATCGAGAATTTTGCAGGAGAAACATCGCCTGAATGATTGTAAAACAAGGAGGAATAAGATAAGTTGACCAACCGCAAATCTTATTCCGTCATTTGGTTTCTCAACATCGCGTTTACCATTTAATTCGGGGCATGTCTCACACATGCCTTTTTTTTCATCACGCTTTTTTGTTTTCACACGCAAACCACAATCTCCACCAAATATACCATCACAATATATCAGCAAGACCGTCTGAAAGCGCGGCTTCGATCTCCATTATTATTAAAGTGTTAATTTTAGTATTGCAACCCATTACACATCTTAGCGTTTTGCTCATGTTCAGCTAATTGTTGAGGCATAGAATACATTCATCGTTCAACAACACAGTAGGAAAGAAAATCATGAAACGCATTAACGTTTTTATTTCAAAAAAACTCATCATTGCCGGTATTATTGCTTCAAGTTTGGGCGTTGCCGGTGCGGCAGGTACCATGGCTTTCAAAGAAGGTATGTTCGCAAAGGTTTCCGGCCAGCAAGCAGCCGCAGCAGCGGTAGCAGAAGTGGGCGGCGTCGTTAAAGATGTCGATTACAAATACAAACAACATTTGGGCGGCCGTTACAAAGTAGAAATCTTGAAAGACGGCGTCGAATACGAAGCTTTGGTTGATGCTCAAAACGGCAAAGTATTGGCAGTAGCACAAGATGACGATCAGGACAAACGACACTTTGGTAAACATGATAAGCATCATAAACATGACAATGCCGAGCCCTCTTCATCGCAAAATACAGATTATCAGGCTCCTGCCGATGCTGCACCTGGCACACCTGAAAATGCAACCGCTTCCGAGGTAACACAATCTTAATTTAAACTTTAAAAAAGCCAATGCCGTCTGAAACTTTCAGACGGCATTGGCTTTAATGCAGCATTGTTTGAAACACAGCTCCTATCAAGCCCAATCATTTTCAGACGGCCTTTGCACCATCTTCGCCGTCTATCCAACCTGCTTCTTTCAATTTCCTCTGTTGCGCATCATATCGGGCTTTTTCCACCCAATACATTGTCTGGATACAGGCATCGCCGCATTCGCTGCCGCAACATTCCCACGACTCAGGACGGACGGGTTCGTCTAAAAGCGGTTCGCCCAAGATGGCTTCGGCTTTATTCTTCAGGGTCGTATCCATCGGCAATTTCCAAGCGTGCGCCGTCAAATTCAATCACTTCGCCGCCACGTATTTTGGCGGTTTTACGGGTTTCGGTTTCGCCGTTGCGCAACACCAGCCCTTCGGCGATAAATGCTTTTGCCTGTCCGCCGCTTTCGGCAAGGCCGGCCAGTTTCAACAGGTCGCACAAAGCGATGTATTCATTGTCTTCAAGATAGACTGTTGCTTCCATCATTTAATCCTTTCCAATAATGGCGATATTTTAACATGGCCGTCTGAAAGAAAGCCCCCTTCTGTTTTATTTGCTTTATCCAACCTCATTACATTTGGTTTTCAGACGGCCTTTCGCTGCCAACCCTGCTACAATACGCCTTTTATTGTTCACGCCGATTTTGCCATGACCGAGCCGACCTACATCCCCCTGCGCCTGCATACCGAATTCTCGATTACCGACGGTATGGTGCGGATTAAAAAACTGATTGCCAAAGCGCAGGAATACGGTTTGCCTGCTTTGGGCATCAGCGATTTGATGAACGAATTCGGCTTGGTGAAATTCTATAAAGCCTGCCGCGGCGCAGGAATTAAGCCCATCGGCGCGGCGGACGTGTGGATAGGCAATCCGAATGCGCCCGACAAGCCGTTCCGCGCCATGCTGATTATCCGCAACGATGCGGGCTATCTGCGCTTAAGCGAGCTTTTGACGGAGGCTTATGTCGGCAAAGACCGCAATATCCATCATGCGGAACTCAATCCCGAATGGCTGAACAACGGCGACAACAGCGGCTTGATTTGTTTGAGCGGCGCGCATTACGGCGAAGTGGGTGTGAATCTGTTGAACGGCAATGAAGACGCGGCACGTGCGGCGGCGTTGAAATATGCGGCGTGGTTTCCCGATGCGTTTTATTTAGAGCTGCAACGCTTGCCAGAACGCCCTGAATGGGAGGCTTGCGTTTCCGGCAGCGTGAAGCTGGCAGAGGAACTGGGTTTGCCGGTGGTAGCGACGCATCCGACACAGTTTATGAGCCGCGACGATTTCAACGCACACGAGGCGCGGGTGTGTATCGCAGGCGGCTGGGTACTGACAGACAAAAAACGTCCGCGCGATTTCACGCCGAGCCAGTTTTTCATTCCGCCGGAAACGATGGCCGAACGTTTCTCCGATTTGCCTGAAGCCTTGGAAAACACGGTGGAAATCACCAAACGCTGTAATCTGCACATCACATTGGGCAAAAACTTCCTACCGCTCTTCCCTACCCCAGACGGCCTGTCGCTGGACGATTATTTGGTGAAGCTGTCCAACGAGGGTTTGCAGGAACGCATGGTTCAGCTTTATCCCGACGAGGCAGAGCGTGCGGCAAAAATGCCGGAATATCAGGAACGGCTGGATTTTGAGTTGAACATCATCATCCAGATGAAATTCCCCGGCTATTTCCTTATCGTACAAGACTTTATCAACTGGGCGAAAACGCATGGCTGTCCGGTAGGGCCGGGCCGTGGTTCGGGCGCAGGCTCATTGGTGGCGTATTCATTGAAGATTACCGACCTCGACCCGCTCAAATACGCGCTGCTGTTCGAACGTTTCTTAAACCCTGAACGCGTCTCCATGCCTGACTTTGACGTGGACTTCTGTCAGGCAAACCGCGGCCGCGTGATTGAATATGTGCGCGAGAAATACGGCGCGGATGCGGTAAGCCAGATTGTTACCTTCGGCACGATGTCGTCCAAAGCGGTGATTCGCGACGTCGGACGCGTGCTGGAACTGCCGTTTATGCTGTGCGACAAACTGTCCAAGCTGATTCCGTTGGAAGCCAACAAACCCCTGAGTTTGGAAAAAGCCATGGAGGCCGAGCCGCAGATTCAGGAATTAATCGAAGCGGAAGAAGCGGACGAACTGATTACGCTGGCGAAAAAGCTGGAAGATTTGACGCGCGGTTTGGGTATGCACGCAGGCGGCGTGTTGATTGCGCCAGGTAAGATTTCCGATTACAGCCCCGTGTATCAGGCGGACGAATCCGCATCGCCCGTATCCATGTACGACAAGGGTGACGTAGAAGATGTGGGCTTGGTGAAATTCGACTTTTTGGGTCTGCGCAACTTGACCATTATCGAAATGGCGCAGAACAACATCAAAAACACCACCGGCAACATCGTCGATGTCGGCAAGATTCCGCTTGACGACCAAGCCGCCTACCAAATCTTCCGCGATGCAAACACCACCGCCGTGTTCCAATTCGAGTCGACCGGCATGAAGAAAATGCTGAAAACGGCGCACACCACCAAGTTTGAAGAACTCATCGCCTTCGTATCGCTCTACCGTCCCGGCCCGATGGACAACATTCCCGACTTCGTCGCGCGTATGAAGGGACAGGAATTCCAATACATCCACCCGCTGCTTGAAGGCATCCTCGCGCCGACCTACGGCATTATGGTGTATCAGGAACAAGTGATGCAGGCGGCGCAGATTATCGGCGGCTACTCGCTCGGCGGCGCGGACTTGCTGCGTCGCGCCATGGGTAAGAAAAAACCCGAAGAAATGGTGAAACACCGCGAAATCTTCGCCGAAGGTGCGGAAAAACAAGGTATTTCGCGCGAAAAATCCGACGAAATCTTCAACTACATGGAAAAATTCGCCGGCTATGGTTTCAACAAATCCCACGCCGCCGCCTACGCCCTGATTTCCTACCAGACCGCATGGCTCAAAGCCCACTATCCCGCCGAATTTATGGCGGCAACCATGTCGTCTGAATTGGATAATACCGACCAGCTCAAGCATTTCTACGACGACTGCCGCGCCAACGGCATCGAGTTCCTGCCGCCCGACATCAACGAATCCGACTACCGCTTCACGCCGTATCCGAACATGAAAATCCGCTACGCACTCGGCGCGATTAAAGGCACGGGCGAAGCCGCCGTCGAATCCATCATCGCCGCACGGCAAAGCGGCGGCAAGTTTACCGGCCTCTTGGACTTCTGCGAGCGCGTTGGCAAAGAACACATGAACCGCCGCACCCTCGAAGCCCTGATACGCGGCGGCGCGTTCGACAGCATCGAACCCAACCGCGCCATGCTCTTGGCGAACATCGACCTCGCCATGAACAACGCCGACCAAAAAGCCGCCAACGCCAATCAGGGCGGGCTTTTCGACATGATGGAAGACGCCATCGAACCGGTGCAGCTCATCGATGCGCCCATGTGGAGCGAATCGGAAAAACTTGCCGAAGAAAAAACCGTCATCGGCTTTTACCTGTCCGGTCACCCGTTCGGCCCGTATGCCCAAGAAGTCCGCCAAATCGCCCCGACCAAATTAGGCCGTCTGAAACCGCAAGACAGCGTACGCCTCGCCGGATTCGTGACCGCCGTGCGCACCATGATGGGCAAGCGCGGCAAAATCGCCTTCGTCAGTCTCGAAGATTTGAGCGGGCAGATTGAAATCATGGTCAGCGGCCACACGCTGGAAAACTGCGCCGACTACCTCAAATCCGACCAAGTGCTGATTATCGAATCCAAAGTCAGCCGCGACGACTACGGTGGAGGCGACGGGCTGCGCATCATGGCAAACCAAGTCATGACCCTGCAAATGGCGCGCGAACGCTACGCCCGCAGCCTCAGCCTCGCCCTCGCCCCCGGCCACGACATCACGCGCCTCGCCACCATCCTCACCGCCCACCGCCTGCCCGACACGTCGCACATTCCGCTGCAACTGTCGTACAGCAACGGCAAAGCATCAGGCAAATTGAAAATTGCGCCAAAATGGATGGTAACGCCAAGCACCGCCTTGTTTGATGAACTGGAAACATTGCTCGGCAGCAGGGCAGTTCGTGTGAATTGGTAACACTAAAGGCCGTCTGAAACTACACGTTCAGACGGCCTTTAGTTTAAAAAGCGCTTTAAAAACACAAATCAAATACGGATTCAGGCTTTCAGACGGCCTTATTGTATAGGGAGATTATCTGAAAAGTTTATTGCAAAGAGCTTTTGACCAATAGGGAAAGATAACCCACAACAAAGGGGAACGACAATGCCGAAACAATGCCAAGCACCCAGTAAATACATTGGTTCAGTACAGTTTTTGAGGCGGTAAGCCGCAACAGTTTGAAATACAGAGAGAACCAGGTGGATGACAAGGCAATAATCAGCAAAAAGCTGACTAGGGAGAAGGAACCGGAGAAAGCGTATCCCAGCATTGTCCCTATCGCGGCATAAAGCATGCCTGCGCCTAGCGCCCATTTCCAGATGGGATAAAGCCTATCGGGAAAATTCAGTGTTCCGGAGGCTTGGAGCCTGCCGAATACCAATACAAATATGATGTCAAACATAATAATGGCTGTTTTAGTGTAGGGTACGACAATATATATGAAAAGGGGGTGAAAATACCCCCCCTTTCCCTACAGATGCCCCATATCAAAGGCCGTCTGAAAAACAGTTTTATTTAACGATTTCAACTGGGCCGTGGTCGTCGCAGTGATCGCCGTGTTGGTGATGCAGACGGCCGTTGACGATGTAGTCGACATGATCGCCGTGCGGTACGGCTTCATGGCCGCAACCTTCGCCGTGAACGTGGCCGTGGCAGGTGTCAACCGGATGGCAGCCGTCAGGGTTGATTTCATTGACGCTCAGGGCATGCTCGTCGTAGTGGCCGTTGTGCTCATGGTGCAGGTGGCCGTCGTGCAGATAATCGACGTGGCCTTCGTGCTTGATGGCAGTGTGGCCGCAGTTTGCGCCGTGAACGTGGTCATGATGTTCGTGGGTTTTACAGGTCATTTTTTCTCTCCTAATGTTCAGTGAATAGCAATCTTTCGCGATTGATTTTTTATCTTATCTTTTTTTGATGCAAACGTAAAAAATTTTACAGTTATTAATATATTGTTACGATATATCATCTGTTGATATATAAGCCTATTTTATTTTTCAGACGGCCTTTCATCTATAATTCATTTATTTTCAGTGAGAACTTCAAACCCTTCCGGCAATGTAAAATATCGAATTTTTCAGCCGTAACAGGTAACATGGAAACAAAGGGATGGGTTCTTCAAACAAATAGGTACTGTAATGGGAAAACAAGCCAGACTTTATATGGTTCGCAGCACGCAAGGTGCGCTTTATGATGTATTTTTTGAACGCGGTGTGGCGGCATTGGCCTGGCCCATGCTGGCCGAAGCGGCGATCAAGGGTTTTGGCCGTGAGGAACTGACGGATATTTACCGTTCGGCCGTGCCGGATGTGAAATTGAGAACGGCGCAATCGGGTGCGGCTCAGATGTGGCGGTTTGTCAACGAGTTGGCCGATGGAGATGCCGTACTGACCTACTCGCCTGCTTTGCGCCGTTATCGGGTTGGCAGGATTACGGGCGGCGCGGTACATTGTCCGCAATGGGACGATGAAAAAATGTCGCTGGTGCGGCCGGTTGAGTGGCTGGGCGAAGTGTGCCGTGATGATTTGAGTGCGGCGGCGCAACTGGCTTTGGGCAGCGTAGCAACTTTGTTTGCGGTATCGGAAGCGTGCGCGGCAGAAATTTTTGAACGCGTGGGTTTTCAGACGGCCTAAAAAGGGAAAGGAAACAGCATTATGTGGAACACCATGCATGAATGGCTGAACGCTTTGCCTGTCAGCGAAGAAATCATCAAATCGGCATTGATGTCGGTATTGATGATTGTGGCCGTCATTGCCGGGCGCAGCATTTTGCTCTCGGCGCATTTTCGCAGCCATCCGGATTTGAGCATTGAAAACAAACGCCGCTCGCTGGTGTTCAGCCGCAACGTGACCATGTTGCTGATCCTGCTCGGGCTGGCGATGATTTGGGCGGCGCAGATTCAAACTTTGGCCTTGTCGATGTTTGCAGTGGCCGCGGCGATTGTGGTGGCAACCAAAGAGCTGATTATGTGTTTGTCCGGCAGCATCCTGCGTTCGGTAACCAAACAATATTCCATCGGCGACTACATCGAAATCAACGGTCTGCGCGGACGGGTGGTCGATATCAATATGCTGAACACGCTGATGATGCAAATCGGCCCTAATCCGTTGATCGGCCAGCTTTCCGGCAAAACGCTCTCGTTTCCCAACAGCCTGCTTTTGAGCCATACCGTGCGCCGCGACAATATTTTGGGCGATTATGTGATTCATACAGTGGAAATTCCCGTGCCGATTCATTTGGATTCAGACGAAATCATAGGCCGTCTGAAAGCCGTTCTTGAGCCGTTGTGCGAGCCTTATGTCCCTGCCATCAAGCAGCATTTGGAAAACGTGCAAACCCAAAAATTGTTTATCACGCCCGCCGCCCAGCCGCGTGTATCCCGCGTGCCACATGATGACAAGGTGTACAACATCATCGTGCGCTTCGCCTCGCCCGTAGCCAAACGCTTGGAAATCCAACAGGCGGTTTTGGACGAATTCTTGCGCACGCAATGCCGATTAATCAATAAATTAAAATAGCCAAGTTTATATATACTATCAAATCCCTTACAATACCCAAATTCACAATCAACAATAAGGAAAACTCATGTTGCCAGAATCAGCCCTTGCCGAAATGTACCCAGTCATTATGACCCCCAGCCATGACGGCAAATATTTCCACAACTACACCCTCTCACTTCTGAACATCGTCCACACCAACGCCTCGCACGGCCTGCCGCTTCAAGTGATGATGCAGCGCGGCGAAAGCCTGATTACGCGCGCGCGCAACAACTGCGTGGCCAGATTTTTGGAAAACAAAGAATGGACGCATTTATTTTGGATTGACTCCGACATCGGCTTCTCTCCCGATTCATTCTACCGCCTGCTCTTGGCCGATAAAGACGTTGTAGCCGGCGTTTATCCGCTCAAACGCGAAAACTGGCCCCAAGCAGGCCTTCCTGCCGGCACAACCCAAGCCGACTTCGAGCGCATGTACACTTCTTACACCGTCAATACCAACGACAAAAATGAAAACGGCGAAATCGTCCTGAAAGTCGATGAAGAAGGCTTTATGAAGGTTCATGACGCACCAACCGGCTTCATGGTTATCAAACGCAGCGTATTTGAAAAAATGATAGAGGCCTATCCCGAGTTGAACTACGTCTCCGACAGCGACTACAGCCCGGAAAACAAAGGCCTGCACTACCGCTTCTTCGACTGCATGGTCGATCCTGAAAGCAAACGCTACCTGTCCGAAGACTACACCTTCTGCCACCTCTGGCGTCAAATCGGCGGCGAAGTGTACGTCGACGTACAATCCAACCTGACCCACCAAGGCGCAAAAGTGTATCGCGGCTCGTTTGCCGAATCTCTGCAAACCAATGTTGCCAATGCGGTTTATGCCCCAGAAGGCACCACTATGCGCCTCGAGCTGGCCGCACCATTGCACGCCAATCCGCGCGGCGCAGAATAAGATTGGTTGATAGATAGGCGGAACACTTTAATTCTGCCTGTCTGCCACCATATAACGCCTATCGTTTTCTTTTCAGACGGCCACAAGGCCGTCTGAATCCATCTTATTCAGGAGAAACCATATGAGCGACAACGTCCTGCTCCACTTGGGCGAAGAACCCCGTTTCGATCAAATCAAAACCGAAGACATCAAACCCGCCCTGCAAACCGCCATTGCCGAAGCGCGCGAACAAATCGCCGCCATCAAAGCGCAAACGCACACCGACTGGGTCAACACTGTCGAAAAACTGACCGACATTACCGAACGCGTCGGCCGCATTTGGAGCGTGGTTTCCCATCTCAACTCCGTGGTCGATACGCCCGAATTGCGTGCCGTATACAACGAATTGATGCCCAAAATCACCATTTTCTTCACCGAAATCGGTCAAGACATCGAGTTGTACAACCGCTTCAAAATCATCAAAAATTCTGCCGAATTCGACACCCTCTCCCAAGCGCAACAAACCAAGCTCAACCACGACTTGCGCGACTTCGTCCTCAGCGGTGCCGAATTGCCGCCCGAACAACAGGCAGAACTGGCGCAACTGCAAACCGAAGGCGCGCAACTGGGTGCCAAATTCGCACAAAACATCCAAGACGCGACCGATGCTTTCGGCATTTACTTTGACGATGCCGCGCCGCTTGCCGGCATCCCCGAAGACTCCATCGCTATGTTTGCTGCCGCCGCGCAAAGCGAAGGCAAAACAGGCTACAAAATCGGCCTGCAGATTCCGCACTACCTCGCCGTTATCCAATACGCCGACAACCGCGAACTGCGCGAACAAATCTACCGCGCCTACGTTACCCGTGCCAGCGAATTGGCTGACGAAGGCAAATTCGACAACACGGCCAACGTCGAACAAACGCTCGCAAACGCGCTGAAAACCGCCAAACTGCTCGGCTTCAAAAACTACGCCGAGCTGTCTCTGGCAACCAAAATGGCGGATACGCCCGAACAGGTTTTAAACTTCCTGCACGACCTTGCCCGCCGCGCCAAACCGTTTGCCGAAAAAGACTTTGCCGAAATCAAAGCCTTTGCGCGAGAAAACCTGAATATCGAAGATCCGCAATCTTGGGATTTGAGCTACGCCGCCGAAAAACTGCGCCAAGCCAAATACGCCTTCAGCGAAACCGAAGTGAAAAAATACTTCCCTATCAGCAAAGTATTGGCAGGCCTGTTTGCCCAAATCAAAAAACTCTACGGCATCGAGTTGGCTGAAAAAACCGTTCCCGTTTGGCACAAAGACGTGCGCTATTTTGAGCTGAAACAAGACGGCCAAACCATCGGCGGCGTTTACATGGACTTGTACGCACGCGAAGGTAAACGCGGCGGCGCATGGATGGACGGCTACAAAAGCCGCCGCCGTTTCGCCGACGGTACGCTGCAACTGCCGACCGCCTACCTCGTCTGCAACTTCACCCCGCCTGTTGGCGACAAAGAAGCGCGTTTGAGCCACGACGAAATCATCACCCTCTTCCACGAAACCGGCCACGGCCTGCACCACTTGTTGACCCAAGTTGACGAAGTGGGCGTATCCGGCATCAACGGCGTCGAATGGGACGCGGTCGAGCTGCCTAGCCAATTCATGGAAAACTTCGTTTGGGAATACGACGTATTGGCGCAAATGTCCTCGCACGAAGAAACCGGCGCGGTATTGCCGAAAGAACTGTTCGACAAAATGCACGCCGCCAAAAACTTCCAACGCGGTATGTTCCTCGTCCGTCAAATGGAATTTGCCCTTTTCGACATGGAAATCTACCATCAGGAAGATGAAGGCCGTCTGAAAGAATGGCCGCAAATCTTGGACAAAGTGCGTCAAGAAGTCGCCGTGACCCAACCGCCGGCATACAACCGCTTTGCCTTGAGCTTCAACCACATCTTCGCCGGCGGCTACTCCGCAGGCTATTACAGCTACGCATGGGCGGAAGTTTTGAGTGCAGACGCTTACGCCGCTTTTGAAGAAAGCGACGACGTTGCCGAAACCGGCCGCCGCTTCTGGGAAGAAATACTGGCCGTCGGCGGTTCGCGCAGCGCAGCCGAATCCTTCAAAGCCTTCCGCGGCCGCGAACCAAGCTTGGATGCCCTGCTCCGCCACAGCGGTTTCGACAACGCAGCTTGATTTGAAAATCCGCCGTTTTAAACAGAACGGTTGCTGATTCAAAGTTAAAGGCCGTCTGAAATGTTTCAGACGGCCTTTCGGTTGGCACAATTAATGAGGAACAATAAATACGTCCAATCTCTAACAATTTTTTCGGAAGAAACTGAAGTCCGTATTTCAAACCCCAATCTCCCCCTGCCCATCGCTAAAATTAGTTTTTGCCCTTTTTATCGCCTGCTGCCAAACGCATATTGATAAATTCCATCATCAAATCTTTTTTCGTCCAGAAAAAGGTTTTCATTTTTTCCAAAGAATAGATTTTCCGAATCATCGCCGGCAATCCTGCATGAACGATGGCCGCGACTTCGCCATTGGTTGTTTCGTTGTCCATGGCGGCTTTGAGGTTTAGATTGCGCGTATTCAGGTAGTTGCTAAGCTCTTTTCTGACGCTGTTGCTGATTTCGAATTGTTTCATGTTTTCCGTCCATAATGTTTTTATAATTAAATAGCATAGAATTCTAACAAGTTTTTTGCATTGTGCATATCCCAACTTGCATATTATTGCAGAATTTACAATTTGGCTTTTGGGTAAAATCATGCCTGCAACACATTGTTGCGGCGCACCCTGTCGGATTGTTTTGACTATTTTGTTTCGGCTTGGGCCGCATTGCGGATAAAATAATGGTTTTAGGTTTTGAGGCCGTCTGAAATGTATTTGTGGTTTAAGCTGTTACACATATTTTTTGTAATTTCTTGGTTTGCGGGACTGTTTTATCTGCCGCGGATTTATGTGAATCTGGCGCAATTAGAACCCGGCAGCGTGGAATATGTACGGCTGACGGATATGTCGCGGCGGCTGTACCGCTTTATGTCGCCTTTGGGCTGGGGAACGCTGATATTTGGCGCGGCCATCGGGTTTGTAAACAATTGGTGGGGCAACGGCTGGCTGGCGGTTAAATTATTGTGCGGCCTGCTGCTCTTGGCCTACCAGCTTTATTGTGGCATGCTGCTGCGCCGTTTCCAGAACGGCAGCAATGTGTATTCGCACCGCTGGTATCGGGTATTCAACGAACTCCCCGTATTGATGATGGTGGCCGCGCTTTATATGGTGGTTTTCAAGCCGTTTTGATCTTCAGACGGCCTGTTTGGTAAATAAGGAAAGAATTCATGACGGTCGAAATCGAACGCCGCTTTTTGCTGGCGGATGACAGTTGGCGCAAAGCGGCAAGCGAGCCGCTGGTGTTGCAACAGGGCTATTTGAGCGTGGAAAAAGAGCGCACCATCCGTGTGCGGATTATCGGTTCGCAAGCATGGCTGACCCTGAAAGGCTATATTTCCGACATGACGCGCAGCGAGTTTGAATACGAAATCCCGCTGGCTCACGCGCAAGCGATGATGGCGGATATGTGCCCGTTTAAAATGGAAAAATACCGCTATCGGGTCGAATTTGAAGGCTTTGTGTATGAAATCGACGAATATTTCGGCGACAATGCACCATTGATTGTGGCGGAAATCGAATTGCCGTCTGAAGATACCGAGTTTCCCAAACCGTCTTGGCTGGGCAAGGAAATCACGGCAGACGGTAAATTCACCAATGCGTATTTGAGCAAACATCCGTATTCGTCTTGGACGGAATAAGGGTGATAACCTCTCTGCACATACAAAAAAGGCATGTATCGAACATGCCTTTTTTCTTTTCAGACGGCCTGATTTACCTTACCGATATTTGTATCAAGCTGCTTTCGACATACCGTTTCAAATATCGGGCAAGCCAGTGTGCTTTATCCGTTGAACCTTATGCCGGACGGCAGGCAACCATATAATTGACCTCGGTCGAGTCGCACAAGGAATAACGGCCGCTCAACAAATTGTAGGTCATGCCCTTGCTGCCGACGGTATCCAATCCGGCTTGGCGGCACATACGAGCGAGTTCTGCCGGCGTGATAAATTTTTTCCAGTCGTGCGTGCCTTTGGGGACGAATTTCAACAGATATTCTGCGCCGACAATCAGATGCAGATAAGATTTGGGATTGCGGTTGATGGTGGAGAAAAACACCATGCCGTCGGGTTTGACCAGTTTCGCGCAAGCTTGAACGATGGCGGACGGATCGGGAACGTGTTCCATCATTTCCATACACGTTACCACGTCAAAGCTGTGCGGCTGCTCGGCAGCGAGGTCTTCGACGCGGATGCAGCGGTAATCGATATTGGCAACGTGTTGAGCGGCCGCATGGGCAGCGGCGGTTTGCAGGGATTTTTCCGCCATATCGATGCCGGTAACGTGTTCTGCGCCGCGTTTGGCCATGCTTTCTGACAAAATACCGCCACCGCAGCCTACATCCAACACACGTTTGCCTGCCAATCCGGCATAGCCGTCGATATAGTCGAGGCGCAAGGGGTTGATGTCATGCAGGGGCTTGAATTCGCCGTTTTTATCCCACCATTTGTCGGCGATTTGGCTGAACTTGGCGATTTCGCCGGCATCTACGTTGTCGTGTTGATTGCTCATGGTTTGCTCCTGCATAAAATAATTCGCCTGATTTTAGCCGATTGTGCTTCAAAATAAAATGTTTCAGACGGCCTTTGCCTGTTTATCGGCCCTATTTCAACTTTCATCCGCCTACCCATAAAAAACGCACCTTGTTGCAAGGTGCGTTTCAATCGGTACGATTTAGAATTTAGCGCCGGATTCGTTGGCCATGTAGTCAACTGCGGCTTTCACTTCATCATCGCTCAAGCTGCCGTTGCCGCCTTTGGCAGGCATGGCTTGGAAGCCTTCGAGGGCGTGTTTGTGCAAGGTGTCTTTACCTTGTTTAATGCGAGGCGCCCAGTCTTCTTTTTTGCCTACAGCAGGGGCGCCGGGAATCAAGCCGCTGTGGCATGCTTTACAGTTCGCTTCAAAAACAGCTTTGCCGTCCACTTTGGCGGATTCGGCAGGCTTGGCTTCAGCGGCAGGCGCTTCGGCTTTCTCTTCGGGCTTGGCGGCTTCTTCAGGTTTCGCGGCTTCCTCTGCTTTGCTGGCGGCAGCTTCAACCTTATCGGCGGCTTCTTGAGCGGCAGATGCAGTCGCATCGGCAACAGAAGCGGCTTCGGTTTTAACTTCAGATGCAACGGCTTGAGCAGCCTCTTGAGTCTCCTGTTTAGCCTCTTGGGAACAAGCTGTCAAACCAGCCATCATCATTACGGCAATCAGTAATTTGTTCATGTTCTGTCTTTCGTTAGTTTTAGTTTAAATCACTGTTTTATATAAACAGCTCAAAAATTCTAGCATAGAAACTAATACTTTTGACCTACACTATAATAAATATTGGTATAAATCAGATTTTGTCACAAAAACAGGAAAAACATATTGACACCACCTCTCTACTCGGATAGAAATTTACGCCATTTGTCATGAAGCGCGATAACTTTTATTTTATTGTTCAAGCAGTTACTCATTTTATTTTCAAAGTTTCCTTTAGAATTCAAATTTTTACCGACTTCTCCATGAGTAGCGTCAACCTGAAAGCCATCCCCATCCCAAAAAGGCCGTCTGAACCCCAATCAGGTTTCAGACGGCCTTTTTGAATCATGTTAATAAACATTTGCCGCTTGGCCATGCAAAAGACACCGGCAGGCTTACCTATTTATGTGGTTATTCATATCCCGACGACAATTTAATCCATTGCCGCCATTAGTCTTTTGCCAATGTTTCAGCTTCAGCCCACAAGCCCCGTTTCTGCTCCGCCGTCAATTTCTTAATGCCGATTTCCCGTTTCAGCGCTTCACTTTTGTTCAGGCCGTCTGAAACGATGCGCATCTCGACAGGCTTGTTCAAACGCGTGTATTTCGCGCCTTTTCCTGACAAATGCGCCGCAAACCGCTCTTGCGGACGGTTGCTGATCCCGCAATAAAACGCGCCGTTTTCGCACAAAATCAGGTAAACGCTCCAATTTTCCGCGTTCATAAACCCCCTTCCTTGGCAAAACTCTCAGTAAAAATGCGCACGGCAGCCTCGGTTTTGGCAGACTGCACACGATAAGGCGTGACCAAATAAAGGCTGACCGGCGGCAATGTCCATTCAGGCAAAACCGCTTTCAGACGGCCTTGTGCGATTTTCTCCCTCACTTCGCCGCCCACTTGTAAAGACAAACCAAATCCACTTTCGGTCAGGCTACACACGGCGGCAAGATGCGTGCAGGCAATGCTGTCGGCGATGTCGAGGAAATAGCTTTCTTCACCATTTTGCAAGGTCGTACGGACAGGTAAAAAATGCAGCCAGCGGTGTGCATGAAGCTGAGAGGGATGGGTAATGGGCGGATACCGGTCGAGATAATCGGGTGCGGCGCAAATGATGTACGGCCACGTCACGAGATGGCGCGCAACCAAGTTGGGATCGTCCAAAGCCCGGTCGCCGCCGCGTATGGCGATGTCGGTCTGATTGTGTTGCAAGTCGTCCAAAGTATCGCTGAAATTGAGGACTGGGCGGATTTTGGGAAACTTGGTTTGCAATCGCGAAAAGGCCGTCTGAAAAGCGCGGGAACCAATGACGCAGGAAGTCAGGGAAATGCGCAATTCGCCGACGGGTTCGGTCTTCAGATTGTCGATAACGGTACGCGTATCGGCAAGGGTGGCGGCGAGGCGGTGGCAGTATTCGCCCAAGGCGCGGCCGGCATCGGTCGGCGCAAGGCTGCGCGTACTGCGGTTTAACAGCTTGATGCCGTGCAGGGTTTCGAGGCGGTTGATGTGCTGGCTGACGGCAGACGGCGTCATGCCCAACGCGGCAGCAGCGGCGTTCATGCTGCCATGTTCGAGGACGGTAGCGAAAACGAGCAGAGGTTTGATGTCTTGCATTTCGACTAATTATGTAGTTCAACTTCACAATAATAACAGTAAATCAGGGATTATCAAGCGTTTCAGACGGCCTTACAATGCGCTCATCTAATCAATCACATCCCTACAAGGAGTCAAATATGAAAATCGCAGTTATCGGTGCAACTGGTTATGTCGGCAACGCAGTCGTTCAAGAATTGGCAGGCCGCGGTCATGAAGTAACCGCTTTCGCTCGCAACACAGACAAAGTTTTCCAAGCGCAAAATGTTGCCGCAGTCTCCGCAGATGTCAATGCAGCCGATTTTGCCGACAAACTGGCAGGCTTTGACGCCGTGGTCAGCGCGTTCAACCCGGGCTGGACCAATCCCAACATCGGCGCGGATTTCACACGTGGCGCAAACAGCATCGTCGAAGCGGCAAAAGCAGCACAGGTGCCTTATTTGTTGGTCGTCGGCGGCGCGGGCAGCCTGTATGTGGCACCCGGTTTGCAAGTTATCGATACGCCCGACTTCCCGAAAGAAATTTTCGACGGCGCCAATGCCGCACGCCATCTCTTGGCAGAACTTCTGCCGCGCCGCGACGTGAACTGGTCTTTCGTTTCCCCTCCGGCACGACTGGGCGCAGACGGCGGTTTCAGCGAAAACCAAACCGGCAAATACCGCTTGGGCAAAGACGATTTGCTGATGGACGGTGAAATTCCGGCAGGCATCAGCGTGGCCGATTTGGCAGTCGCCATCGCCGACGATGTGGAAAACAAAGCGCATTTGTTTGAACGTTTTACCGTCGCCGCTGTTTAATCATCTTAATTTAAAGGCCGTCTGAAACTAAAAGTTTCAGACGGCCTTTGCATGCGCTCATCTCATCAATCGAATCTCAACAAGAAGTCACACATGAAAATCGCAGTGATTGGTGCAACAGCTTATGTCGGCAACGCAAGCAAAGTTTTCCAAGTGCAAAATATTGTCGTCGTCTCCACATACGAATAAAATCTGTCGGCAATTTATATCAAAATTACAAAAATATTTTGAACAAAGTGAAGGAACTGTACCAGAGTAGTAAGGAGCCCATCCTGAAAAGATGTAGATCATAAATTGCATATTGTGAGCAACAATCCGCTCCGCTACCGATCTTTTCTCACGCAAGCGCTGATGGTTAAGATGATCTGAAAGCATCTCTCTAATTTTTCAGACGACCTCAATTTTCCCTGTACTCTATTTCAAGGAGTTTTCATGACACCTCAAACTGTCTTAGATTTCTGGTTTACCGAAGAAAACCACCCTTTCCAATTTGCCCGCAACAATGGATTCGATGCCCAAATTCGCGCTCAATTTTTCGATATCTGGCAGCAGGCAGCTCGCGGCGAACTTTCACACTGGCGCGATACTCTGCAAGGCAGGCTCGCTGAAATCATTATTCTTGACCAATTCTCGCGCAATCTGTTCCGCGACAGCCCTCAAGCGTTTGCCCAAGATACTGCTGCACTCATTCTTGCCCAAGAAGCCGTTCGCCAACCCGGCTTCGCCGACCTCCTTCCGCATGAACGCCATTTCATGCTGATGCCGTTGATGCACAGCGAAAGCCAAGTTATCCATGAACAAGCCGTACCGCTGTTTGAACGCTATACCAATGAAAACGCATTGGCCTTTGAAATCAAACACAAAGTCATCATCGACCACTTCGGACGCTATCCGCACCGTAACGCCGTATTGGGGCGTAAAACCACGGAAGAAGAAGCAGAATTTCTGAAGCAGGAAGGTTCATCATTTTAATTCCATCAAAGTCAAAGGCCGTCTGAAACCGAAATCAAGGTTTTCAGACGGCCTGCATCATCGTGAAATCACTATATAATACCGTCTATTAAATTCCAGATACGAGCCAACCATGTCCGTAACCCAACCCACCATCGCCGCTATCGCCACCGCACCCGGACGCGGCGGCGTCGGCGTGATCCGCCTTTCCGGCAAAAACCTGCTGCCTTTGGCGCAAACCCTCAGCGGCGGCAAAACGCCCAAGCCGCGCACCGCGCTTTACACCGACTTTCTCGGCGGCGACGGACAGCCGATAGACAACGGCATCCTACTCTACTTCGCCACGCCAGCCAGCTTTACCGGTGAAGATGTGATTGAGTTGCAGGGACACGGTGGCCCCGTCGTGATGGACATGTTGCTCTCGCGCTGCCTCGAACTGGGCGCGCGCATGGCGGAGCCGGGCGAATTTACCAAACGCGCCTTCCTCAACAACAAACTCGACCTTGCCCAAGCCGAAAGCGTCGCCGACCTCATCGATGCCTCCAGCAAGTCAGCCGCACGCATGGCGTTGCGTTCGCTCAAAGGCGCATTTTCCCAACACATACACGAGCTGGTGGACGACCTTATTACTTTGCGGATGCTGGTCGAAGCTACGCTGGACTTCCCCGAAGAAGACATCGACTTTCTCGAAGCCGCCGACGCGCGCGGCAAGCTCCAAGCCCTGCAAGGCCGTCTGAAAACCGTGCTCGCCAGTGCGGAACAAGGCGCGATTTTGCGCGAAGGCATGAACGTCGTCCTCGTCGGCGCACCCAACGTCGGCAAATCCAGCCTGCTCAACGCCTTGGCTGGCGACGACATCGCCATCGTAACCGACATCGCCGGCACCACCCGCGACACCGTGCGCGAACAAATTATCCTCGACGGCGTACCTATCCACATCATCGACACCGCCGGCCTGCGCGAAACCAACGACGTGGTCGAGCAAATCGGCATCGAACGCAGCCGCAAAGCCGTCGCCGAAGCAGATGTCGCCCTGATTCTGATTGACCCGCGCGAAGGTGTGAACGCCAAAACCCAAGCCATTTTGAACAGCCTGCCCGAAGGTTTGAAAAAAATCGAAATCCACAACAAAGCCGACCTGACCGGCGAACCCGTCGCCGTCCGTTCAGACAGCCTCGCGCAAACCGGCGCGGAAAGCGTTATCAGCCTGTCCGCCAAAACCGGCGCCGGTCTCGATTTGCTCAAACATGCCCTATTGCAGGAAGTTGGTTGGCAGGGAGAAAGCGAAAGCCTGTTCCTCGCCCGCAGCCGCCACCTCAACGCCCTGCACGAAGCCGAAGCCGAGCTGGAAAACGCCGCCCTCTGCGACAACAACCAAATCGAGCTTTTCGCCGAACACCTGCGCCTCGCCCAAAACGCCTGCAGCGAAATCACCGGCGAATTTACCGCCGACGATTTGCTGGGCGTGATTTTCTCGCGCTTCTGTATCGGCAAATAAAACGGTTTGCCATCAAATACAAAGGCCGTCTGAATGTTCAGACGGCCTTTTTTATCACCAAAACAAGCTTAATTTCACTTGCGTTTATTTATTGGCAGCTTCTGCCATATTTTTTGCGATTTTGGTCGCACCAACTGTCAAACCGGACATGCCGATCAGAGAAGCCGCGGCCAATTTGATTAATGTTTTCATTTTAACTCTTTTCTGTGTATTTAAGGGTGTGTTGTGTATTTTTTATTTATCGGCATCAGCCATATTGTGGGCGATATTGGTTGCGCCGACGGTCAGGCCGGACATACCGATTAAAGAGGCTGCCGCCAGTTTGATTAAAGTTTTCATTGTTCATCTCACTTTCTTGTCTGTCGGCCGAAAAACGGCCTAAGTTGCGTTTTCTAAGGTATTGTAATTGATTCGTTTATAATTGAATTATTTGTGTATAGCCGTTTCGATATTACGGGAGATGCCGACGGCAGAAGCCGATATTCCGGACATACCGATTAAAGAAGCGGCAGCAAGCGTTATTAAATGTCCCATTTTAAGTAGTCCTTTTTCATAGATACAAAATGTTATTTAACAACATACACATTTTTTCGCCAGCATCTGCGCTGCCGACAGGACGAATCATACCGTGTTAATCGTTAATTAATACAACTTTTCCGTAAAGATAAAATACTAAAAATATACATAATAATGGTTATAGTTAATTTATATTTTGTTTTGAAAATGACACCGATGTCTTTCTCAATGACACCGATGTCTTAATTACATACACACTACAAACGTATCTTGCTGTGCCCATAAAATTCCTCCTTTTTTGTTGCAAAATTGCACTCTAAATTAAATATATTTTTAAATTCAAAATGTTACAAATTTATCTTTTTCACAACCTAAATGTTCAATTAGTCAAAACCAATACCTTTGATAGCTTCTTTTAAAGAAAACACACGTTTCTAGCGCATATCCGACCATAAAATGCGCTGCAAATATATGATATAGTGAAACATTCTGCGTATTGACTATTTCCAGCATGAACAACACCCTAATCCTGACCGGCGCGGCCGCATTTTTTATCGGCGCGCTGTTTGCTTGGCTTATAACACGCTACCAAGCCCAAAGCCGACACTTTATTGTTTTGCAAGAATTGGCCGAAAGCCGCCGCCTGCATGAGTTTGCCGAACAGGTGCAGGCTCAAACTGCGGCGGACTTGGCGCAAAGCCGCCATACCGTGCAGGAATTGCAAGACGAATTGCAGGAGACGGGCAACCGCTTTGCCGCAGCCGAAAAACAGATTGCCTATCTGCAAGATTGCGAGGCCGAAGCCGAAGCTTTAAAACACGAATGTGCAAAATGGCAGCAAAGCGCGCAAAACCTGCAAATCAACAACGAACGCCTAAACACTCAGCTGATTCAAGAACAGGCATTGAGTGCGGATAAAAATACGCTTTTGCAACAACAAGAAACGGAAAAAGGCCGTCTGAAACAAGACTACGATTCGCTTTTAGAGCAAAACCATGCGCTGCAAGTCCAAAACGAACGCCTCTCCACACAACTGACTCAAGAAAAAGCCAATATCGACGACAAAAACAGCCTTTTACAGCAACAGGAAGCTGAAAAAGGCCGTCTGAAACAAGAATACGCCGCCCTTTTGGAGCAAAACCACGCGCTTCAAGTCCAAAACGAGCGCCTCAATACCCAATCGGAAAAAGACCGTCAGGCTGCCGAAGAAAAGCTGACCCTGCTGGCAGATGCGCGTAAAAACCTGAGCGACCAGTTCCAAAACCTCGCCAACACTATTCTGGAAGAGAAAAGCCGCCGTTTTACCGAGCAAAACCACAACCATCTCCAGCAACTGCTCAATCCGCTCAACGAACGCATCCACGGCTTCAGCGAGCTGGTCCAGCAGACTTATGAAAAAGAAGCCAAAGAACGCCTGACCATCGAAAATGAGCTCAAACGCCTGCAAACCCTCAACACCCAGCTCCACCACGATGCCAAAGCGCTGACCACTGCGCTGACCGGCACGCAAAACAAAACCCAAGGCAACTGGGGCGAGATGATTTTGGAAAGCGTATTGGAAAATTCCGGTCTGCAAAAAGGCCGCGAATACATCATTCAAGCCTCCAGCGTCCGCCACGAGGCAGACGGCACCCAGCGCCGCCTCCAGCCCGATGTCCTCATCAATCTGCCCGACAACAAACAAATTGTCATCGACTCCAAAGTATCGCTGACCGCCTACGTCCGCTATACGCAAAGCACCGGCGCAGAAGCAGAACACGAGCTTGCCAACCACGTCGCCAGCATCCGCGCCCACATCAAAAGCTTGGCAGCAAAAGATTACACCGACCTTGAGGGCGTCAAAACGCTGGACTTCGTCTTTATGTTCGTCCCTGTCGAACCGGCCTACCTCCTCGCCCTGCAACACGATCCAAACCTCTTCCAAGAGTGTTTCGACAAACGCATCATGCTGACCGGCCCCAGCACCCTGCTCGCCACCCTGCGCACCGTTGCCAACATCTGGCGCAATGAGCAACAAAACCAAAACGCGTTGGCGATTGCCGAGGCAGGCAGTAAACTTTATGACAAATTTGTCGGCTTTGTCGAAAGCATGGACGGCATCAATAAAGCGCTCAGTCAGGCTCAATCCCAGTTTCAGACGGCCTATGGCCGCTTGGTGTCCGGCAGGGGCAATCTCATCAGCAGCACCGAAAAACTGCGCAAATTGGGCATCAAAGCCGGCAAACAGCTGCAACGCGATTTATTAGAAAAAGCTATGTCTGAAAACGAAGACCACGCCGCCTTGCCGACCGCGCAAGACCAAGAAAATGACTGATAAAACTTAAGACATTGCAAACAAAGGGAATTTAACCAATGAGCAACATCACCATCGTCCTTGCCGCCGATACCGGCTATGCCGAGCAGGTTCATACCCTGATGAAATCCATCTGTACCCACAACACAAATGTCAATTTCTACCTCATGCACAATACCTTCAGACGGGAATGGATCGACTATACCAACCAAAAGCTCGCAGCCAGCGGCGGCCGTCTGAATGATGTCAAAATCGAGATGGACTTCAGCCAATATCACCGCCTACCCCATATTTCGGATGCCGCATTTTTCCGCCTGATGATGCAGCACCTGCCTGTCGACCGCGCCCTGTATCTCGACAGCGATATGGTGATTACCCAATCCCTACACGATTTGTTCAGCCTCGATATGCGCGGCTATCCCGTTGCGGCGGTACAAGACTCCTTTCTTGCCCGTACCGAATGGAATCACCCGACCGGCCTGCACACTACGCCCTATTTCAATTCCGGTATGTTGTTGGTCGACCTGGCGCAATGGCGGGAACACAATATCGCAGCGCAACTGCTGCAAACTGCTACCACCATTGATAAATCCGTTCCCTACGGCGACCAATGCTTTCTAAACACCGTATTTCAAAAAAATTGGCTGCAATTGGAAGAATCTTGGAATTTTCAAACAGGCGCAGTCCAATATTTCCAAAAACGAAATCTCGGCGAAATATTCCCCAAACCTGACACCGTCCCGCCCGTTATCCACTACACCACACGCGCCAAACCGTGGTTGTGCGATTACGGCAAGATTCCTTTTGAAGAAATCTATTGGCAATACTATTGCGCCGACTGGCCGGAAGCGTAGTCTCAGACAGGAAATACCCTTCCCTTGCCTCAATTGACCTTAAAACAACCCATCATCAAAAACAAAAGGCCGTCTGAAATCGTTTCAGACGGCCTTTAAGCCATAAAAAAACAGGCAGAACATTCTACCTGTTTTGTGTTCACATCCGACCGTAAAGCAGGCTTTACCACCCACCCTCAGTCGGCGTCATCTTTCTCCGATTAGATACCGCGCAACAATTCGTTCACGCTGGTTTTCGCACGGGTTTGCGCGTCCACACGTTTGACGATAACCGCGCAGTAGAGGCTGTGGCTACCGTCTTTGGAAGGCATGCTGCCGGATACGACAACAGAGCCAGCCGGTACGCGGCCTTGATAGATTTCGCCGGTAGTACGGTCAAAGATTTTAGTGGATTGACCGATGAATACGCCCATAGAAATCACGCTGCCTTCTTCGACAATCACGCCTTCGACGATTTCAGAACGCGCGCCGATGAAGCAGTTGTCTTCAATAATGGTCGGGCTGGCTTGCAGAGGCTCGAGTACGCCGCCGATGCCGACGCCGCCGCTCAAATGCACGTTTTTACCGATTTGCGCGCAAGAGCCGACAGTCGCCCAAGTATCGACCATCGCACCTTCGTCAACGTATGCGCCGATGTTGACATAAGAAGGCATCAACACGACATTTTTCGCCACAAAGCTGCCGCGGCGGGCAACCGCACCCGGAACTGCGCGGAAGCCTGCGCTGCGGAATTCGTCTTCAGACCAATCGGCAAATTTAGTCGGCACTTTGTCGAAGTATTTGTTCACACCGTCGTTGAGGATTTCATTGTCCTGAATGCGGAAAGACAGCAATACGGCTTTTTTCGCCCATTCGTTGACTTTCCATTCGCCCACGCCCAGACGCTCGGCAACGCGCAGTTTGCCAGAATCGAGTTGATGAATGGTTTCCAAAACCGCTTCACGCACTTCCGGAGTAACGGTATTCGGATTGATTTCGGCACGGTTTTCAAAAGCCGTTTCAATGATGTTTTGCAAAGACATGTTGATTCCTTCAAGAGATCAGGGCCGTCTGAAACCTATTCAGGCCACCCTATTACAAATATTTAACTCGTTATTTTGCCATGTAAAAGCGATTTCGTCAGCTATTAACATGATGAGCGCCGAGCATTACACGGCCGGATTTCGGTTAAACCAAGATTTTCAGACGGCCTATTCAAGTGAATTGAATCGCATTAATTTTCTAACTAATTTTCCAGCTACGATATACAGATTATCGCTTCTGCCGACACGCCGTGCCGATAAATCAATCTTCGCCGCCAATCTTTTACAGAAGATTTTCAGCCACCACGCCGCATTCGATATTCCGCCTTAACGGTTTCGCGTTCCAACCCTTCAAGGCCGTCTGAAAGTCGGCAAAATCCATCAACTGTGAACCGAAACGGCGCATATGTTCGGTATCCTGCTGACAGTCTATCAGCGCAACGCCCAAATCCGCCAAAAACGGTACGGCGCGGGCAAACGCAATCTTGGACGCATCGGGACGCAAGGCAAACATCGACTCACCATAAAACACGCAGCCAATTTGCACGCCGTAAAACCCGCCTACCAACTGCATTTCACCTTGCTCATCCGGCAGCCAGCATTCAAACGAATGCGCATACCCCTGATGGTGCAGCTTCAAATAGGCCGTCTGAAACGCAGGTTCTATCCACGTTCCGTCCTGTTCCGGACGCGGCACATTGGCGCAATGGGCAATCACTTTTTCAAAACAGCGGTTGACCGTTACCCGATACGGCTTGTGGCGCAAAGTTTTGGCGAGCGATCGGCCGATACGCAAGTTTTCCGGCACAATTACGGCTCGCGGCGCAACCGCATACCAGAAAAACCAACCGTCGCGGCTAAACCACGGAAAAATCCCCTGCCCATACGCCGACAACAGCCGCCCCGTATCCAAATCGCCGCTGACGCCGACCAAGCCGTCGCATTCATCTAATGCGTAAGATGGGTCGGGGAAACGATAATCCCGTGGCGCAAGTAAAGGAATCTTCATCGTAAAGCCCATAAAGTTTCAGACGGCCTCAGGCTGAAAATGCCCAAGGCCGTCTGAAAAATCAACATACAAACTGCTTAACGTTTGGTTTTGGTTTGGCATTCGCCGCATACGCCGTACATATACAGCGCGTGGTCGACGATGCGGTAGCCGTTTTCTTCGGCGATTTTGTCTTGCAGCGCTTCGATTTCCGGATTGTGGAATTCGGTTACTTCGCCGCATTTTACGCAAACGATGTGGTCGTGGTGATCGCCTTTGTCCAATTCGTAAACCGCTTTGCCGGTTTCAAAATGGTGGCGTTGCAAAATGCCGGCCTGTTCAAACTGGGTCAGCACACGGTAAATCGTCGCCACGCCGATTTCCACGCCCTCTTCCAACAGGATACGGTACACATCTTCCGCACTCAAATGCTCCTCGGCATGAGTTTCAAACAAGTCCAAAATTTTCAAACGTGGACCAGTAACTTTCAAACCGCTGTCTTTTAATTGCGCAATGTTGCTGAATTTTTCCATAATATTCAATATCCCTGTAAGGTAATAACCGTTATAATACGCACTTTCCGCCCATTTGCCCACTATTGGGCCGTTAAAGGGCGGCAATCTGCCGCCGGTCTTGCAATT
The DNA here is from genome assembly GCF_051963015.1 of Neisseria sp. P0006.S004. NCBI lineage: Bacteria > Pseudomonadati > Pseudomonadota > Betaproteobacteria > Neisseriales > Neisseriaceae > Neisseria > Neisseria sp. P0006.S004. Next base: position 72,243 of record NZ_JBQCUS010000005.1, on the reverse strand, counting down.
GAAAATCGGCGAAAAGAAAAATTAAGAAGATGATTATCGTTTGCTTTTTAAAAATATTCAAGCGATGATAAACATCTTTCCCGAAATGACACAGAAAGGTAAGCCCGTGAATAAAGCCTTATGCCTTGCCATCGCCGCTATTTTAGGTCTGGCCTCATGCAGTGCCGAGCGCGTATCCAACTTTCCATCCTACAAACTTAAAATCATTCAAGGTAACGAGCTCAATCCCCGCGCCGTGGTTTCCCTGCGCCAAGGTATGACCCGCGACCAAGTCCAACTGCTGCTCGGTACGCCACTCCTGCGCGACGCCTTCCACGCCGACCGCTGGGATTACACTTTCAACACCAGCCGCAACGGCATCATCAAAGAACAAAGCAACCTGACCCTGTACTTTGAAAACGACGTCCTCGCACGCGCCGAAGGCGATGCCATTCAAAAATCCATCGAAGCGGTTCAGGCCGGACAAAACGTCGTTCCGACCACCGAAACCAAGCCGCAATAAGGAAGCCCCATGAGCGCATTGAAAATCGCCATCGCCGGCGTCAACGGCCGCATGGGCCGCGTTTTGGTTGAAGCGGTCAACAACCATCCCGATGCCGTCCTCTCCGGCGCACTCGAGCATTCCGGTTCAGAAGTATTGGGTTTGGATGCAGGCTTCGCCTCCGGCCTCAAAACCGGCGTTGCCATTTCAGACGACGTGGATGCCGTACTGGCCCAAAGTGATGTCCTTATCGACTTTACCCGCCCCGAGCCAACCCTGAAACACCTGCAAAAATGCGTGGGAAAAGGCGTCAACATCATCATCGGCACGACAGGTTTTGACGACGCAGGCAAAGCTGCCATCCAAGCTGCAGGCGAGAAAACAGGCGTTGTCTTCGCCGCCAACTTCAGCGTCGGCGTCAACCTGACCTTCCATATCCTCGACACCGTCGCCCGCGTGTTAAACGAAGGCTACGACATCGAAATCATCGAAGGCCACCACCGCCACAAAGTCGATGCCCCAAGCGGCACCGCGTTGCGCATGGGTGAAGTCATTGCCGACGCACTCGGCCGCGACCTCAAAGAATGCGCCGTTTACGGCCGCGAAGGCCATACCGGCCCGCGTGATCCGTCCACCATCGGTTTTGCCACCGTCCGCGCAGGCGACATCGTCGGCGACCACACCGCCCTCTTCGCCACCGACGGCGAGCGCGTGGAAATCACCCACAAGGCCAGCAGCCGCATGACCTTTGCCGCCGGTGCTGTACGCGCCGCAGTTTGGGCAAACGGCAAAAAAGGTCTGTACGATATGCAAGACGTACTGGGTTTGAAAAACCGATAAGCCCGCATCATCAGGTTTCATACCTTACAAGGCCGTCTGAAAGCACAACGTCGATTTTCAGACGGCCTTATTAAAAAAGAAAGCCCCACCATGTCCTATCAACAAATCACCATCAACGTCAACGATGCCGTCGCCGAACGCCTTGCCGACGCGCTGATGGAACACGGCGCATTGTCCGCCGCCATTGAAGATGCCTACGCCGGTACAGAAAACGAGCAGGCCATTTTCGGCGAACCGGGCATGCCGACCGAACAAATCTGGCAACAAAGCAAAGTCATCGCCCTTTTCGGCGAAAGCGACGACGCCGCTTCCATTATCGAAGCCGCCGCGCAGGAATGCGGTTTGAACGATTTGAAATACACCGGCGAAATCCTTGAAGATCAAGACTGGGTACGCCTGACCCAAGCGCAATTCGACCCGATTCAAATTTCCGACCGCCTGTGGATTACCCCGTCTTGGCACGAAGCGCCCAACGGCAACGCCGTCAACCTGCAACTCGACCCGGGCCTTGCCTTCGGCACGGGCAGCCATCCGACCACCCGCCTCTGCCTCAAATGGCTGGACACGCAGCTCAAAGGCGGCGAAAGCGTGTTGGACTACGGCTGCGGCTCAGGCATTTTGGCCATTGCCGCCCTCAAACTCGGTGCAGGCTCCGCCATCGGCGTAGACATTGACGAACAAGCCATCCGCGCCAGCAAAGACAATGCCGCGCAAAACAACGTCGATGCGCAGTTCTACCTGCCGGACGGCCTACCGCAAGGTCAATTTGATGTCGTTGTCGCCAACATTCTGGCCAACCCGTTGCGTATGCTCGGCGAAATGCTTGCCGCGCGTACCAAACAAGGCGGCCGCATTGTCTTGTCCGGTCTTTTGGACGAACAAGTCGAAGAACTCAGCGGCATTTACAACCAATGGTTTGACATTGAGCCTGCCGAAATCGAAGAAGGCTGGGCGCGATTGAGCGGCGTCAAACGCTAAAGCTGTTTTCCGACTCAAAGGCCGTCTGAAATTTAATCTTTCAGACGGCCTTTTTGCACTTAAAACGCTGAATATTCCAGCAAAATCAGGTATAATTGCCTATTATTTTGACCTTTCGGAACACATCCGCCGCGCCCGTTTGACATTTCATCGCGCGCACGGAAAAATTCCTTGAAATTCAGCAAGAAAAGACCATGACTGACCAAAAACACGAAGAATACGGCGCCGACAGCATACAAGTGCTGGAAGGCTTGGAAGCGGTACGCAAACGCCCCGGTATGTATATCGGTGACACGCAGGACGGCAGCGGCCTGCACCACATGGTGTTCGAGGTGCTCGACAACGCCATTGACGAAGCGCTCGCCGGACATTGCGACAAAATCACCGTAACCATCCATGCCGACAATTCCGTCAGCGTGGCCGACAACGGCCGCGGCATGCCGACCGGCATCCACCCGAAAGAAGGCCGCTCCGCCGCCGAAGTCATCATGACCGTCTTGCACGCAGGCGGCAAATTCGACAACAACAGCTACAAAATCTCCGGCGGTCTGCACGGCGTGGGCGTATCCGTCGTCAACGCGCTGTCCGACTGGGTAACGCTGACCATCTACCGTGACGGCAAAGAACACTTCGTCCGCTTCGTACGCGGCGAAACCGAAGAGCCGTTGAAGGTCGTCGGCGATTCCGACAAAAAAGGTACAACCGTACGCTTCCTCGCCAGCAGCGAAACCTTCGGCAATGTCGAATACAGCTTCGACACCCTTGCCAAACGTATCCGCGAACTTTCCTTCCTCAATAACGGCGTAGATATCGAGCTGATCGACGAACGCGACGGCAAACACGAAAGCTTCGCCCTCTCCGGCGGCGTGGCCGGCTTCGTACAATACATGAACCGCAAAAAAACACCGTTGCACGAAAAAATCTTCTACGCGTTCGGCGAAAAAGACGGCATGAGCGTCGAATGCGCGATGCAATGGAACGACAGCTACCAAGAAAGCGTGCAATGTTTTACCAACAACATTCCGCAACGCGACGGCGGTACGCACCTGACCGCATTGCGCCAAGTGATGACCCGCACCATCAACAACTATATCGAAGCCAACGAAGTCGCCAAAAAAGCCAAAGTGGAAACCGCCGGCGACGATATGCGCGAAGGCCTGACCTGCGTTTTGTCCGTCAAACTGCCCGACCCGAAATTCTCATCGCAAACCAAAGACAAACTGGTTTCCAGCGAAATCGGCCCCGTCGTTAACGAAGTCATCAACCAAGCCTTGACCGACTTCCTTGAAGAAAACCCGACCGAAGCCAAAATTATCACCAGCAAAATCGTCGATGCCGCGCGCGCGCGCGAAGCCGCCCGCAAAGCCCGCGAAATTACCCGCCGCAAAGGCGTGATGGACGGCTTGGGTCTGCCGGGCAAACTGGCCGACTGCCAAGAAAAAGACCCTGCCCTGTCCGAACTCTACCTCGTCGAGGGCGACTCCGCAGGCGGTTCCGCCATGCAGGGCCGCGACCGCAAATTCCAAGCAATTTTGCCGCTCAAAGGTAAGATTTTGAACGTCGAAAAAGCACGTTTTGAAAAAATGCTGGCCAGCCAAGAAGTCGCCACGCTGATTACCGCTTTGGGCGCAGGCATCGGCAAAGAAGAATTCAATGCCGAAAAACTGCGCTACCACCGCATCATCATCATGACCGATGCCGACGTGGACGGCGCGCACATCCGCACCCTGCTCCTGACCTTCTTCTACCGCCAAATGCCCGAGCTGGTCGAACGCGGCTACATCTACATTGCCCAGCCGCCTTTGTACAAAGCCAAATACGGCAAACAAGAGCGCTATCTCAAAGACGAATTGGAAAAAGACCAATGGCTGCTCGGCTTGGCCTTGGAAAAAGCCAAAATCGTTTCAGACGGCCGCACCATCGAAGGCGAAGAGCTTGCCAATACCGCCAAACAATTCCTGTTGGCAAAAACCGTCATCGAGCAAGAAAGCCGCATCATTGACGAACTCGTCCTGCATGCCATGCTGCACGCTTCGCCAGTCGATCTCAGCACCGCAGAAAGCGCAGACCGGGCCGTTGCCGAATTGAGCGGCCTCTTGGACGAAAAAGAAGTCGCGCTCGAACGTATCGAAGGCCACGAAGGACACCAGTTCATCAAAATCACACGCAAGTTGCACGGCAATGTGATGGTGAGCTACCTTGAGCCTAAGTTCCTCAACAGCAAAGCCTACCAAACCCTTACCCAAACCGCCGCCGCACTCAAAGGCATAGTCGGAAAAGAGGCGAAGCTCTACAAAGGCGACAACGAATACGATATCGACAGCTTTGAAGGCGCTTTGGACATCTTGATGAGCGTTGCTCAAAAAGGCATGTCCATCCAACGATACAAAGGCTTGGGCGAGATGAACCCGGAACAACTTTGGGAAACCACGATGGATCCTACCGTCCGCCGCCTCCTGAAAGTCCGCATCGAAGACGCCATCGCCGCCGACGAAGTGTTCGTTACCCTGATGGGCGACGAAGTTGAACCGCGCCGCGCCTTCATCGAAAACAACGCCCTGCTGGCGCAAAACATCGACGCCTAAGCATGGAAAGATAAAAGGCCGTCTGAAAAACGATTTTCAGACGGCCTTTTTGTTTTGTGCTTTATTTCTTACAACTCAAATTCCAATAACTTCGCGTGTTTACTTCAATAATTTATTTTAATTCGCGTATTTTAGAGCGTTCCAACTGATTCGGATTCGGGACAACCCAAATAACCAGTTTGAAATGCTCCAATCCGCTTCAAATTTATTCCGCTTTCCCCAAAATCATCGCATCGCCATAGCTGAAAAAGCGGTATTCCTGTTCCACCGCATGACGGTAAACGCTGCGGATATGCTCCATGCCCGAAAACGCGCTGACGAGCATCAGCAAGGTTGATTTGGGCAGGTGGAAGTTGGTAATCAATCGATCGGCAACATTGAAGCGGTAGCCCGGCGTAATGAAAATATCGGTATCGCCGCGACCGGCTTTCAGACGGCCTGTCTCGCGTGCGGCAGATTCCAAGGCGCGCATGGAGGTTGTGCCCACCGCCCACACTTTATTGCCGCGCGCTTTGGCGGCTTCAATGGCGGCAACAGTCTCGGCCGGTACGTCAAACCACTCGCTGTGCATTTTGTGTTCCTCAATTTTATCGACGCGCACGGGTTGGAATGTGCCGGCACCGACGTGCAGGGTTACTTCCGCGGTTTCTACACCTTTGGCTTTCAGACGGCCCAATAATTCATCGGTAAAGTGCAAGCCTGCCGTCGGTGCGGCCACTGCGCCTTGGTACTTGGCGTACACGGTCTGATAGCGGCTGTCGTCTTCATCATCGGCCACGCGTTCGATATAAGGTGGCAAGGGCAGATGGCCGTTTTGCTCTAAAAGTTCGTAAACGGTTTGCTCGCCTTCAAATTTCAGGCAAAACAATTCTTCCGCACGCTCCATCATGACGGCACGGATATCGCCTTCAAAAATCAATTCTGTACCCGGTTTCGGCGATTTGGACGAGCGGATATGCGCCAATGCGGTATGCGCGTCCAATACCCGCTCAATCAGGGATTCGATTTTGCCACCGCTGGCTTTCTGACCGAACAGGCGCGCCTTCATCACTTTGGTATTGTTAAACACCAGCACATCACCCGGTGCGACATAATCGGGTAAATCGCCGAAATATTTGTCTTCAATCGGCAATGTCGGCAAGGCAACCAGAAGCCTGCTGCTGCCGCGCACTTCCGGAGGATGCTGGGCAATCAGTTTTTCGGGCAATTCAAAATCAAAATCGGAAATATCCATTGTCGTGCATACTTAAAAAAAACAGGCGCCATTATACGCGCAAAGTTGGTTTTCAGACGGCATGTTTTGTCGAAAAACCAATAAATTAGAATAAACGCTCTCGGGAAAATCACCTTTTAACGACAATCAGCGTTCCTTTCTTTTTTCGCCGAAAAACGCCTTTTTTCTATCTTTTACTGGACATTTACCGACAAGTTCGGGAAAATAACCAGATTCATTTCTCAGGCTCCGCCCTGTTCCGACATTATTTAAACGCCGGATGGCAAACCTGCCTTCCGACGTCTCAGGAAATCATCTAAAACCACAGCGGCGCATACCCAATATGCACTTTATGCCGCGCTAAAAAGGAAAAGCAATGGATTTGCGTAAATTAAAAAAACTGATTGATTTGGTCGAAGAATCAGGCATTGCAGAAATTGAAGTTACCGAAGGCGAAGAAAAAGTCCGCATTACGCGTACCACTGCCGCCGCAGCTCCTGTTTATGCTGCTCCGGCACCTGCCGCAGCCGCTCCGGTTGCCGCACCTGCCGCTACTCCGGCCGCAGCCGCTCCAGCCGCCGCCCCTGCCGCTCGCGATTTGTCCAACGCACAAAAATCGCCTATGGTCGGTACGTTCTACCGCGCCCCCGGCCCGAACGCAGCCGCTTTCGTCGAAGTCGGCCAACAGGTTAAAGTCGGCGATACTTTGTGCATCATCGAAGCCATGAAGCTGATGAATGAAATCGAAGCCGAGAAATCCGGTGTCGTTAAAGAAATTCTGGTTGAAAACGGTACTCCGGTCGAATACGGCGAGCCGCTTTTCATCATTGAATAATCCGTTTTTTCAGACGGCCTTCAGTTTCGAGGCCGTCTGAAATTCCTTTTTCTGTTCATTAAGGACAAACCATGCGTCTGATTTTGGCTATTTTCTTGCCTTGGTTGCAGTTTTTCACCATCGGCCGTCCGATTGCAGGCATCATCTGTCTGATTCTGCAATGTACGCTGGTTGGCTGGATACCGGCAGCCATGTGGTCGGTTTACGCCTTGAGCCAATACAAAACCGACCAAAAAATCCGCAACGCATTAGGCGGCCGCTGAGGCCGTCTGAACCATCCGGAAAGATTATCATGCTGAAAAAAGTATTGATCGCCAACCGGGGCGAAATCGCCCTGCGCGTCCTGCGAGCCTGCCGTGAAATGGGCATCGCCACCGTCGCCGTCCATTCCGAAGCCGACAAAGACAGCCTGCACGTCAAACTCGCCGACGAATCCGTGTGCATCGGCCCTGCCGCATCCGCACAAAGCTACCTCAACATTCCTGCCCTCATTGCTGCTGCCGAAGTAACCGAAGCCGACGGCATCCACCCGGGCTACGGTTTCCTCGCCGAAAACGCCAATTTTGCCGAACAAGTCGAACAATCCGGCTTTGTCTTCATCGGCCCTAAAGCCGACACCATCCGTCTGATGGGCGACAAAGTATCCGCCAAACACGCCATGATCGAAGCCGGCGTGCCTTGCGTTCCCGGCTCTGAAGGCGCATTACCAGACGACGGCGAAGAAATCCTCAAAATTGCCGATAAAGTCGGTTATCCCGTCATTATCAAAGCCTCCGGCGGCGGCGGCGGCCGCGGTATGCGCGTCGTCGAGAAAAAAGAAGACCTCCTCCAGTCTGTCGAAATGACTAAAGCCGAAGCAGGCGCGGCATTCGGCAACCCGATGGTTTACATGGAGCGCTATCTGCAACGTCCGCGCCACGTCGAAATCCAAGTGATTGCCGACGAACACGGCAACGCCATCTACCTCGCCGAGCGCGACTGCTCCATGCAGCGCCGCCACCAAAAAGTCATCGAAGAAGCACCGGCCCCGTTCATCACTGAAGAAGAACGCGCCAAAATCGGCAAAGCCTGTGCCGACGCTTGCAAACGCATCGGCTATCGTGGCGCAGGTACGTTTGAATTCCTGTACGAAGACGGCGAATTCTTCTTTATCGAGATGAACACACGCGTTCAGGTTGAGCATCCGGTTACCGAGCTCATCACCGGCGTGGACATTGTCCAAGAGCAATTACGCATCGCATCCGGCCTGCCTTTGCAATACAAACAGGAAGACATCCAAGTTGAAGGCCATGCGTTTGAGTGCCGTATCAACGCCGAAGACCCGTACAACTTCATTCCAAGCCCGGGCCTGATTGAAAGCTGCCACCTGCCCGGCGGCTTCGGCGTCCGCGTCGACAGCCATATTTATCAAGGCTACCGCATCCCTCCTTACTACGACAGCCTGATCGGCAAAGTCTGTGTCGTCGGTAAAGACCGCGACCAAGCCATGGCCAAAATGCGCGTTGCCCTCGATGAGCTGGCGATTACCGGCATCAAAACCAATACGCCGCTGCACCGTGACTTGTTCAGCGATCCGGGTTTCCAAAAAGGTGGCGTCAGCATCCACTACTTGGAACACTGGCTGGAAGAACGCAAAGCCAAACAGGATAAATAATCCTTTGTTTTAACTAAAAATAAGGTCGTCTGAAACGCAAAATAAAGTTTCAGACGGCCTTTTTTAAGGCGAAGCAGGCTTCTTCAAATACCGCGTGGACTTTGACGCGCTGGAGAGACTGCCTGAATTGAAAGCGGGCAAAATCGGTGCGATTTGCTGTTCGCGCCCGACCAACACGCCCACGAGTGCATCCGCATGAGCATTGCGCAGGACGCGGAAACGCTGAAAAAAGGCATTGCCGCGATCGGCAGGGTAGTGCGCGGTTTGTACGATGCGGCGTAAACGGTAAAGTTGACAGCCATTCAGTCAAAAGGTCGTCTGAAAACAGTTTCAGACGGCCTTTTATTATTTATTTTTTTTAATTTGAAATGAAATTAATTTTCTTTTAAAATTAACCGTTACGATCGACTTTTGAAAGAAAATACAAATGACTAAGCCCGCTTCCAGACTCAGCATCCTCAGCCTCTCCCTCCTTGCCGTTTCGTCGGCATTTGCCTCAGACGAACCACAAGTCCGAGAAACCGCCGAACTTGAAGCCATCACCGTAACCGCCAGCGCGGACGCATCCAAGGGCGGTTTGATTCCTGCATTTAAGGGCGGACAGGTAGCGCGCGGCAGCCGCGTGGGTATTTTGGGCAATAAAAAAAACCTAGAATCGCCGTTCTCCAATACTGCTTACACCAATAGGCTGATTCAAGACAAACATGCGCGCAGCGTCGGCGACGTACTGCAAAACGACCCGACCGTCCGCGTTGCGCGCGGTTACGGCAATTTTCAGGAAGCGTATTTCATACGCGGCTTTGCCGCCGAATCGGACGATACCATGTACAACGGCCTTTACGGCATCCTGCCGCGCCAATACATCGCCACTGAGCTTTTCGAACGCGTGGAAGTCCAGCGCGGCGCATCCGCCTTCTTAAACGGCATGGCGCCGGGCGGCAACAATATCGGCGGCACGGTATCCGTATTGCCCAAACGCGCGTCCAATGAAGGATTGAACCGGCTGACTGCCAATTACGGCGCGGGAAAACGCGGTGGTTTGGCAGCGGACGTGGCGCGCCGTTTCGGACAAAATCAGGAATTCGGCGTGCGCATCAATGCGGCGCACCATAACGGCAAAACCGCAATAGACGACGAAAAGTCCAAACTCAGCCTGGTCAATGTCGGCCTAGACTGGCGCAATGAAAATGCCCGCCTGTCCGCCGATTTGGGCTGGCAGGACAACAAGCTCAAAGCCACGCGTACCAATGTTACCCTGTCAGGCCTGACCGCCGTGCCAGCCACGCCTGATGCTTCGTCCAACTGGGCGCAGCCGTGGACGTATTCCAACGAGCGCGACTGGTTCGGCACAATGCGCAGCGAATACGATTTCAACGACAACCTGACTGCCTACGCCGCCTATGGCTTCCGCCGCAGCAAGGAAAACAATTCTCTGGCAAACCTGACTGTCGGCAATGTCAACGGCGACGGATCGATTTACCGCTTCGACAACGCGCGTAAGGATAAAATCGACACAGGCGAAATCGGTTTGCGCGGCAAATTCAATACGGGCGCGGTAGGGCACGAATGGACCGCCGCCGCCAACCGTTTCCAATCCTCGCGCAAAAACGCTTACATCATGGATTGGGGCAACCAATATACGACCAACCTCTACAACCCGTCCCGCTATCCGCAACCCGCAGCCGCCAACCCGCTGTATTCGGGCAACGACATGGGCAATCCTGCTGTTACCGGCAAAACACGCCTGACCAGCTTCGCCTTGGGCGACACCTTCAGCCTTTGGGACAAACGCCTGCAATTCATGCTCGGTGCGCGCTGGCAGCAGGTGCATAACAAGGCTTACGCCTATAATACGGGCGCGCAAACCGAAAATTACAAAAAATCGCGCCTCAGTCCCTCCGTCGGCGCGGTGTACCGCATCACGCCGAATTGGTCGGTGTACGGCAACTACATCGAAAGCCTGGGACAAGGCGCGACCGCAGGCTCGACTGCCTCCATCAACGGCCGGGCCTACGCCGTCAGCAATGCCGGCGAATCGCTCAAACCCTATGTTTCCAAACAAAAAGAAATCGGCACGAAATTTGAAGCTAACGGCTTCGGCGCGGGATTGGCCCTGTTCCACACCGACAAACCGCGTTCGCTTTACGTTGCCGAAAGCGGCAACACCGCCCGCTTCACCTCCGAAGGCAAAGACCGCCACCGGGGCGCGGAAATCACCGTTTACGGGGAAGTCGCACAAGGTGTGAGGCTCTTGGGCGGCATTACCCTGCTCGATGCCAAGCAGAAATCTACCGGCTCATCTTTAACTGACGGCAAACGCACCATCGGCGCGGCTAAAACCCAAGCCAACATTGGCTTGGAATGGGAAGTGCCGAAAGTGCAGGGTTTGGCATTTGACGGACGCATGGTTTACACCGGTTCTTCCTACGCCGATGCGGCCAATACGCTTAAAGTCGGCGGCTGGACGCGCTTCGACATCGGCGCGCGCTACCACACCCAAATCGGCAGGCACGAAGCCACCTTCCGCGCCCGCCTCGATAATGTTGCCAACAAGAAATACTGGGCATCCGTCGGCGGCTATCCCGGCAGCGGCTACCTAAACGCCGGCGCGCCGCGCAGCTTCTCCCTGTCGGCATCCGTCGATTTTTAAGGCAGCAAACGGCAAAGGCCGTCTGAAAAATATTCAGACGGCCTTTAAGAATGTCGGCAAACCCTTTCCCCTACCGCAAAAACAAGACAAGCTCACGACAAATCAGCCGGTTGCATTTTCAGCAGCCTCTGATGCCGTGATGTCTTTACCCGAAACCGCCCTGCCCTAAGGCCGCGTTTTCGGACAACCGCTGCAAAATTCCCCGTCTTCCCGACGGTAGTGTTGGCAGCAGGCGGCCAGTTGTGCCTGAAACCCCTGTGTTTCCCCGTCCCACACCAGCGCGCCGTTGCAGCGTACCGCCAAAGCATCCTGCCATTGCGGCGCCAGCATTTCCGTTTCACCGCGCGAGAGCAGGCGCAGGGCATGTGCGGCAGACAGAGCTTTGAGCACCGCATCGCCGAGGAAATATTCCGCCAGCTTCGCACCCAAAGGATAATGCGGACGAATCAGTGGCAGCGAGGCGTACAGATAGGCTTTCAAATCTGTGGCGGTTCGTGAAACGGCTTCCTGCCTGAGCCGCACCGTACAATCCTGCACCGCAATGCCGAAACGTGCGGTAAACAGCCCGTCGAAAGTGTGGGCAAAACCTGAAAAATCGGGCGATGCACCTTTGACCGATGCCGCCCACACACCCAGATAAACCGGCTGCCACATCCATAAAAGCCAAGTGCGGCAAGCCCAATAGACCGCCCCTGCTTCAGGATGTGCCACGGAGAGCCTGCCGAACGCCGATGCCATGATCTCCGCTTCGCGACTGTCCGCCTCTGTTTCAGACGGCCTCGCATCGCCGTCCAAATCAGGCAGCGCAAGGGCGCAGAAACGGATGATGTCTTGGATGGCGAGAGTGTTTGGGAGGCTCATGTCTGCATTTGAATTGAAATAAGAATTGTTATATTTTAACCATATCCAACCGGGCGGAAAAGTTGCCGTTTGACAGCGGACGGACAAAACCGGAACAAAGCGGCAAAGCCGCAGGCCGTACAGACAGTATGGAACCGGTTCACACGGTGTTTCAACACCTTAGCGTATCGTCCGCTTTAAACAGGACAAGCCGGTTCCGTACCGTTTTTTTGTTTATCCGCCGGCAAACATCCTCCGCCCCATTTTACCGAAAGGCCGTCTGAACCCGTGTTCCAACTACAAAACGCCTCATTTGCCGTGCCCGGGCGCACCCTGCTGCACGATATTTCCCTCTCTTTCGAACCGAACAAGGTTTACGGCCTGATCGGACACAACGGCTCGGGCAAGTCCACCCTGCTCAAGCTGCTGACGCGCCAACACGAATTGGCCGGCGGCAGGATATTGCTGGACGGCAGGGACATTCATGACTATTCCGTGCGCGGATACGCCAAAGAAGTCGCCTATCTGCCGCAGCACCTGCCGGCCGCCACCGCACTGACTGCCCGCGAGCTGGTCATGATGGGGCGTTATGCATGGAGCGGCCTTTTGGGGCGCACCAACGATGCGGACAGGGAGGCGGTCGCCCAAGCCTTCCGGCTGACGCACACCGAAAAATTTACCGGACAAATCGTCGATACCCTCTCGGGCGGCGAGCGTTCGCGCATCTGGCTGGCAATGTGCCTGGCGCAGCAAAGCCGCTTCCTGCTCTTGGACGAACCGCTCGCCGCTTTGGACATCGCCCACCAGATAGAAGTGATGGCACTGGTGCAGAAGCTGTCGCGCGATTTGGGGCTGGGCGTGATTATCGTCATCCACGACATCAATCTGGCGGCGCAATATTGCGACGAACTGGTCGCGCTCAAACAAGGGCGGCTGCTGAAAACGGGCAGGCCGTCCGAAATCATGACGGCGCAAGTGTTGAAAGACATTTACAGCGTCGAGATGAACATCATCGCCCACCCCGAAAACGGCCGCCCCGTGGCATTGCCTTGAAAAATTCTTCCAAGAAGAACACGTCGTCTGAAAAGCCGGAATGTGCAGGTCGGATACCCGTATCCGACAAAACGCAGATATTTCGGTTGCTTTGAACGGCACCGCCAATTTGAAAATATCGGATTCGAGAATCCGACCCACATTTTTCAGACGACCTTGACCCCAACCCCCGAAAGACTGCCGAACAAATGTCCCACCGCTTTTCAGACGACCTCCCCCACTTTGCCGCACGGCTATTTCTCACCGCCGCCGCGCTGTTTGCCGTTTTTTCCCATGCCGCACCGCGTGTGGCGACTTCGGACTGGACGATAACCGAAACGCTGACGGCGATGGGGCATCCGCCCGTCGGTGTCGCCGACAGAAGGGTTTACGATACCTGGGTAAACTATCCGCCGCTGCCTGCCTCGGTGAAAGAGGCAGGTTTGCGCTTCCAGCCGAACCTGGAGAGGCTCTATCAGATCAAACCCGATTTCTTCGTACAATCTTCCTGGTATGCCGCCGCCAAGCCGCAATTTGAAAAAATCGCGCCGGTACACGAGCTGGATTTCGGTACCCCAAAAGGCATCGAATACGCGCACACGCTGGATACGACGCGCAAACTGGGCAGGCTTATCGGCGATACGCCGGCTGCCGAAAAGCTGATACGCGACACGGAAAACCTGTTCGCCCGCGCCCGTCCCGTACTCGCCCCCTACCGCAACCGCCCCTTTGCGGCCGTCCAGTTTGCCGACAGCCGGCATTTGCGGATTTACAGCAAAACTTCGCTCTTTCAGGTCGTTTTCGACAAGCTGGGGCTGAAAAACGCATGGACGGGCAAGAGCAACGAATGGGGGTTTGAAAACATCACGCTGGTGGACTTGGCCAAGCTGCCGCCGGATACGGTGCTGATTATCGTCAAACCGCATCCGCAAAATACGCGGCCGGTATTGGAAAAAAGCACGCTTTGGAAAAGACTGCCATTCAGCAGGCCGGAAAACCGCCGTATTTTCGAACCGTCGTGGAGCTACGGCGCACTACCCTCCATGCAACACTTCACTTTGCAACTGATGCGTTCGATGCCGTCTGAAACGGCATCCGCAAACAAGGAGGCCGCATGGTAAATATGTTCAGACGACCCCTGCCCCCGCTTGCCGTCCTGCTGCTTCTTTTGTGTGCGCTGACGGCATGGTGGATCTTGAAGCTGGAATGGACGCTGCCGTGGCTGCGGATTTTCGACCGCCCCGACACCCTGCCCCTGGACGCACTGATGGTGCAGAACAATACCCTGCCGCGTATGGCGATGGCGCTGCTCGCCGGCGGCAGTACGGCGGCGGCAACCATGCTGATGCAGCAGCTGATGCGCAATCCGCTCGCCTCTGACGGCACGCTGGCAGTCAGCAGCGGCGCACAGACGGCACTGGTGGCGGCAACCGTATTCGCCCCCTCCTTCCTCTCCTACGGCACGTCCGCCGTGGCGTTTGCCGGTGCGGCGGCGGCCTTGGGCGCAGTCTTGTGGCTGTCGTCCCGGCGCGGCCTGCAACCGCTTACCGTCGTGCTGGCAGGCCTGGTGGTCAGCCTCTATCTCGGCTCGCTGACGGGCATTGTGATGCTGTTTTTCAGCGAAGAGACGCGCGGCGTGATGCAGTGGGGCAGCGGCTCGCTGGTGCAGGACAGTTGGCGCGACACGCTGGGACTTTTGTGGCGCGTCGCCGCAACCGCCCTGTTTACAGCCTTTCTGATCAAACCGCTGACCATCATGAGCCTGAGCGACACGCAGGCGGAATCGGTGGGCATCCCTGTCAAAAAAATCCGCCTGCTCTCGTTGGCAGCGGCGGCCTTTTTGGGCGCAAGCGTGGTCGGCTTCGTCGGCATGATGGGCTTTGCCGGACTGGCGGCGGCCACGCTGGTACGGCAGACGGGCGTGCGCACACTGCCCATGCGCCTGATCTGTTCCTTCATCATCGGCGCACTGCTTTTGATGCTGACTGACAACAGCCTGATGCTGCTGAAGCACTATCGCGGCATAGACCTGCCTGCCGGTGCAGTAACGGCACTCATCGGCGCGCCGCTTCTGCTGTGGCTGATGATGAAAACCCCATCCCGTCCTTCTTTTCAGACGGCCTCCGACACCGCGCCTGCCGCGCTGCATACCTCGCGCCTGTTGCGCCTGCTGCCGCTGATTGCCATTGCCGCAGCGGTATTGGCCCTGACCGTCGGACGCTACGATGAAACCCTGCGCCTGACCATAGACCCCGAATATTTCGTATTCCGCTACCCGCGCGTGCTGCTTGCCGCCGCCATCGGCACCATGCTCGCGCTGACCGGCGTGATGCTGCAAAGGCTGACGCAAAATCCGATGGCAGGCCCCGAGCTTTTGGGCATCAGTTCCGGCACGGCATTCGGCGCGATGGCCAGCGTCATGCTGTTCGGCATCACTTCGGGCAGCGGCTGGTTTTGGCTGGTCGGAGTGATTTCCGCACTGGCATCCTTGGGACTGTTGATGCTGTTCAACCGCAAAAACGGGCTGGCTCCCGAAAAAGTCCTGCTCACCGGCATGGCCATCGCCGCCCTTGCCGATGCCGCCATCCGCATTTGGACGGCAAGCGGCGACTACCGCGTACAACAGCTATTGGTATGGATGTCCGGCTCGACCTATCAGGCAACGCCCGAATCCGCCCTCACCGTCAGCCTCCTCGCCGCCGCTTCGCTCCTGCTCATCCTTCCCCTGCAACGCTGGCTGGGCCTGCTCAGCCTGAACGCCGATGTCGCCCAATCCACCGGCGTCAACGTCTCCCTTGCACGGATGGTGCTGATCGCCTCAAGCGCGGCACTGACTGCCGCCGCCACCCTGCTTATCGGTCCCTTGAGCTTCGTCGGCCTGCTTGCCCCCCACCTTGCCCGTATGCTCGGCGCGCGTTTGCCCGGACAGCAGCTTGCCGCCGCCGCACTCATCGGCGCATCGGTTATGATGACGGCCGACTGGCTGGGCAGGCAGGTAATGTTCCCTTACGAAGTCCCTGCCGGAATGATGGCCACGCTCATAGGCGGCGCATATTTCATGATGATGATGCGCAAGCTTTAATGCGAACGGAGATACAAAAAGGTCGTCTGAAAACAGTTTCAGACGACCTTTTTGTTTAACATGTTTATTCGATAATAAAAATCTAACAAAAATAAAATCTCAATTAATAATAACAATATTAAATTAAAGTCATAGTTCCAATAGTCAAAACCTTTCTGTATAGTTCTTTTCATAGCTTAAGTAAAAGGAAGAACAAATGTCGATACAAGAAATTTATGAATGCCAAGAAACCGGCTACGAATATGCTTTTCGGCAAATCGTTTTATAAACCACTGACCATTTCACAAAGGAAATCATCATGACCATCTCCAAATGCCCAGTCACCCATCTGACCATGAACAACGGCGCGCCCGTTGCCGACAATCAAAACAGCCTGACCGCCGGTCCGCGCGGTCCTCTGCTGGCGCAGGATTTGTGGCTGAATGAAAAACTTGCTGACTTCGTGCGCGAAGTCATCCCCGAACGCCGTATGCACGCCAAAGGTTCGGGCGCGTTCGGTACGTTTACCGTGACACACGACATCACAAAATACACCCGTGCCAAAATCTTTAGCGAAGTCGGCAAAAAAACCGAAATGTTCGCCCGTTTCACCACCGTGGCAGGTGAGCGCGGCGCAGCCGATGCAGAACGCGACATCCGCGGCTTTGCGTTGAAGTTTTATACCGAAGAAGGCAACTGGGATATGGTCGGCAACAACACGCCTGTGTTCTTCCTGCGCGACCCGCGCAAATTCCCCGACCTGAACAAGGCGGTCAAACGCGATCCGCGTACCAATATGCGCTCCGCTACGAACAACTGGGATTTCTGGACGCTGCTGCCCGAAGCCCTGCACCAAGTCACCATCGTCATGAGCGACCGCGGCATCCCCGCCAGCTACCGCCATATGCACGGCTTTGGTTCGCATACTTACAGCTTCTGGAACGAAGCGGGCGAGCGTTTTTGGGTGAAATTCCATTTCCGCAGCCAGCAAGGGATTAAAAACCTGACCAACGAAGAAGCTGCAAAAATCATCGCCGACGACCGCGAAAGCCACCAGCGCGACCTGTACGAAGCCATCGAACGCGGCGAGTTTCCGAAATGGACGATGTACATCCAAGTCATGCCTGAAGCCGATGCGGAAAAAGTGCCGTATCATCCCTTCGATCTGACCAAAGTTTGGCCGAAAAAAGACTATCCGCTGATTGAAGTGGGCGAATTTGAGTTAAACCGCAATCCCGAAAACTTCTTCGCCGATGTGGAACAATCAGCTTTTGCACCAAGCAACCTTGTGCCCGGTATCAGCGCCAGCCCCGACAAAATGCTGCAAGCCCGTTTGTTCAATTACGCTGATGCGCAGCGCTACCGTCTGGGCGTAAACTTCCGCCAAATTCCTGTCAACCGCCCACGCTGCCCTGTTCACAGCAACCAGCGCGACGGACAAGGCCGTGCCGACGGCAACTACGGCAGCCTGCCGCACTACGAACCCAACAGCTTCGGCCAATGGCAGCAACAACCCGACTTTGCCGAACCGCCTTTGAAAATCAACGGCGACGCAGCGCACTGGGACTACCGCCAAGACGATGACGACTATTTCAGCCAACCGCGTGCTTTGTTCAATCTGATGAGCGACGCACAGAAACAGGCTTTGTTCGACAACACCGCCGCAGCCATGGGCGATGCACCAGACTTCATCAAATACCGCCACATCCGCAACTGCTACCGTTGCGACCCGGAATACGGCGAAGGCGTAGCCAAAGCCCTTGGACTGACTGTCGAAGATGCCCAAGCGGCACGAGCCAACGACCCGGCTTTAGGTCAACCTGGTTTACTGTAAGGAGGCATTATGTGGATAGAAATTGAAGAAATCTTGTCTCAAGCTGTCCGATACAGCCGTTCGAGCAAAAAGTAACGGTTTAGATCATTAAGAAGGCCGTCTGAAACACAAAATCAAGTTTCAGACGGCCTTTTTTGATGATGAAGTTTATTTGATTGCTTCTGATTCAATGGAACTGGCTAGCCTTATTTCTCTACAACTACCCTGGCACCATCTCACGCTTCTTACTGGCAAATAAAAAACCGCACGGCTAATTACCGTGCGGTTTTGCTTTTATCTGAAGGGTTCAGATGGCCTTACATCATGCCACCCATACCACCCATGCCGCCCATATCAGGCATAGCAGGTTTTTCTTCAGGGATTTCTGCAATCATGCAGTCTGTGGTCAGCATCAGGCCGGCGATAGATGCGGCGTGTTGCAGCGCAGAACGGGTTACTTTGGCAGGGTCGAGTACGCCCATTTCGATCATGTCGCCGTATTCGCCGGAGCCTGCGTTGTAACCGTAGTTGCCTTTGCCTTCCAACACTTTGTTCACCACCACGCTAGGCTCGCCGCCTGCGTTGGCAACGATTTGGCGCAGCGGAGACTCAACGGCGCGCAAGACGATTTGTACGCCTGCGTCTTGGTCGGCATTGCCGGTGTGCAGGTTTTCCAAAGCAGCACGGGCACGCAACAAGGCTACGCCGCCGCCGGCAACCACGCCTTCTTCAACGGCTGCGCGGGTAGCGTGCAGCGCGTCTTCCACGCGGTCTTTTTTCTCTTTCATTTCAACTTCGGTAGCGGCACCAACTTTGATCACGGCTACACCGCCGGCCAATTTAGCCACGCGCTCTTGCAGTTTTTCTTTGTCGTATTCGCTGGTTGCGGTTTCGATTTGTTGGCGGATTTCGGCAACACGCGCTTCGATTTGGGCTGCGTCGCCGAAGCCGTCGATGATGGTGGTGTTTTCTTTACCGATTTCGATGCGTTTGGCTTGACCCAGGTCGTCCAAAGTCGCTTTTTCCAGAGACAGGCCGACTTCTTCAGAAATCACCACGCCGCCGGTCAGGATAGCGATGTCTTGCAACATGGCTTTGCGGCGGTCGCCGAAGCCAGGGGCTTTAACGGCAACGGTTTTCAGAATGCCGCGGATGTTGTTCACCACCAAAGTCGCCAAGGCTTCGCCTTCTACGTCTTCAGCGATAATCAAGAGCGGACGGCTGGCTTTGGCCACTTGTTCCAAAACAGGCAACAAATCGCGAATGTTGCTGATTTTTTTGTCGAACAACAATACAAACGGATTGTCCAAAGCAGCGATTTGTTTTTCAGCGTCATTGATGAAGTAAGGAGACAGGTAGCCGCGGTCGAACTGCATACCTTCAACTACGTCCAGCTCGTTTTCCAAAGACTTGCCGTCTTCAACGGTAATCACGCCTTCTTTGCCGACTTTTTCCATCGCTTCGGCGATAATCGCGCCGACTTGTTCGTCAGAGTTGGCGGAAATAGAGCCAACTTGGGCGATTTCTTTAGAAGTGTCGCAAGGTTTGGCGATGTTTTTCAGCTCGTCAACCAAAGCGGCAACGGCTTTGTCGATACCGCGTTTCAGGTCGGTCGGATTCATGCCGGCGGTCACATATTTCATGCCTTCGGCAACGATGGATTGTGCCAATACGGTTGCAGTAGTGGTACCGTCACCTGCTACGTCGTTGGTTTTAGACGCCACTTCTTTCACCATTTGCGCGCCCATGTTTTCGAATTTGTCTTTCAATTCGATTTCTTTTGCAACAGACACACCGTCTTTAGTGATGTGCGGGCCGCCGAAAGCACGGTCGAGCACCACGTTGCGGCCTTTAGGGCCCAAAGTTACGCGTACGGCGTTTGCCAATACGTTGACGCCGTTTACCATTTTTTGGCGAACTTCATTGCCGAATTGTACGTCTTTTGCTGCCATTTAAATTCTCCAAATCAATATTAAAAATCTGTTTGAGGCCATCTGAAAACTTCATGTTTGATTCAGACGGCCTTTGGTTCTGAAACTTAATTCAACAATTATTCAACGATACCGAAGATGTCTTCTTCACGCATTACCAACAGCTCTTCGCCGTCGGCTTTTACAGTTTGGCCGCTGTATTTGCCGAAGATCACTTTGTCGCCGACTTTGACATCCAGCGGACGGCGCTCACCGTCTTTACCGATTTTGCCCGCACCCACGGCGATTACTTCGCCCATGTCGGGTTTTTCAGCAGCCGCACCCGGCAAAACGATGCCGGAGGCAGTTTTTTCTTCAGCTTCTAAGCGTTTGACGACTACGCGGTCGTGTAAAGGGCGGATGGTCATGTCTTAATGCTCCGATAAATAAATAGATTGAAAACAATTGTCTGTCGGACATGACAGACACGGTTTGCTTGAAAATAGCGGCACACTTAGTAGAAAGCCTGCCGTAATGGCGGGTAGATTTGGGTTATCTGCGACAAATTCAAGGGAAAAAGTAAAAATTTCTATGCAGTCTTTCCAAATATTTTCATACACAAAAATGTTCGAGTACATATTTTTCAGACGGCCTGATATACCAACTGCAAAGTTCGTTTAAAAACAACCCATTTCCTTTACAAATTCAATACAACTCTTTACAACCGTTTCTTTTATATGCATTATTATAAATGATGATTATTCTTAATTGCATATTTTAAAGATAATTTCTCTTTATTTGCTTTTATTTTTT
Source organism: Neisseria sp. P0006.S004 (assembly GCF_051963015.1). Lineage (NCBI taxonomy): Bacteria > Pseudomonadati > Pseudomonadota > Betaproteobacteria > Neisseriales > Neisseriaceae > Neisseria > Neisseria sp. P0006.S004. The sequence goes on along the minus strand of NZ_JBQCUS010000005.1, from coordinate 51,538 downwards.
ATTACTGTCATTTTATTAAGGACATTTCTCAATGAATACGCCCCTGTTCCGACTGAGCCTGCTGTCACTGACACTGGCGGCCGGTTTTGCACACGCAGAAAATGAAGCCAAAGACAATGTTGTGCTTGATACCGTTACCGTTAAAGGTCAGGCCACAAGCGCCACACACCGTGTAACGACTAAACGCATGGAAGAAACGACTTCCACTGATTTAAAAGACGTATTGTTCAACGAACCCTCTATCAGCTTCGGCGGCGGCAACGGTCAGTCGCAGTGGGTAACCATCCGCGGCATGGGACAAGACCAAATAGACTATAAAGTTGACGATACTTACACTGACAGCCAGATTTTCCACCACAACGGTCGCTTTATGCTTGACCCTGCATTGGTAAAAGTCGTTGCTGTGCAAAAAGGTACGGGTTCGGCCTCAGCAGGTATCGGCGCAACCAGCGGTGCGATTGTTGCCGAAACGGTTGAAGCCCAAGATTTGCTGAGAGAGGGTCAAAACGTCGGTTTCAAAGTCAATGCCGGTATCAGCAGCAATAAAGGCTATTCGCGCGGCGCAAGCGTTTACGGTCAGGCAGGCGGTTTTGACGCTTTGGTTTCAGGCAATTTCGTACGCGACAAAGAATACACGGCAGGCAAAGGCTACCGTAATCTGCTCGGAAGCGATAAGGTTTTAAACAGTGGATTGGGTTCACGCGGTTTGCTGGGCAAAATCGGCTATCGTTTCAACGAGGACAACCGTATTGAATTAAGCCACCGCCAAGAGAAGCAATATGGGGAACGCGCCCTGCGCGAAGAGTTCGATTTCTCGCAAGTCTTCCAAACCGACCGCCGTACGGGTCAATACGTTTTGGATGCCAACGGCAACCGTATTCCGAATGTCGCCACCAACTCGCCGCGTTACCGCACACTGACCCAAGACACCACCAACTTGGAATTCAAAGGCGGAAACTTGGGCTTTATCGACAAAATCAAAGCCAATGTTTACCGTTTGAATACCAAACGTGACGAAGTCCCCAGTCCAGATTTTGAATTGGACGGCGAAGTACGGACATACGGAGCCAATCTCAATCTCGACAGCCGTCTATTTGACCGCCATACCCTGAAATACGGAGTAAACTGGCGCACTCAAAAAAGCAGCTCAAACGGAGAAAACAACGAGAAGAAAAGCGATGCCGGCGTATATGTAGAAGGTATTTGGGATTTCTCACCGGTTACGCTGACCACAGGTTTGCGCTATGACCGTTGGAAAATGAAAACCAGCAGTAATACAGAAAATTCAGACGGCAACCTCAATCCAAGCATCGGGTTGGTTTATGACATTACCCCTGATTTTTCCATCAACACCAGCCTGAACTATGCAACCCGCAGCCCCCGTCTGAACGAAGCAGCTTTAGCAAACAAAAGGCCGATTGTTGCATCGCCTGACTTGAAAGCAGAACGCTCGCGAAATGCAGAAATTGGCTTTAACTACCACTGGAATTCTGCCCTGACGCTCTCCGGCAGCTATTTCCATCAGCAAATCAAAGATGTACAGGCAATCCGTCAAGAAGGACGAAACAACGTCTGGTATAACGGCGGCAAGCTGAAAAACACAGGTTACGAACTGAACGCAGCCTACCGCTGGAAAGGTCTGACCGCACGTGCAGGCGTAGCCTACAGCAAACCGAAGCTGAACGGCGATACCGCCGACAAAGTAACGACCGCCATCCCGATGGGACGCACATGGACAACAGGTCTGTCTTACCAATTCGACAATCCGAATCTAGAAATCGGCTGGCGCGGACGTTATGTCCAAAATGCAGGCTACGCCCCAACCTCGCGCGGCTCTGATGTGGCTCTGAATGTCGTCCGTGCAGGCTACGGCGTCAACGATATCTTCGCCAACTGGAAACCGACAGGCAAAGACGACTTGAACGTCAACTTCTCCGTCAACAATGTCTTTGATAAAAACTACAAGCCGCACAGCCAACGCGCAGGTGCCAACTCCCTGCCTGAACCAGGCCGCGATGTCCGCCTAAGCGTGAACTACCGCTTCTAAGCAATCAGCTTGAAAAAGCCGTCTGAAAACAAAAGTTTTCAGACGGCATCTAGCTTTATAATCCGATACAAGTTATCATTTCGATTTACTTTATTTCCGACCACGGAGAAACCCTATGTTACGTTTGACCGCTTTAGCCGTATGCTGCGCCCTCGCTTTGGGTGCGTGTTCACCGAAAGATTCTGCGTCCAACCAAGCCCAAACTGCTTCCGCTTCTGCCGCCCAAACCGAAGGTGCAAGCCTGACCGTTAAAACGGCGCGCGGTGAAGCAAAAGTGCCGCAAAATCCGGAGCGTATCGCCGTTTACGATTTGGGCATGCTCGACACTTTAAACAAACTGGGCGTGAAAACCGGTTTGTCCGTCGACAAAAACCGCCTGCCCTACTTGGACGAATATTTCAAAACCACGAAACCTGCCGGCACGCTGTTTGAGCCTGACTACGAAGCCTTAAACGCTTACAAACCGCAGCTCATCATCATCGGCAGCCGTGCAGCCAAAGCGTTTGATAAGTTGAACGAGATCGCGCCAACCATCGAGATGACCGCCGAAACCGCCAATCTGAAAGAAAGTTCCAAAGAGCGCATCGACGCGCTGGCGCAAATCTTCGGCAAACAGGCCGAAGCGGACAAGCTGAAAGCGGAAATCGATGCTTCGTTTGAAGCGGCGAAAACTGCTGCGCAAGGCAAAGGCAAGGGTTTGGTGGTATTGGTCAACGGCGGTAAGATGTCGGCTTTCGGCCCTTCCTCACGTTTGGGCGGTTGGTTGCATAAAGACATCGGCGTTCCCGCTGTTGATGAATCGATTAAAGAAGGCAGCCACGGCCAGCCTATCAGCTTTGAATACCTGAAAGAGAAAAACCCTGATTGGCTGTTTGTTTTGGACCGCGGCGCGGCCATCGGCGAAGAAGGCCAGGCGGCAAAAGATGTGTTGAACAATCCGCTGGTTGCCGAAACAACCGCTTGGAAAAAAGGACAGGTGGTTTACCTTGTTCCTGAAACTTATCTGGCGGCCGGCGGCGCACAAGAATTGCTGAACGCTTCCAAACAGGTAAGCGATGCGTTTAATGCGGCCAAGTAATTCGGCGCGGGCATAGCCGCCCGCTTCTTTCAGACGGCCTGAAGGGTTTGATGATGCACAGGATCAAGCTGCTTGACCTGAAGTCATTGGATTTAGGCCGTCTGAAAATACATGGTGCAAATGGACAATTTTTGCCTGTTTGCATCTGTTTTTATGATGGGCAAACCTGCCTTTTTTGCCAAATACCTTAACCCTTCTTTCAGACGGCCTTATTTTTTCCGAACCATTTTATGTTTCACAAACCTTCATTTTTAAATGCGATCAACGGCGTGGCGCTGCTGATATTGTTTGCCGTCAGCCTGTCGGTCGGCGTGGCCGAATTCAAATGGTCCGCCCTGTTTTCGCTATCCGACAGCCAGCAGGTCATGTTCATCAGCCGCCTGCCGCGCACGTTTGCGATTGTGCTGACGGGTGCGTCGATGGCGGTGGCCGGTATGATTATGCAGATTTTGATGCACAACCGTTTTGTCGAACCGTCGATGGTGGGCGCAAGTCAAAGCGCGGCTTTGGGTTTGCTACTGATGACCCTGCTGCTTCCGGCCGCGCCGCTGCTGGCAAAAATGTCGGTTGCCGCCGTTGCCGCGCTGATCGGGATGTTGGTCTTTATGTTGCTGATCCGCCGCCTGCCGCCGACCGCGCAACTGATGGTGCCTTTGGTCGGGATTATTTTCGGTGGGGTGATTGAGGCGGTGGCCACCTTTATCGCGTATGAAAACGAAATGCTGCAAATGCTCGGCGTGTGGCAACAGGGCGATTTTTCCGGCGTGTTGCTCGGGCGGTATGAATTGTTGTGGGCAACGGGGATTTTGGCTTTGTTCGCCTATTTGATTGCAGACCAGCTGACGATTTTGGGTTTGGGCGAAACGGTAAGCGTGAACTTGGGGCTGAACCGGACGGCGATTCTGTGGTCGGGGCTGATTATTGTGGCGCTGATTACGTCTTTGGTGGTCGTGACGGTCGGCAATATTCCGTTTATCGGCCTAGTCGTGCCGAACATCATCAGCCGCCTGATGGGCGACAAGCTGCGCCAAAGCCTGCCTGCAGTGGCCTTGCTGGGCGCGTCTTTGGTGTTGCTGTGCGACATTGTCGGACGCGTGATTGTGTTTCCGTTTGAAATTCCGGTCTCTACGGTTTTTGGCGTAATGGGAACGGCTTTGTTTTTATGGCTTTTATTAAGGAAACCTGCTCATGCCGTCTGAAAAAAATATCGGTTTTATGGCAGGAAGCAGCCGTCCGTTGTGGGTGGCCTTCGCGCTGTTGCTGGTTTCCTGCGTCCTATTTATGACGCTCAACGTCAAAGGCGATTGGGACTTTGTCTTGCACCTGCGCCTGACCAAGCTTGCCGCACTGCTGATGGTTGCCTATGCAGTCGGCGTGTCCACGCAACTCTTCCAAACGCTGACCAACAATCCGATTCTGACCCCTTCGATTTTGGGTTTCGATTCGCTGTATGTGTTTTTGCAGACCTTGCTGGTGTTTACGCTCGGCGGCGTGGACTATGCTTCCCTACCGTTGACGGGCAAATTCGGCTTTGAACTGGTCGTCATGATGGGCGGCTCGCTGCTGCTGTTCTACACACTCATCAAACAGGGCGGACGCGATTTGTCGCGCATGATTTTAATCGGCGTAATTTTCGGGATTTTGTTCCGCAGCCTGTCGTCGCTGCTTTCGCGCATGATTGATCCCGAAGAATTTACCGCCGCGCAGGCGAATATGTTTGCCACCTTCAATACCGTCCACTCGGAGTTGTTGGGCATCGGCGCAATCGTGTTGCTCATCAGCGCCGCCGTGATCTGGCGCGAACGCCACCGCCTCGATGTTTACCTGCTCGGCCGCAATCAAGCCATCAATTTGGGCATCAACTACACGCGCAATACCTTATGGCTGCTGTTATGGATCGCCGCACTGGTTGCGACTGCAACCGCCGTTGTCGGCCCGGTAAGCTTTTTCGGCCTGCTGGTTACAGCGCTGGCCAACCATTTTTCTCCGTCGGTGAAACATTCCGTCCGCCTGCCCATGACTTTTTGTGTCGGCGGCATCCTGTTGGTCGGCGGGCAAACCATCTTCGAACACTTCCTCGGCATGCAGGCCGTTTTGAGCGTGGTCGTCGAATTTGCAGGCGGATTGGTATTTTTATATTTGGTGTTGAAAAAGAAATAAATTAAACGTGCCCAAACGTTCGCAAAAATAAATTCAGGCCGTCTGAAATCCATGTTTTCAAAATATTTAATCCTTGAAATGAAACTAAATTTCTGACATGTACTCATAGTAAACATCACTGGATTTACTAAAATTACAAAAAATGAGTACGACATTAAAATACCGTCCCGACTTGGACGGCATCCGGGCGTTGGCAGTCTTGGCTGTCATTATTTTCCACATTGATGCCGCTTGGCTGCCCGGCGGTTTCCTCGGTGTGGATATGTTTTTCGTTTTGTCCGGCTACCTGATCACCACCATCATCAGCCGCGAAATGCAAAACAGCAGTTTTTCGTTTTTAGAATTCTACAAACGCCGCGCGAAGCGCATTTTGCCTGTTTTTTCCTGCGTATTGCTGTGTACGAGTTTGGCCGCCGCAATCTTTTTCTTGTCGTTTGACCTGCGCCAATACGTCAAATCGGCAGTGTTTGCGTTGCTGTTTTCGGCCAACCTGTTTTTTGCACGGCGCGGCGGTTATTTTGATGCCGATGCGGTGGAAAAACCTTTGCAACACATTTGGTCTTTATCGCTGGAAGAGCAGTTTTACTTTGTTTTTCCGGTTTTGCTGATTGCCTTTTTCCGATTCAGCAAAGGGCGCAACATCCGCCAATTCATCCTTTTGCTGATTGTATTGAGCCTGCTGTCCGTCTTTTTGCCCACCTTCGGCATGGACCCTTATTTCCTGCCTTATGTGCGCGCATATGAGCTGCTGATCGGCGCGCTTTTTGCCTTTATTCCGCCCTCCCAAACCAACGACCGTTTCAGCACACCTTTGGTCGGCTGGGCGATGATGGCGGTTATTGCCGCCATGCTGCTGCTTCCTTACGGCGTGTTGCCCGGCGAAGGCAATATCGAACGGCTGCTGTGCTGTACGGCGGTTGGCGGCTTGATTTACTCGGGCAAAACCCTGCAAACGCAAAGCGGCTTCAATACCGCCAAACTGTTGAGCCTCAAGCCCGTTGTGTTTATCGGTTTGATTTCCTATTCACTGTATCTCTGGCATTGGGTGGTCTTGGCCGTCATGCGCTATGTTTACATGGACAACGCTTTGCCGATGTCCGCGATTGTATTGGCCGTCGTACTGATGTCGGGCTTGTCCGTTTTGTCCTATTACTTTGTCGAAACACCAGTGCGACGGATAAAGAATTTCACCACCAAGAAATTCATCGGGGTAATCGCCGCCTATTTCGCTCTGCTGATTCCTGCCGCCGGCTACCTGCTGACTGCCAAACCGGCCGCATACGAGGCAAACCTATATACGGTTGACGAAAGTAAAATCTGCGCGGATACCTTGACCAAAACCGACTGCGCTGTCGGCGCGGAAAATCAAAGCAGCAAAGTCCTGCTGATGGGTGACTCCCACGCCGCCCACCTGACGCCCTTTATTGATATAGTGGGCAAACAGGAAGGCTTTGCCGCCGACATTATCTCGTCCAACAGTTGCGGCGTTGCCTTCGGCTTCCTCCTGCCGCAAAGTGACCGCCGTGCCAAACGCTGCAACCCTTACAACCGCTTTATCGCACAAAAGGTTGAAAACTATCCGGTGGTCTTTATCTCGCAACGTTGGTTCCTGCATACCGACAAGCCCGGTTTTACGGATCATTTCGGCAAAATGCTCGACACCCTGATTCAACAGGGCAAACAGGTTTACGTCTTTGCCGACACGCCGATGAGCGCGCAACTGCCCCTGCGCCATTACTACCTGAAACAGCGTCTCGGCATCGATATGCAATACGTTTCCGAGCATAAAAAAGCGGAAATTGCCCGCTCCGCCGAAGCCGACAAAACCATAGAAAACATCGTCAAACAGCGGCCTGCCGTGCATTGGGTCAACATCATGGAGCCTATTCCGGCAGACAAAACCATAGACGACCTGCCGATATATTTTGACACCAACCACCTCAATACCCACGGTGTGACAAAACTGGCGGAAAAATTTATACAGGACAAAAAAATACTCCTAAAATAACACCGCAGTTTCAGTCCGAAACCTTTGCCGCAATACTGAATGCAAATGCCGCTCAAAGCGCAGCAAACAGTATGCCGCAAAGGTTTCAGGCCGTCTGAAACCTTCAGACGGCCTAAGCAAACCCATAAAGGATAACCCTCATGACACAAGAACGCCTCCCTTCATTCTTCGATGACGCCCCGACCATTACCGTCCAAGACGCATTGGCCGACTTCCTCGGCGCGGCCGAAAACGGCATCCTCACTTACCACTACGCCGATGCCGTGCGCCTGTGCGGCCACTCCTGCCCGACCGTCGCCGGTGCCTACCTGATGGTGGTCAAAGGCCTTAAAGCCCTTTACGGCGAAGAACTGCCGCAACGCGGCGACATCGAAGCATTTATGCAGGGCGAACGTGACGAAGGTACAACCGGCGTTACCGCTTCCGTCGTCCAACTCCTTACCGGCGCAGCACCCGAAACCGGCTTTGGCGGCGTAGGCCCAGCCGGACGCTTTGCCCGCCGCCATTTATTGTCCTTTGGTGCAGACGAAATCAACGGCACACTCGCGCTCCGCCGCCGCGATACCGGCAAAACCGTTGCCGTCAGCCTCAACGCCGCGCTTCAACCCTTTGCACCGAAAATGCGCGACATTATGCCCAAAGCCGTCAGCGGCAGCGCAAGTGCCAACGAACTCAAACAATTCGGCGAGCTTTGGCAAGAACGCGTCCGCGCCTTCCTGATTGACCAAGCCGACAATCCCGAATTTGTTACCGTCAGCGAAATCTAACCACACCATACAGGAATAAAATTCAGACGGCCTCATGCTGAAAGGCCGTCTGAAACCCCAACTTCCCATTTTCGGACCCGCCTATGATTACCATCCGCAACGTCAGCCACACCATCGGCAGCAACCCCATCCTCAACGACGTCAGCCTCGACATCCCCGAAGGCGGCATTACCGCACTGATCGGCCCGAACGGCGCAGGCAAGTCCACCCTCCTCTCCTTTATGGCGCGCCTGCAGCCCTTGGTACACGGTGACATCAGCTACGCAGGCAAAGACATCAAAACCACCCCCACCGCCGAACTTGCCCGCACGCTCTCCATCCTCACCCAAGAAAACAGCATCATGAGCCGCATTACCGTACGCGACCTGCTCATGTTCGGCCGTTATCCCTACCACCAAGGCAGGCCGTCTGAAACGGATAAAACCATCGTCGAAGAAGCACTTGCCGAGTTCCACCTGCAAGACTTTGCCGACCGCTACCTGACCGAGCTTTCCGGCGGCCAACGCCAACGCGCCATGATTGCCATGGTGTTCTGTCAGCGCACCGACTACGTTTTGCTGGACGAACCGCTGAACAACCTCGACATGTATCATGCCCGCTCCCTCATGCAGATCCTGCGCCGGCTGACCGACGAACACAAACGCACCACCGTCGTCGTCCTGCACGATATCAACCAGGCAGCAGCCTACGCAGATTACGTCGTCGCCATGAAAAACGGCCAAGTCGCCATGCAGGGCAAGCCCAACGATATTTTCACCGCCGAAAACATCAAAACCTTATTCGATATGGACGTCAACGTCCTCGATTACGAAGGCAAAAAACTGGTTATCCACCATATCTAAATCCGACAAAAAGGCCGTCTGAAACCCGATTGCTCATGTTTCAGACGGCCTTTGCCTATTCAAAGCATTTATTTTTTATCGTACAAACCACGCACCACGCGACCGATCGCGGCAATGCCTTTTTCCAGAGTTTCCGCGTCCTGCGCAATGCTCATGCGGATGCACTCGTGCGCGTGCGGATAGTCTTGCGTATCGATGCCGACAAAGAAATGCTCGCCCGGAATAATCAGCGTGCCTTCGGCCTTGAGCATTTCGTACAAGGTTTGCGACGAAACAGGCAGGTTTTCAAACCAAAGCCATAAGAAAATCGCACCTTCAGGCTTATGGATTTTCAACGGATACGCACCCAATTCGCGTTTGAGCAGGGAAACCGCCGTTTGCGCCTGCTGACGGTAAAACGGCTGAATCACTTCATCGGCCAGCTGTTTCAGACGGCCGTCGTTTAACAGCGGAGCCGCAATCGCCGCGCCAAAACGGGTTGGCGACAAATTCACAATCGCATTCAAACTGCTGACGGCTTTGACCACTTCCGGCGCGGCGACAATAATGCCGGTACGCACGCCGGGCAGGCCGATTTTAGAAAGGCTGAAGCAGAGGATGATGTTTTCGTGCCAGTTGAGCGTCACATCGCTGTAAATAATATTCGGGAACGGCATTCCGTAGGCGTTGTCGATAATCAGCGGAATCCCGTGTTCCTGCGCCAACGCGTCCAAACGCGCCATCTCGCCGTCGGTCAACACATTGCCGGTCGGGTTGGTCGGGCGTGAACAGCAAATCGCACCGATTTTGCCCTCTTTCAATTCAGGCAGGCTATCCAGCGCGTCAAAGTCCACGCGGTATTTGAAAAATCCCGCTTCGCCTTCGTGTTCGACATTTTCGATTTTCGGTTTTACCGAAATAAAATGCTGCCCTTCGACATGCACGTCGGCATAACCGATATATTCAGGCGCAAGCGGCAACAAAATGGCTTTCTCAGCCGTTTGGCCGTCTGAAAGATTGAATTTGCCGCCAAACAGGTTGAACAAATAGAAAAACGCGTTTTGCGAACCATTGGTCAGCGCGATATTGTCCGCCGTCAGATTCCAGCCGTATTCGCGGTTGAGAAACTCCGTCAAAGCCGCAATCAGCGCCGCATCGCCCTGCGGATTGGAATAATTGCCGATATTCTCAACAGCGTGTTCCGCTGCCAGCTTGGAAAACACATCGGCGAACACCGCATTGACTTCAGCAATCTTCGCCGGATTGCCACCGCCAAGCATATTGACAGGCTTGTCACTTTTGAGCGCGTCGCCCAAATCGTCCATCAACTGCAAAATACCGCTGTGTTGTGTGAATTTTTCGCCGAATGCTGAAAACTGCATGGAAACTCCGTTGCTGAGTGTGTGGAAACAATAAACCGCTATTATAAGAACAAAGGCAGTCTGAAAACCAGTTATCCTGATTTTTCAGACGGCCTTTACTATTCAACCTTTCCTTCAACGGCCAAAATTGTCGCGACGTTCGCGCCAGTCTTGGCGGATGGAGCCGCTTTTGCCGACCGGCGTGTCTTGTTCGACTTCCCAAATAAAATTCGTTCCGCCGCCAATCGGATGCGAGCCGCGCAAACCGATGTGGCTGCCTTGGTCGGCAACGGCGGTTCGGCTGTATGTTTGACCGCTGAAACGGGTTTGCGAGGTTTCGATGCCGCTTTTGATGCTGCCGTAAAGCTGTACGTCGGCATGTGCGGCAAGTGCGGCGGTGGAAAGTGCGGCAGTGAGGAGAAGTTTCAAGTTCATGGTTTATCCTTTTTTGGAGAGGAATTGTGTGACGATTGTATCGGCCTTGTGCATAAACAAGTTACAATTCTTGCAAAATCTGACAGGAGTTTTGATGATGCGCTCTTTACGCGCCGCCGCTGTGCAAATGGTGTCGTCCACCGACCCAGAAACCAATATTGTCACCATGAAGCGCCTTGTCCGTGAGGCGGCCGAACAAGGGGCGGATTGGGTGTTGCTGCCCGAATATTGGCCGCTGATGGGCAAAAACGATACGGACAAGCTGGCATTTGCCGAGCCTTTGGACGATGAACGAGTTGGCGAAACCTGCCACACCCGTTTTCAGACGGCCTTAAGCGAAACGGCAAGGGAATGCGGCGTGGTGTTGTTTGGCGGTACGGTTCCGCTGCAAAGCCCAGACGCTGGCAAGGTGATGAACACGATGCTGGTGTATGACCGCGACGGCAATCGAATCGGGCTTTACCACAAAATGCACCTTTTCGGCTTTTCCGGTTTGGGCGAACGCTACGCTGAAGCCGATACGATACTGGCGGGAAGCGATGTGCCGAATTTAAGCGTGGACGATGTTCCGCTGGCGGCCGGCGTCTGCTACGATTTGCGCTTTCCTGAGCTTTTCCGCGCCCAGCAGCCGTTTGATGTTTTGCTGTTGCCTGCCGCGTTTACCTACACGACCGGCAAGGCGCATTGGGAATTGCTGCTGCGCGCCCGCGCGGTGGAAAACCAATGCTACGTCATCGCGTCGGCACAAGGCGGACTGCATGAAAGCGGCCGCCGCACATTCGGCCACAGTATGATTATCGACCCTTGGGGCGATGTGTTGGCGACGTTGCCGGAAGGCGAAGGCGTGATTTGTGCCGATTTGGATACCGCGCGCCTGCAAAGCGTGCGCACGCGCCTGCCTGCCCTGAAACACCGATTACTTTAAACACGCACTATGTCCCAGTTCCAACCTACACGCATTCTCGGCATCGACCCCGGCAGCCGCGTGACCGGCTTCGGCGTGATTGATGTCCACGGCCGCGAGCATCATTATGTTGCTTCCGGCTGTATCAAAACGCCGACCGGCGCGTCGCTTTCCGAACGCATCGCCGTGATTGTCCGCCATATTGACGAAATCATCCGCCACTATCAGCCGCATCAGGCAGCCATCGAACAAGTGTTCGTCAACGTCAACCCGGCCGCGACATTAATGCTCGGTCAGGCGCGCGGTGCCGCGATTGCCGCTTTGGTCATGCACGACTTGCCCGTGTTTGAATACACCGCACTTCAGGTCAAGCAGGCTGTGGTCGGCAAGGGCAAGGCCGCCAAAGAGCAGGTGCAGCATATGGTGGTCCAAATGCTTGCACTTTCAGGCACGCCGCAAGCCGATGCCGCCGACGGACTCGCCGTCGCCCTTACCCACGCCCTGCGCAATCACGGATTGGCTTCGCAACTCAACCCTGAAGGCCTACAGGTCAAGCGCGGCCGCTTCCAATGGTAAGCCGACATTCAGGCCGTCTGAAATAGTGTTCCAGCCCGTTTTCAGACGGCCTTTCGGTTATAATAACCCTTTGCCCACATACAGCGAGCCTTCATGAAAGCCGCCTTCCTTTTTCTCTACCTCATCCGCCTGCTGCCTTTTTGCGTGTTGCACAAGATTGCCGACGCGATCGGCATTCTCGCTTATTACGCGGTCAAACCGCGCCGCAAAGTCGGTGAGGTCAACCTCAAAAAATGCTTTCCCGAGCTGAACGACAGCCAGCGCACTGCCCTGCTCAAACGCCATTTCCAACACATGGCAAAGCTGATGCTCGAATACGGCCTCTACTGGTACGCGCCTGCGGACAAGCTGCGCTCGTTGGTACGCTATCAAGACAAACACCATCTTGACGAAGCCCTCGCCGCCGGCGAAAAAGTCATCATCCTCTATCCGCACTTTACCGCATTTGAAATGGCGGTTTACACGCTCAATCAGGATGTGCCGCTGACCAGCATGTATTCGCACCAAAAAAACAAAGCCCTGGACGAGCAAATCCTGAAAGGCCGCCACCGCTACAACAATGTTTTCCTGATCGGCCGCACAGAAGGCCTGCGCGCCATCATCAAACACCTGCGCAAAAGCGATGCGCCCTTTCTTTATCTGCCCGACCAAGACTTCGGCCGCAACGATTCCATTTTCGTCAATTTCTTCGGCATTCAGACGGCCACGATTACCGGCCTCAGCCGTATCGCCGGCATGACCAAAGCCAAAATCATTCCCGCCATCCCCACGCGTAAAGCCGACAATACTGTAACCCTGCGCTTCTATCCGGCTTGGGACAATTTCCCGACCGAAAATGTCGAAGCCGACACCCAGCGCATGAACGACTTCATCGAAGAGCGGGTACGCGAGCATCCCGAACAATATTTCTGGCTGCACAAACGCTTCAAAACCCGTCCCAAAGGTGAAAACAGCTTTTATTGACTACATCGAATTACAATTTAAATATGCAAAAAGCGGCGAAATCCTTCTTTCGCCGCTTTTTCATTTTAATTGAATCAAACCGAAACTCATTTTTGATTTTAAACAATCAAATAATATTCCGCTTTAAATGCTTTAAAAACAACTTTTTTCATCGTGATTGAAACTTTCAAACAACCCTATATTTTTTCTCAAATGAAAAACATCAGGCCCAATACACTTTTTTCATTTACATATTAAATTTAATTTCTTTTAAAAACAATATATTAAAAAATAGCCCATCTAAAAAAATACATTTCAATCATTCAAAATATGAAATAAAATTAAATTAAAATTTAAAAAAACAAAATAAATATCTAAATTTAAAACAATTATGAAATATAATTGCAAAAATATGACAATACCTGAAATTTATACCGAAACTAGCCTTCAGAAAAAAATACTTGGCAAACTGTAAAAATTCGCGTAAATTTCACTACATCAAATTACAAAACGTTCAGACGGCCTCGCTGGTTTTAGATACTTTTGTAAGCAGTTTTCTGATATTGCAAGAAATTGCGGTATTTTTAGAGGATTTCGGTGCAATGCCCGAAATGAAAGTTTACAGATGCAGAGTTGAGCTGCATCTGTAAAGCCGCAGGTGAAAGCCTGTATTGTTTGTGAAGCGTAAATCTCTGATTTGAGGTATTGGGGCAATCCTGTGGGGGATTGCCTCTTTTTTTATCTGCGCCGTCATGCCACAATGGCATCATCCCTTATCCAACCCGATCACGCCATGACTCCGATACTCGCCTTCGACATCGAAACCATTCCCGACGTAAACGGCATCCGCCTGCTTTACGATTTGCCTGCCGATTTACCCGACAACGAAGTCGTCCTGTTTGCCCAACAGCAACGCCGTGCCAAAACCGGTAGTGACTTTATGCAACACCATCTGCACCAAGTCGTCGCCATCTCCTGCTGTATGCGCTGGGGGCAAGACAAAATCCGCGTCAGTACCATCGGCGATCCCGAAGACAGCGAAGAAGTCATGATTGCCAAGTTCTTCGAGGTCATCGAAAACTATACGCCGCAACTCGTCAGCTGGAACGGCGGCGGTTTCGACCTGCCCGTCCTCCACTATCGCGCCCTGATACACGGCATCAGCGCCGCCCGCTATTGGGACATGGGCGACGGCGATTTTGGCGACAGCCGCGACTTTAAGTGGAACAACTACATCAGCCGCTACCACACCCGCCATTGCGACCTGATGGATTTGCTCGCCCTCTACCAACCGCGTGCCAGCGTGCCTTTGGACGATATGGCCAAACTCTGCGGCTTCCCCGGCAAACTGGGCATGGACGGCAGCAAGGTTTGGGACGCTTATCATGCAGGCCGTCTGAAAGACATCCGCGACTATTGCGAAACCGATGCCGCCAATACCTACCTGATGTATATGCGCTTTCGCATGATGAGCGGCGCGCTCGATGCCGACGAATACGAAGTCGAAATCAAACGCATCAAACATTATCTGGCCGCACAAGCCGAAGAAAAACAACACTGGGCGGAGTTTGTCGCTGCTTGGCGTTAAACCAGGCCGTCTGAACAGCTAAACCAAAAAACCAAAAGGGCGTGATTGACACGCCCTTTTTTATATTCCGACAAACCATGCCCACTAAGCAGGCAAACGCCCCAGCGTTACCCTGTCCAATCCAGCCAAATCCTGTTCGGTTGCCACTTCTGCAAAACCGTTCTCCAGCATAATGTTCCGCACTGCTTCGCCTTGGTCATAGCCGTGTTCAAACAGCAGCCAGCCGTTGGCTTTCAGGTATTTGGGGGCTTCTTGGGTAATGTGGCGAATATGGCTGAGGCCGTCTGAAAAGTCGGTCAGCGCATTTTGCGGTTCAAACCTCAAATCGCCTTGCGACAAATGTTCATCGCCGTTCTCGATATACGGCGGATTGGAAACAATCACATCGTATCCGCCTTCAGACGGCCTGTCGGTATCAAACCACGAACCCTGTGCAAACTCCACTTTTGCGTCCAATTCGGCCGCATTTTGACGGGCAGTATCCAAAGCACCGACGCTGATGTCGGATGCGCGAACATCGGCATCAACGCGTTCAAGCGCGACGGTCACGGCAATGGCGCCGCTGCCCGTCCCCAAATCCCACACGCGGCCTTGCGGCGGCAAGCGTTTGAGCACGGCTTCCACCAAATGCTCGGTTTCAGGACGGGGAATCAGCACATGGGGATTGACGGCAAAACGTCGTCCGTAAAACTCGCGTTCGCCCAACAGATAGGCCATCGGCTCGCCTTTCAGACGGCGTTGAGCCAAAGTCTCCAAGGTTTGCAGGGCAGATTCCGCCAAATCGTCCGTACCGCGTGTCACCAGCTGCGCGCGCGTGTAACCCAGCGCATATTGCAACAACATCCGCGCTTCGTTTTTGGGTAGTGCCGATTGGCGCAACCATTCATCAAGCATCATTTCTCGTCCCATCTGCCATCACTGTGGCTTTTCTTTCCTTATTCTTTCCGGCAAACGTGCCGATGGTGGCAACTGCAAATGCGGCATACCACAAATAAAATCCCGCGCCGTAGCGCACGATATCCGATGTATTCCCAGCTTCATCAACGTGTACGGCTTTCACACTGAAAGCCACCAGCGCCAAGCCCCAAAGTGCCGCATGGACAGGCACGACCTTCTTCCGCAACGCCAGCAAAACAATGGCCGCCAACCAAACATAATTGGCATAGGCCGCACAATATCTGATATCCAAAGAAGCAAATATCGACCCCAAAATCAAAACGGTCAAACCCTTCATGCTTTCATGATTGCCCAAATAAAATGCAACATTAGACAAAGACGCTATCCACAGGGCAACCGACACCAGCAACATCACTATGGGAAAACTTGATTTCCGATTCTGTTCCTGCATGGTTTTATCCTAATGCAAAAGGCCGTCTGAAAATCTTTCAGACGGCCTGCCGTTTAAATTTCGCTACCGCCGACGGTCAGTCCGGCATCAATCCTCAGTGTCGGTTGTCCGACGCCAACAGGAACGCTCTGCCCTTCTTTGCCGCAGACACCGATGCCGCTGTCGAGCGCAGTGTCGTTGCCTATCATGGAAACGTGTTTCAGCACTTCGGGACCGTTGCCGATGATGGTCGCGCCTTTGACAGGATATTGCAGCTTGCCGCCTTCCACCCACCACGCTTCGGATGCGCTGAACACAAACTTACCGCTGGTAATGTCCACTTGTCCACCGCCGAAGTTGACAGCGTAAATGCCCTTGTCGATGGACGCGATGATTTCCTCCGGCTCATAGCCGCCGTTTTCCATAAAGGTATTGGTCATGCGCGGCATGGGCGCAGAAGCGTAACTTTCGCGGCGGCCGTTGCCGGTCGATTGCATACCCATCAAGCGGGCGTTGGTTTCGTCCTGCATATAGCCGACCAAAATACCGTCTTCAATCAATACCGTACGGCGGGTTTCGTTGCCTTCGTCGTCGATATTGAGCGAACCGCGTCTGTCGGCAATATCGCCCTGATCCACAACGGTAACGCCTTTGGCAGCCACGCGCTCGCCGATTCGGCCGGAGAAAACGCTGGTTTCTTTGCGGTTAAAATCGCCTTCCAAACCATGTCCGACCGCTTCGTGCAGCAACACACCCGGCCAGCCGTTGCCCAAAACGACGGTCATCTCTCCGGCAGGCGCAGGACGGGATTCGAGATTGGTCAGGGCTTGTTTGACGGCGGCATCGACAAACCGATGCACCAAGTTTTCATCGAAATACGCCAAATCATAACGTCCGCCGCCGCCCGCGCTGCCCTGCTCGCGACGCTCGCCCTGCTTGGCAATGACGGTAACGTTCATGCGCACCATCGGGCGGATGTCGGCAGCGTGTTTACCGTCCAGACGGGCGATGTACACCATGTCGTATTCGCAGGTCAAACCGGCCATCACTTGCACGATACGCGGATCAGCGGCTTTGGCCAGCGTTTCGACTTTGTTCAACAGCGCGACTTTGGCGGCGGAATCAAGGCTGGCAATAGGGTCAATCGCCATGTGGACAGGCTTGCCGTAAGCAGGTGTCGGCACTTTGACGCTGGCCTCGCCACCGGCCGCACCAATCACGCGAACTGCTTTGGCAGAGCGGTTGATTGAATCGATACACAGGCTGTCGGCATAGGCAAAAGCAGTCTTATCGCCCGAAACAGCACGCACGCCCACACCCTGATCGATTTGGAAGCTGCCCGATTTGACGATGCCTTCTTCCAAATGCCAACTTTCATAAGCAGTGCGCTGACAATAGATGTCGGCATAATCGACATGGTTGGCGCCGATAATGCTCAGGCTTTGGGCGAGCAAATCGGGAGAAATATGGTTGGCTTCGAGCAAATCTCGCTGTACGGCGGCGTAGGTTCGTTGCATAATTTTTCAGACGGCCCGACAAGCAGGCAAAGTTAATTTGGCCTTGATTATACGGTATTTTATATGGCTTTGGATATGTTGATTGCTTGGGTTTATGAGTGATTGAAACAAATCAAAAGGCCGTCTGAAATATAGGAATATAGGGTTGAAATGTTTGCCTTACCCTATTTCAACGTCAGCCGCGTAATGAAGATAACAAATCATCCTATGATTGATGCAGCGGCAGGCTGATAAAGATTCAAATAATAAATAGATTGGAATTAAAATGAAAAAATTACTTGTTGTATTGCTAGGACTAACAAGCCTTAATATTTATGCTGCTGACCCCGCAACCAGAGGAGCATTACAAAACAATCCGGCACTGTGTCAGTATGGCTATAATCCCAACTGTACGTCGTCTCGTCAGTATCAACGAAATCAACCTACGGAAATTGTTAATATCGATGTCCCTTCAAAATATGGTGCATGGGCAATCAATCCTAAAACAGGTATATCAGGTGGAGCACTTGAGATGGATTCACTTGATGCTGCAAAAAAACTAGCCATTAAAACCTGTGAAGAAGGTGGAACAAATAAACCGTGTAAAGTTAGAGCCTGGGTTCGCAATGGCTGTATCGCTGTTGCTCAAGGAAAAGATGGTTCAGCTTTTTTTGGCGTAACCCCCCCGGGTATGGCTGAAGCGGAGGCATTAAAAAAATGTCAAAAACGTGGAGCTTTACAATGCAGAATTATTACCCCCGAAGGCTGCTCAATGCCTAAATTCTAATAGACAAAAGGCCGTCTTTATTCAGACGGCCTTTTCAATCATAGCAAAGCCAATACCGAAACTTAATTTCCATACAAAACAATCTATTATAGAAAAATCCCTTATTTTTTTAATTTTGCTATTGATAATAGTTATTATTAGCGTATAATCAAAACCACTCGGAAGACGTCCTAATCCGAGCCATTAAACGACAGATTTTATCCCCCTCTTCCCCATTATCTCTTGATACTCGGAGTGCGCATATACGAAACATACCTGTTCCCCTTTATATCAGATACTCAAAACCGAAAAACATGAAACCCACTGCCGATACAGTGGGTTTCGTGTTTTTTGGCGTTCGGTTTATCAGGCTTTGCCGGCTGCTTATCAGGCCATCTGAAACCGAATAGACCTGATTATCGGCAGGTTTTCATGTTCAACTTGCCATAACGGCCGACAATGTTTCTGATGTCTTGGGCATCGCGCTCATCAACCGCCATAAAGACCACGGTCATGCGCGCTACGCTCAAACCGGTATCGGGTGCGCTTCTGTCTTCCTGCTCAACAATGCGCGCACCGCCGAAACCTGCGCTGGACAAGCGTGAAATCAAAACTTGGGCGGAAGAGCGGCTGCGTGTTACGTCAATGCTGATTTCGCCGTTGTGGATGCTGCCGCTAAAGCCGCGGCTGCCCAATGCATCAAGCTGGGCGGAAGTGTCGCCGTCGGCAGGCAAGACCACGCGGAAGGTTTTGGAAGAAGTTTCGCCACCGGATGCGCCGTTGCGTTTTTCGATACTACGGCTGGCTGCATGAGGCCATTTGCCCAACAAGCCTTTGATGCGGTGGTAATCGTCTTCATCCATCACCACGGTGGCGCTGCTGGTACACAAGCGTTCCACGCCGGCCGCGTCCATCTCTTCTTCGGCGGCGCGGCGTTCTTGCGCTTCTTTCTCGCGGCGCATTTTTTCTTTTTTCTCTTTCAACTGCTGCGCTTCTTGCTTTTTACGCAAGGCTTCCGCTTCTTCGGATTCAGGTTCTGCCATAATCAGGCCGTCTGATTCATCCGCCACCCAATCGGGTTGCGATGCCTGCTGAGGCTCGGCTTTAGGCGCGTCCAAAGAAGACGGGCGCAATAATTCGTGCGTGCCGCCTTCCAAAGCAGATTCGAGTTTGGCGGTTTTATGTTGTGTCCGATAGGCAACCATGCTGCCAAAAACAATGATGTTGAGTGCGACCAAGACCGCAAACAGCCATTTCATGATGCGCTTTCCTTTTTATTGTCCGTTGCGATGGGCAATCCAATGCAAGAGCCCGTGAATCACGAGATTATCGACGATTTTCACTTGATTGTCATGAACGAATGACTCCGGCAGCGCCTGCACGACCCTGGCAGCGCCGCCGCCCGTGATAATAATATCGACCGGTTTGCCCTCGCCCGTTTTGTCTTTCAGACGGCCATGCATAATCATCAACGCGCCGCAAACGGCATCCATCATGCCACTGGCAATGGCATTCGGCGTTGTGGTTGGGAACGGATATACCTTGCCGATAGGGCGGTTGAGGTTGGCGGTTTTGAGCGCCATCGCCTCTTTCATTAAGTGGAAACCGGGCATGATGGTGCCGCCGAGATAATGATTGTCTTCCGTCAGCGCGTCGGTGGTTACGGCGGTACCGCAGCTGACGACGACGCAGGCGTTTTGCGTAAAGCGGCGGCTGCCCAGCGCATTAAACCAACGGTCGGAACCATGCTCTTCAGGGCGGCGGTAATGGTTGCGGATACCCAAAGCCTGCGGCATGGAAGACAGCCATTCGACCGGACGGGTTAATTGTTCTTCCACCATCGCTTTTTTTACCGAACCGCACACGGCGCAACCGACAATCTTCACATCTTCATCGGCAAATTGCAGCCATTCTTCACCCAGCTGGGTCAAATCACGATACGGTGCGCGGCCGACTTCGGAAAATGTGCCGTTCTCCACCCACGCCCATTTCAACTGACTGTTGCCGCCGTCCAGCAGCAAAAAGCGTTCCGGCTTGGCGACGGCAGGTTGTGCCGGGCGGTTATCCGGGCGCAAGCTGATCTCGCCGCTGACAATGGTTTTCTCGCCATTGTCGGTCAACAAACGCAACGCGCCTTGCGCATCCACGCCTTTAACTACGCCTTCGTGTACAACGCATCCTTCCTGAAGCAGCAACACAGGCCTGCCTGTGTCACGGTTGGCGGCATTGTATTCGCCGATACATGACGCAAATCCGTTTTGCGCGTATTCGTTCAACAGCGCATCGAGTTGCGCCAACACTGCATTTAATAAAGTTTTGACACTTACGCCCTGCTTAGAGGCCGTCTGAAACAAGGCCTGCACGGAAGTGGCGTTTTCAACTTCTTTCGGCAATACAAAATTAATGCCGATGCCGATAACAGCGACGGTTTTATTCTCGACCCGCGCCGTTTCAATCAAAATACCGGCCAATTTCTCGTTGGCCACGACCAAATCGTTCGGCCACTTGATATTTACGTCCAAACCGATATCGGCAAGCGCACGGCGGCAGGCCAATGCCACCACCAACGCCAGCGAACCCAGCTCATACTGCGGCTTGTCAAACGCCCAGCCCAAGCTGAACATCAGACATTCGCCCTGTCGGTTGACCCAGCTTCTCCCTTGCCGTCCGCGTCCTTTGGTTTGGAAATGCGCCACGCACAATGCCTTATGCGCCAAATCTGCCGACTGACGCGCCAATGCCATGATTTCATCGTTGCTGGACGAACATTCGTGTTTCAACTGCGCACGAAAACCCTGTTTTCCGGCCATTTGTTGCAGAGACTCCTCGGCAAACACAGCCAAAGGACGCACCAAGCGCCATTGCCCGTCATGCTGGCGCAGTAAACCGCGGATATGGCCCGGCATCTGCTGCCAGAATCCGTTTAATTGTTGCGGCTTCATCCCGACCACACGCGCCAACTGAGAAACGTGTTGCGGCAGGCCGTCTGAAAGCGCGGCGAGCAAGGCCCAATGGCGGCTGTTCAAATCCGTCATTCGCCTCCTCCGGCTTCGCGGATTTTCGCTAATGTTTTGGTGGTCGAAGTCTGGTGTAAAAACGGAATCGAAAATACTTTGCCGCCGCGTGCAAACGTCTCGGCCGCACCGACAATCTTATCCACAGGCCAGTCGCCGCCTTTAATCAACACATCGGGTTTGACCATTTCAATCAGCGCGGCAGGCGTATCGTCATCAAACCATGTAACCAAATCCACGCTCGCCAATGCCGCTGCCACTGCCGCACGGTTTTCCAAAGGATTAATCGGACGGTCGTTCCCTTTGCCCTGACGGCGCACCGAAGCATCGGTATTCAACGCCAATACCAAAGCCGCACCGGCCGATCGCGCCTGCGCCAGATACGTTACATGGCCCCTATGGAGAATATCGAAACAGCCATTGGTAAACACCAGCGGACGGGGCAATGCCGCCAAACGCTCCGCCAGCTTTTCGGGCGGACAGATTTTGGATTCAAATTCTGGAGCTGACCATTCGGACATGATGCGGTTCCTTTGGGAATGAAACAGAAAATAATCGGGGTATTATAAAGGATAACGGCGAAACGCCATAAAAAGATACCGAACGGTATAATATTTGTGCTTGACTGCGTATTCATTGATATTTGATAACACAGCAAACGCCATTTTTGCCGATGCCATGATGAAACGGTTTGATAAATACTTTTTTGAAACCCAATTAAATCTGAAGTAAAATTCGGGTATAAACGGAAAAAAGCCTGCATACAATATGCAGGCTTTCATCTGGGGTGGCTGATGGGGCTCGAACCCACGACAACTGGAATCACAATCCAGGGCTCTACCAACTGAGCTACAGCCACCGTAAAAATTGGCACGCCCGACAGGAATCGAACCTGTAACCCCCGACTTAGAAGGTCGGTGCTCTATCCGGTTGAGCTACGGGCGCTCATGCCGATTCGTGCTAAGAATTTTGTGGTCGGGGCGGTGGGATTCGAACTCACGACCCTCTGCTCCCAAAGCAGATGCGCTAACCGGGCTGCGCTACGCCCCGACTGAAGACCTGAACTATACAGACCCTTTTAAACCCGGTCAACACCTACTTTGCTTTATTTTTTCATTTTTTGATTATCTTATTATTTTTAATCGTTATTTATTTTTATACTTCACAATCAGGGCCACTCTTTTGTGTCAGGTCGTCTGAAAAATGCGATAATTTAAACGCAATATTTATCCCTATTGAGGAGGAAAAATCATGGCTGCACAACTTATAGACGGAAAAAAAATCTCCCAGCAACGCATCGAGGCGGTTGCGCAGGCGGTAAAAGCGCGTCAGGAAAAAGGTTTGCACACGCCTTGCTTGGCGGTGGTATTGGTTGGCGACGACCCTGCCAGCGCGGTTTATGTACGCAATAAAAAACTGGCCTGCCAAAAAAGCGGCATCGAATCGCTCTCTTATGAGCTGCCGTCTGAAACCACGCAAGACAATTTGCTGAAACTGGTGGACGAATTGAACGGCGACCCTGCCGTCGACGGTATTTTGGTGCAACTGCCGCTGCCGGCACATATCGACAGCCAAGCGGTTTTGGAGCGTATCGAGCCGCATAAAGATGTGGACGGTTTCCACCCTTACAACGTCGGCCGCCTGGTCGTCAAAATGCCGCTGATGCGCCCTTGCACACCCAAAGGCGTGATGACTTTGTTGGAAGCCTACGGCATCGACCCGAAAGGCAAAAAAGCGGTCGTCGTCGGCGCGTCCAATATTGTCGGCCGTCCGCAGGCGTTGGAATTACTGCTGTCCCGCGCGACGGTAACCATCTGCCACAGCGCCACGCAAAACCTTGCCGATGAAGTTGCCGCCGCCGATATTTTGGTGGTCGGCGTGGGCATTCCGAATTTTGTTAAGGGCGAATGGGTCAAACCCGGCGCCGTCGTTATCGATGTGGGCATCAACCGCTTAGACGACGGCAGCCTGTGCGGCGACGTGGAGTTTGACGTTGCCAAAGAACGCGCCTCCATGATTACGCCCGTTCCCGGTGGCGTCGGCCCGATGACGATTGCCACTTTATTGGAAAACACGGTACACGCGGCCTCATTGCACGATTAATCGCTGTCATTAAGTTAGGCCGTCTGAACATGGTTTTTCAGACGGCCTGACCTGTTTTTTTGCTTTTTACCTTATTGGCTTCACATGTCCTTACTCTCTTCCCACACCGACAACCCGACTTTCCGCAACGCTTCCTATATCCTGATGGGCTTGGCTTTGCTGATTGTCTTGCACTACCATTTGCTGCCGCTGCTGCTGTCGGTTATCCTGACCTATATCTTTATTACGCGCACCAACGGCGTCATCCTCAAGCTCCGCCGCCGTGTTTTGCCGCGCAACACGCGGCTGCATAAATCGCTCAATGCGCACAATATCAACCTGATTTCCACCACGCTGACGCTGGCCATCGTGTTCAGCATCATCACAATGATGTCTTTAGGCATTTACCACCTGATACACGGCGGCCATGTCGGCTTTATGTTGTCCAAGCTGGCGGCGATTTTGGAAGACACCAAAAACAGCCAAGACCTGCCTGCGGCCATTCTCAATATGCTGCCCAACAATATGGCCGAAATCAAAGCCTCGGTAATCAAGCTGATTGAAGAATACCGCGCCGCGCTGACCCGCATCAGTAAAAACAGCATCACGTCCTTCGTGTACATCCTCATCGGCATCATCATCGGCGCCATGCTCAGTTTCCACCGCCTGAAAATGCGCAAAAACCGCCACAAAATGCCGCAGTTTAAAGCCGAATTGGTGCACCGCATCGTCAATTTTGAAACCAGCTTTGAACGCGTGTTCCTCGCCCAAGTCAAAATCTCGCTGATCGACACCTTCCTGACCGGCCTGTACCTTTACTTGGTTTTGCCGCTGTTCGGCGTTGACCTGCCGTTTAAAATGACCGTCCTGATCGTCGCCTTTATCGTCGGCCTGATTCCGGTGGCGGGCAACCTGATTTCCAACACCATCATCATTATTTTGAGCCTCGGCGCATCGCTTTACGTCGCCCTCGCCTCGTTGGTTTTCCTCGTTGTCATCCATAAACTTGAATACTTCCTCAACGCCAAAATCATCGGCTCGGAAATCGAATCCAGCGCATGGGAATTGCTGGTGGCGATGGTCGTCTTTGAACGCATTTTCGGCATCGGCGGCATCATCGTCGCGCCGGTTTATTACGCGTATCTGAAAAACGAATTGAAACTGCGAAAATTGATTTAATCAGTTGCATTTATACACATCAAAGGCCGTCTGAAAACAACAATCGGGTTTTCAGACGGCCTTTGCTTTACCTTTTCTTACACTTTACGGCATAATGGCAGCCACGCATTTCTAGAAGAAAGATAAACAATGTCAACCAAAACCCCATCCCTATTCGGCGGAGCGATGATTATCGCCGGTACGGTTATCGGCGCAGGCATGCTTGCCAACCCGACCGCCACGTCCGGCGTATGGTTTACCGGCTCGCTGGCCGTGTTGCTGTACACCTGGTTTTCCATGCTCTCCAGCGGCCTGATGATTTTGGAAGTTAACACCCATTATCCGCACGGCGCCAGCTTCGACACCATGGTTAAAGACCTGCTCGGCCCGACTTGGAACGTCATCAACGGCGTTGCCGTCGCTTTCGTTTTATACCTGCTCACCTACGCCTACATCTTCGTCGGCGGCGACCTGACCGCCAAAGGCATCGGCAGCGCGGTAGGCGGCGAAATTTCGCTCTCCGTCGGCCAACTCGTCTTCTTCGGCATTCTCGCCTTTTGCGTTTGGGCATCCGCTCGCTTGGTTGACCGCTTCACCAGCATCCTCATCGGCGGCATGGTACTCACCTTCATCTGGGCAACCGGCGGCCTGATTGCCGATGCCAAAATGCCTGTTTTGTTTGATACCCAAGCCCCGGCCGGCACCAGCTACTGGATGTATGCCGCCACTGCCCTGCCCGTCTGCCTTGCGTCATTCGGTTTCCACGGCAACGTCTCCAGCCTGCTCAAATACTTTAAAGGCGACGCGCCCAAAGTAGCCAAATCCCTGTGGGCAGGAACGCTGATTGCGCTTGTGATTTACATCCTCTGGCAAATCGCCATCCAAGGCAACCTGCCGCGCAGCGAGTTCGCCCCCGTTATCGCCGCTGAGGGTCAAGTTTCCGTCCTGATCGAAACGCTGTCCAAGTTCGCCCAAACCGGCAATATGGACAAAGTGTTGACCCTGTTCTCCTACATGGCGATCGCAACGTCCTTCCTCGGCGTAACGCTCGGCCTGTTCGACTACATCGCCGACATCTTCAAATGGAACGACAGCATTTCCGGCCGTACCAAAACCGCCGCGCTGACCTTCCTGCCACCTTTGATTTCCTGCCTGCTCTTCCCTACCGGCTTCGTTACCGCCATCGGCTACGTCGGCTTGGCCGCAACCATCTGGACAGGCATCATCCCCGCCATGCTGCTCTACCGCTCGCGCCATAAATTCGGCGTAGGCAAAAACTACAAAGTTTACGGCAGATTCTGGCTGATGGTTTGGGTCTTCCTCTTCGGCATCATCAACATCGCCGCCCAAATACTGAGCCAAATGGAACTTGTTCCCGTATTTAAAGGTTAAATTCCCTTAAGGCCGTCTGAAACACCCTCTTTCAGACGGCCTAATTCATTATTTTCCGCTACAATACCCCCTTTCCCCCAACGAACACCGTCCATGTACGACAATATCCGTTTCCATCTCGATGAAGACTATCCCGACCAGCTTCCGCCCGAAAACGCCGCCACCCATATCGGCATGTACTGGCAGTGGGCGGCGCAGGCAGGCCTCGTCAATCCCGTCTGGCAAACCGCCCCCGAAACCGCAGCCGACTTCGCCGCTATGACCTCGGGCAAAATCAGCGGACGGCACTTCCTGCTCAAACACATGGACGGCGCATTGACGGCGGACGACTTTACCGAACTCAGCCAACGGTTTACCGAGTTCTACTACACCGACGAAGAAGACGGCTACGGCGCATTTATGGAAGACTACGTCCTCGCCCTCGACACGCCCTCGCTCGGCGGCTTCTACCACGCCAAAAACACCCCGGAAACCTTCGCCAAACTGACACCCGTTTTTCAGACGGCCTTTGAAAAATGGAAAAGCAGTTTGAAAGCAGAAAAATATTCGAAAGAATCCACACAATGAAGCCGAACTATTCTATCGACATTGCTATTAACTGCTTCCGTCCAGGTGGCGGCATGGAAAGCTACACTTTCGACCTGGTCCGTGGTTTAAGCGCACACGGCATCAAACCTACAGTCTTTGCTGCACAAATTGATACAACGGTTCCTGAATACCGCCAAGTTGATACGCATCACATCAATCAAAAAAAGATTCCAAAAAAGTTGCGTCCTTTTTTCTTCAGCATGCAATTAGCCAAACTCCGGCAAAACAGAAATATTCCCCTTATTGCCTGCAATCCCAGTGATTATGCTGATATCTTTGTCTGCGGCGGTACACACTTAGGTTACCTGCACAACATGGGTAAAACCCCAAACCTACTTGATAGACTCATCATTCGGCGTAACCGTACCAACTACTCAACGTCAAAATTGATCATGGCGCATTCACACCTAATGCAACACGAGTTGATCAACCTCTATGGTGTGCCTTCTGAAAAGATCCATGTTATCCATCCACCTGCCGATACTGCACGCTTCTACACCAAACCGGAAGAAATTCCTGCAACTCGTGCGAGATACGGATTCAAAGACGACGAAACCATTTTCCTATTTCCGTCAACCGGACATACCCGAAAAGGCTTGGATTTATTAGCAGAATTTTTCGAGCATACCAATTTACCCATCAAACTGGCTGTTGCAGGATCGCTCTTACCTCGACCAATGAACAACGTTATTGAGCTTGGTTTCTGCAAAAATATGCCTGAACTTTACCGAGCTGCTGACTTCACTATCATGGCATCACTGTACGAACCATTCGGACTGGTTGGCATAGAATCTATTTTGTGCGGAACCCGAGTTGTTTTCTCCGACAATATGGCATGTACCGAAGTCATGAACGAAAATGCAGGCTTCTTTTTCTCACGTCAAAACCCAGAAACACTGGCACAAGCCATCACTCAAGCGGTTTCTCTCAAACAACAGGGAAAACACAAAATTACCTCTCCTATGCAGGCATTAACCTATAATCCCACCTTAGCGCATCATATCAACCAGACTCTCAATATACTATACTGACAGATATCAGAATAATACTTCACTAAAGATATTGAGAGCTTTGAAACACAGGTTGAAATCAATGCGGGTAATAAGGATAAGTTAGAAATCAGAAAGGCTGTGCCATTAGACAAGTGAAATATCTCCGAACATAGATAACAGTAGAATATGCAGGACATCCGCATGTAATACCAGAAGTAACGGGTTCTTTGATAATACAGTTAATGCTCAATAAGCTGCTAATTAAGCACTTGCTCTAACTACAACAAAGCGAAGTAGCAGCTATTATGACTTTAGAGTTTTACTGAAAATGCTCACGAACAATCCCCTAAATATCTTGGTAGAAATTTAGGAATTTGAGGGGCTTTTACAAAGACCTCAAAACAGTCTTTATGTTACAAAACTTGATTTTCAAACTACAAAAAGACGGGCATTCTTGCCCGTCTTTTTATGGAAACTACACTACATATTATAGAAATAAATAATGTACGATTACGTAGATTATCGTTGTACCTCTTTTTCTAAAAGCATACGTCTTATCATTTAAGTTAAGTTAAACACCTAACGTACAATTTTCAGGATACTATATAAATAATTCCGGTAATCATTAACAAGCTTACTATTGTAACAATCTTCAAGCCTACCATTACTTAAACTTCGCATGGTCATATTTGCTTTCATGAAATTGTCTGCAGGAGAAAGACCTGCCACATTCATTAACACTCCTCCAGCAAAAGCAAGGTCAAGAAAATCCTGTTCTTGCCTAAATCCTGAGGCAATATTACTTCTAACTGTAAATTGCGTAATATAGTCGGGATGAGTATCCTCCCCTTTTTTCTTGGGAGAGACACCATCAAACGATGCCTGATGGTCGCCGAAATAAGCAAATACAAACGGTTTGTTACGTTCATGTAGGTAATGGTTAAAACTTTCTGTCGCTTTATCCAAATCGACAATACGCCCGATATAGTCGTTGATTGCAGAAATGGTTTTCACGTCTAAATCTGGCGAGTCTAGCCCAAACACATTATCCATGTCTGTCCTGTAAGGCCCATGTTCTTTCATAGTTAAAATATAGACGAACATCGGTTGCTGTACATCTGCTAAACTAGGATGACGTTTTTCTAGAATCATCCGCGCATATTGCATCATTTCTTCGCTAGAAATGTGCCATAAATTTTTGCCCATCGGAGCGGGATACCCCAAATCTTGAGGCTGTAACATAAGATCAAAACCAAAATGGTCATAGGCGGCTTTGGCGTTATAGTTGCCCTTAGTAAAGGGCGACAAAGCCACACAAAAATAACCATGCTCACGCAAATTTCGGATAAGCCCAGTCTGTAAATGTGGCACTACCGAATAAAATACCCCGCTAGCCAATGCGCCAAAGTCAGTAGACGGCACGCCTGCTAAAAACGCAAATTCAGATTTCCACGTCGCACCACCAAATGTATGTACGCGCAGTGGAGAGGCAAACACGGTATCCATCTGCTGTTCAAATATCCTTAATTTAGGAATATCGGCTGATATGAAATCAAATTTATGTGGATTAAGCGTTGATTCCATCAGCGTGATGATAATATCGGGTTTTTCCAATGTTTCAGGATACATGTTTTCAGTTAACAGTTTCTCAGCAAATTCCTGTCCATTACCTTCAAACATCGGCACTTGGAAAAATACTGCCCTGCAAGACATTGGCAAATTTAAAAATACATCCCTACCATCATTTGGCAACGAATCCAGCCATGTCCTAACTGCTCCAGGATGCTTTGAAAAATACCACATTGCAAAAAATGACATTATGAATATGATTGCACCAGTATACTGCCATACTATATCCATAGGCTCTGCATCATACCAACCAAACACGGCATAAACAATCAATACCAATAAGCCCAGTACGCCAACGATGGCCTCCTTATAATGAAACAATGTCTCCCAGTTACGCCAATCGACAATGAGTCGGAAGTCTGAAATCAACAATGGTTGTTTGTAATAATGAATTTTTAATCTATGAAACAAAGCAAACACGACAAAACATACTGATGCAAAATTCAACGCTCGTTGCCACTGCCCTGTAAACATCAACATACCAGCTGCCAAAAACATAAATAGCATTGAAGCAAAAAAATAGGTCCACCGATAGTGCGACTTTATAATCAGTACTACTGCTACTGAAACAAACAAAAATAGGAAAATATAAGCAAACATGACGCTATCCCCTTATTGATAGGCTTCTATCAACACACAATCAGAAGAATTCTTAAAACAAGACGGCATAATAACACAGCGTAGGCACACTCTTTAATCTTTAATATAATATTGACCCTCACTATCTTAAAAAAACACCATGAAACTCATCATCCTCGACCGCGACGGTGTCATCAACCAAGACCGCGACGATTTCGTCAAATCCGTTGACGAATGGATTCCCATCGAAGGCAGCATGGATGCCATCGCCTTTTTAACGCAGGCAGGCTACACCATTGCCGTGGCCACCAACCAATCCGGTATCGGCCGCAAATACTTTACCGTGCAAGACCTGACCGAAATGCACGCGAAAATGCACCGTCTTGCCGTTCAAGCCGGCGGTACCATCGACGGCATTTGGTTTTGCCCGCATACCGCCGTTGACAACTGCGAATGC
The DNA here is from genome assembly GCF_051963015.1 of Neisseria sp. P0006.S004. Lineage (NCBI taxonomy): Bacteria > Pseudomonadati > Pseudomonadota > Betaproteobacteria > Neisseriales > Neisseriaceae > Neisseria > Neisseria sp. P0006.S004. The sequence continues at coordinate 21,371 of NZ_JBQCUS010000005.1, read as the reverse complement.
CGCAAACCCAAGCCCGGCATGATTATCGACATCATCGAACGCTTCAAGGCCGATGCCGCCGAAACCTGGCTGGTCGGAGACAGCCTGCGCGACCTGCAAGCCATTGATGCCGCAGGCGGCAAGTCCGCGCTCGTCCTGACCGGCAAAGGCAAAAAAACGCTGGCCCAACACGAGCAAGAACTGCCCGAACACACCCAAGTCTTCGACAACCTGCTCGCTTTCTCGCAATACATCATGCGTGAAAACACACAAATCGAAGAAGCCGCGCAAGCCATCCTATAAACGACAAGGCCGTCTGAAATCTGCCGACAACGGTGTTCAGACGGCCTTCAAACGACTGACTTTTTCCCGATATGCTGATTATCCGCAACCTGATTTACTGGTTCATCCTTTCCTCTAGCATTATTTTGCTGTTCCCATTTATGCTACTTGCCCTGCCCTTTCAAGGCGGCGCGCACAAAATGGCGCAAATTTGGGTACGCATCCTCAACTGGTCGCTCAAGCACATCATCGGTTTGAACTACACCTTAAGCGGCGCGGAAAACATTCCCGACCGCCCGGCCATCATTTGCGCCAAACACCAAAGCGGCTGGGAAACCCTCGCCCTGCAAGAGATTTTTCCGCCGCAAGTGTATGTTGCCAAACGCGAACTCTTCAAAATTCCTTTCTTCGGCTGGGGCTTAAAGCTGGTTAAAACCATCGGCATCGACCGCAGCAACAGCCGCGAAGCCAACAAACAACTCTTAGAACAAGGCCTTGCGCGTAAAAACGAAGGCTATTGGATTACCATTTTCCCCGAAGGCACACGCCTGCCGCCCGGTGGAAAAGGCCGCTACAAGCTCGGCGGCGCGCGCATGGCAAAAATGTTTGAGATGGACATCGTCCCCGTCGCGCTCAACAGCGGCGAGTTTTGGCCGCGCAACTCCTTCCTCAAATACCCCGGCACGGTCAGCGTCATCATCGGCAACCCCATTGCCCACAACAACGGCAATGAAGCCGAACTCATGGCCCAATGCGAGCAATGGATCGAAAGCCATCAGCCCCTGATTACCGGACAAGGTCCGTTCGCGCCCAAAACCAAATAAATCATTCCATCGGGTGGGCCGCTATGCCCGCCCTTTCCATGCCGTCCAATATTTTTCTCAACATCATGCCCCGCCTCCATACCCACACCCTTTCAGACGGCCTCACCATTTATATCCAGCTCAAACGCAGTGCCAAGAAAAACCTCATCTTGCGCCCCGTTTCCGCCGATACCGTCAGCATCAATATCCCTCCGTTTGTTACCCGGCAAACCTTTACCCAATGGCTGAACGACAACGAAGCCATCCTGCGCCGTACCCTAAACAAAACACCGGCTCGGCAAACACCTACCGACACGCTTCCCGAATGGATTTGGTATCAAGGCGTTCAGACGGCCTTGTTCATCCACGCAGCAAACCACATCCAAATCAGGCCGTCTGAAATCTTGTTACCCGAAAAAGAAAACGCCGCCCAACTTACCCATTTGCGCCGCTTCCTGCACGAGCGTGCGCGCGAGTATCTGCTGCCGCGCCTCGAAGGCCATATCCGAACCACCCGCCTAACCCCGAGCGCCATTTCCCTTTCCAACGCCAAAACCTTCTGGGGCGTTTGCCGCCACACCACCGGCATCCGTCTCAACTGGCGGCTCATCGGCGCACCCGAATATGTCGCCGACTATGTCTGTCTGCACGAACTCGCCCACCTGCGCCATCCCAACCACAGCCCTGCGTTTTGGGCTCTGACCCACTCGCTCACGCCGCATGTCGACCAAGCCGAACAATGGCTGAAGGCGCACGGCGGCGAATTGTTCCGACTCGGCTAAGTCTTTACTTTCAGTATTTTTCTGCAAGCAAACACCAGCCCAAAGCAAAGAACCAACGTCCTCCAAACAAATCATGTAGCCGTGCGTAAAATCGAGTTTATCTGCTTGCCGCCCCTCATACCTGCCGATAAGATGATGTCGTTCTCAAAACCCTTTTCAGAAAGGAAAACCGATGACCAAAGCAAAATCGTTACTGGCCACCGGCATTTTGGCTCTTTTCTCCGCCACGGCATTCGCCTCCCCGTTGCCTTCCGAAATCTACCGTCCGGATGGCGCGCACACCATCAAAGCCGATCATCAAGGCGACGGCGAATTTGAATACGAAGCCGAACTCTCCGGCCAACGCAATTCCATTCCTTCCCTGGCCAAAAAAGTGATCGCCCACGCGCGCAGCAAAGGTTTCCATGTGGTTGAGTCTGAAATCAAACACGACGATGCCGATCTGAAATTCAAACGCGGCAAACAAGAGCTGGACGTTTCCATCGAAGACAAAGGCCAAGGCCGTATCGAATACAAAGCCGATTTGGACTTGGACAAAAACTAAATCCGACTCGCAAATAAAGGCCGTCTGAAATCCCATCGGGTTTCAGACGGCCTTTTATCGTCTTTATCAGATAAAATGGCACTCAGTTTGCAAAATTTCCGGCTCAAAACATTGTACAATCCGCCCACTTATACCGATAACATCCCAAACATTGCCATGAAAAAACGTCTGCTCCTCCTCGCCATCCTTCCCCTTTCCCTTCACGCCGCCGATGTGCCTCCCGACGTAAAACCCGAGCTTCAAGTCAACACAGCCGAACCCGAACAGCCCGAAGCGCACAACATCCCTGCCGAGCAAACAAACAGGCCGTCTGAAAAAATCATCAACGTCGATGCCGACACCCTGCTTGCCAACACTGAATTACTGGCACGCGCCATGTATTCCGCCGTCGTCGCCCACAATATCCCCGGCATCAAAGCCGTTTTGCCCATTTACGAACAATGGCCCGAACACGACCGCGCCATGGCGCGCTACGCCAAAGGTTTGCTTGCCCAATCCGAAGGACGTGCCGCCGAAGCTGTCGGCCATTACCGCCGCTTTATCGCCGAGCAGCCCGATGCCTCCGCCGTCCGCTGGCAGCTTGCGACCGCCTTGTTTGAAGACAAACAAAACGAAGCCGCGGCCGACCAGTTCGACAAACTGCAAACCGAATCCCTCCCGCCTGCCTTGCAAGAACGCATCGAAACCTACCGCAAAGCCCTGCGTGAACGCGACTCATGGCAATTCAACTCCGACTTAAACATCACACGCGAACAAAACATCAACCAAGCCCCCGGCCAACGCCGTCTGGGCAACCATCTAAGCGATGAACAATGCCGTGCCGTGCGCCTAGCCTATCCCAATGACGACTGCTTCCGAGGCTGGACATTCCCCGAACCCATCGATGCCACCGCCGTCCATTACCAAATCGGTGCAGAAAAAAAAATGGTCGCTGCCACGCGGCTTCTATGCCACGGCAGGCGCAGACCACTACGGCAAAATCTACCCCAAACACACCAACTACAACGACCTCACCACACGCTTCTCGGTAGGTATCGGCTATGCCGACCAGCGCAACGATATCGGCATTACCCCGTTCCACGAACGCCGCTTCTACGGCAACGACCCCTACACCTACACCAACGGCGCACGCCTCCACTACAACCATTGGTGGCAACCCAAGCTGCAAACCCTCAGCGCATTTGAAGCAGGCCGTCTGAAAAACAGCCGTCGCGAGTATTCCAACAACACCAGCCAACTGCTCAGCAATTCCATCGTGTACTACCGCAACGCGCGCCAATACTGGGTGGCCGGTATCGACCTCTACCGCGAACGCAACCGCGACGACAAAGGCGACAGCTTCAACCGCTACGCCCTGCGCACCACATGGGGACAAGAATGGCCCAAAGGCCTCTCCACCGTCCTACGCTTCAGCGCCGCCCAACGCCGTTACCAAGCCCCCGGCTTCTTCAGCAACGAACAAAACCGCCGCGACAAAGAAGCCTCCGCCTCCCTGAGCGTATGGCACCGCGCCCTCCATTTCAAAGGCATCACCCCGCGCCTGACCATTGCCCACAACAAAACATGGAGCAACGACAAGTTCTACGAATACAGCAAAACCAAAATGTTTGTCGAATTGAGCAAAACGTTCTGACAAGTAGAACCAATCTGTGGATAAAGCAAAAATGCCTGTCCTGCATACTGATTTACAAGACAGATTCAAACTTTTACAGATACCGGATAAATAGATTTTTTAAGGTATAATGCCTCATTAAATTCATATTTATCAAATAGATGAAATTTAAGCTCATATTACTTTACAACGTAACGTACAACACTACATAACGCTACAAAAAAATCAGGCCGTCTGAAACCCGACTTAGCGTTTCAGACGGCCTTAGTATTCGTTATCATATCCGTTCACTTCTTCAAAAAGTATTATGATGAACGCCCTAAACAAAACCCTCTTATCCGTTTCTGTCGCGCTGGGATTGAGCGCCTGCGCTTCCGTCAAAACCTCAGACACCTACGACCTAGACTTCTCCAAACAAAAATACACCGAACAAAGCATCGAAGTGAATGGTCAAGTCGTCAAATTCCGCGCTTACGAAGGCGTGGTTTACGTCCGCAATCCTGTCGATACCCGTTACGAAATCATCAATATTTATGTACCCGAAGCCTATTACAACGGCGGCGAGATAGACGGTTTCAACGCCGAAACCGCACCGATTTTCCTGCCCAACCAAATCGGCGGCTATATGCCGGCCGAACCGGGCAAACCTGCTTTAGAAGGCAAACGCGGCGAGCCTGAAGGCGGCCAAAAATCGCCCAACGCCGCCCTGGTTGCCCTCTCCAAAGGCTACGTCGTCGCCTCCCCTGGCGCACGCGGCCGAACAGAGCCCACCGGCAAAGCACCTGCCGCCATTGTCGATTTGAAAGCCGCCGTCCGCTATCTGAAAGCCAACGACAAAGTTATGCCCGGCGATGCCGAAAAAATCATTTCCAACGGCACAAGCGCAGGTGGCGCGATGTCCGCCCTCTTAGGCGCAACAGCCGACCAAAAAGATTACGAAAACCACCTCAAAGCCTTAGGTGCTGCAGACGGCAGTGACAAAGTTTTCGCCGTATCCGCCTACTGCCCGATTACCGATTTAGACCATGCCGACATGGCTTACGAATGGCAGTTCAACGGTATCAACGACTACAAAAAAATGAACATTTCCATGCTTGACTACCGCGTCAAACGCGAGCTGGTCGCAGGCACGCTGACCGATGACGAGAAAAAACTGTCCGACCTCCTCAAACCCCTATACCCCGCATACCTCAACAGCCTGAACCTGAAATCCCCCGAAGGCAAGCCCCTGACACTGGACGCCCAAGGCAACGGCAGCTTTAAAAACCATATTGCCGGTTTAATTGCCCAATCCGCACAAGCCCAGCTTGATGCAGGCAAAGACCTAAGAGACCGCACTTGGCTGACCGTCCGTAAAGGCAAAGTCGTCTCCGTCGATTTCGATGCCTACGCCAAAGCCGCCGGCCGCCAAAAAACACCGCCGGCCTTTGACGGCGTAGATTTAAGCACAGGCGAAAACCAACTCTTCGGCACCAATACCGTCGACAAACGCCACTTCACCGCGTTCTCCATGCAACACAACACCGCCGCCAACGCCGAAATCGCAGATGAAGAAACCATCAAAATCATGAACCCGCTCAACTACATCGGCAAACCGGGCGTAAACCTGCCGCAAAACTGGCGCATCCGCGTCGGCACCAACGACCGCGACACCTCACTGGCAGTCTCCGCCGTCTTAGCCGCCAAACTGCAAAATAACGGCCAAACCGTCGACTACGCCCTGTCTTGGGATATCGGCCACGGCGGCGATTATGACTTAGACGAACTGTTTGCCTGGATGAAACAGGTCAGCAGCTCTACAAAATAATCGTTCGCAACATAGATTGAGATGAGATTTGGTATCCCGTTTTAATTAAAGAAAGGCCGTCTGAATATTTCAGACGGCCTTATATCTCTTTTTTATCTTTAAAATTTTAGTAAATATGAATGAATCAATACTGCATATTCAGATATAATCTTTAAAATCTAGGAAGCAAAGTTATCCAATATAATGACTAGCATCCTAGACATCTAATTGTATTAGAGAAGTATATATCCTACATACAAAAGTACTCATTTTCCCTGCTATATTTTAAGGTCCAAGCGCTCTAAGCTAAACTCATTTGAACAGTTTGGTAGGAACTTGTTTAATTCGTTTTGAACTTGAGGTATTTTATGAAAAAACTGGTCATTTTTGTATTAGCAATTCTATCTACTTCTGCTTATGCAACACAGCCACTAAAAGAAAGTGTTTATCCTTCAGTAACAAATTTTCCTTTTGAAATTAGAGTCAATCCGCTTTCCGATATAATTTATAAAATTAGCATTACAAATAAAAAAAATAAACAAACCCAAACTATTGAGAGTATGTCAAATCCTCCGCTTACCGCAGATCATTTGATTCAAATAAAAGATCTAAATAATGACGGATACCCTGATATTATCTTAAAGGGCTTCCCTGTTGCAGCATCGGCAATTAATGGCAATGAACTTTACATGTTTAATCCCAAAACTGAACAATTTGTGGAAACTGAAGATATTACACAGCTCGGGGAAATTCATGCTAATAGAAAAAATTGTATTTATGTTGATTATAGAAAAAATGCAATGGAATACGCCCAAGACCATTATTGCTGGCGTAATGGAAGATGGAATTTTATTAAAACCAAGTGAATTTTTATTAAGAGATAAAAAATAAGAACGGCTGTTAAAACCAGCGACTTTTATTCTAAAGGTATTTTAAACTCACAAGGCCGTCTGAAAGAGATTTCAGACGGCCTTTTTTATTCAAGTTAAACAACCATTTTTATCATTAGTCGCAAGATACCTACTACCCACTCATTTCTAATGAAAAAAGTACAAATTTAATGGAAAATACACACCTTCAAACTTAATTGCCTTTAAAAAAACGAATGCGTTCCTTCCTTCACATCCTCAAAAAAATCGGCAAAATAGCGCTGATCATCCCTATTTTTGCCCTATTGTATTTTTTGTCTGCTTGGATGATGGCTTCATTGCCGCTTAATGAAGAGCAGCCCAAAGGGGAAATTACTTTATTTTTAGTCAGTAACGGCGTGCATACTGATGTAGTTATGCCACTGAAGAATGATATTTTTGATTGGTCGGATGTCGTCAATCCAAAAGACACGCTCACTGCTGATCCTCAGATAACGCATATTGGTTTAGGCTGGGGGGAGCGCAATTTTTATTTATACACGCCTGAGTGGAAAGATTTGACTTTCTCCAATGCTTTAAGTGCATTAAGCGGGCTGAACCGTACGTTGATTCATGTTACTTATTATCCTTTTGAACCACGAGAAAATAGCTACGTCGTCAAATTTTTGGTCACGCCTGAGCAATACAGGAATTTAACAAAATCGCTCTTGGCCGGTTTTCAACAAAAAAATGGGCACCCCATCTTGCTAAAAGGAATCCATCATCAGTCTAACGATGCTTTTTACGAAGCCAAAGGACGCTATCATTTATTCAATACTTGTAACACTTGGCTGAATGACAAATTGGTTGAAAGCGGCCTTAAAGGCGTGTATTGGACTCCTTTCTCTTCGCCCTTGCTGGAACAATACCGATAGCCTTCACGCTTCTCAATTTATGGGTCTATGTAAAACTTCAGGCCGTCTGAAATTTTCAGACGGCCTGTATTTTGATAAAAACTCAAAGCCCTTTATTATATAAATGAAATTTTCTAATAGCATTAAATATTAATTTTTATAAACAAACTGATTTTAAATTCTATAAAATAATTAAAATAAAGAAATTTTAGAATAAAATTGCTAAAACAAAAAACTAAGCCTTGTTTAATTCTGCTAAAACCTGTAACCTGTATCAAAAATAAACAAGAGAGTCCATCATGTCCCAACACCACCCTACCGACGACATTAAAATCAAAGAAGTCAAAGAGTTACTCCCTCCAATCGCACATTTGTATGAGCTGCCTATTACGCCTCACGTTGCCAATTTGGTTTATAAAACACGTCATGAGATTTCGGATTTGGTTCACGGCCGCGACAACCGTTTACTGGTCATTATCGGCCCATGTTCGATTCACGATACTAAGGCGGCGGTTGAATATGCGCAAAAATTGCTGCCCTTGCGCAAAAAATATGAGCAAGAGCTGCTGATTGTAATGCGCGTGTATTTTGAAAAACCGCGTACAACCGTTGGCTGGAAAGGTCTGATTAACGATCCGCACTTGGACGGTACGTTTGACATCAACTACGGCCTGCGCCAAGCGCGTCAGTTGCTGCTGACTTTGAACGAAATGGGCATGCCTGCTTCGACTGAATTCTTGGACATGATTACGCCGCAATACTACGCCGACCTGATTTCTTGGGGCGCGATTGGTGCGCGCACGACTGAAAGCCAGGTACACCGCGAATTGGCCAGTGGCCTCTCCTGCCCTGTCGGTTTTAAAAACGGTACGGACGGCAATCTGAAAATCGCCATCGACGCCATCGGCGCCGCCAATCATCCACACCACTTCTTGTCTGTAACCAAAGCCGGTCATTCCGCGATTGTCCACACCAGCGGCAACCCTGACTGCCATGCCATTTTGCGTGGTGGGAAAGAGCCTAATTACAGTGCGGAACACGTTAAAGACGCGGTTGCGCAGCTTCAAAAAGCCGGCGTGAGCAGCAAACTGATGGTGGACTGTAGCCATGCCAACAGCCGTAAAGACTTCCGTAAACAAATGGATGTGGCGCGCGATGTTGCGGCGCAGCTGAAAACCGGTGAAGAAAACATCATGGGCGTGATGGTGGAAAGCCACTTGGTTGAAGGCCGCCAAGACAAGCCTGAAGTTTACGGTCAAAGTATTACGGATGCCTGCATCGGTTGGGATACGACTGAAGAATTGCTGGCCCTGCTTGCCGAAGCGAAAGGTTACCAAGCGTAAGTACGACATCATTAAAAAGACCGGATATGTTCCGGTCTTTTTTACGTCTGTCATTTTGATTTCTTTGCTCAAGATCCTGAGCAATTTTTAGTCAGGTTTGACATCAAAACAATATGTTAGAAAATATTCAGGCCGTCTGAAAACCGATCATTCAGGTTTTCAAACGGCCTCTCCTACTTTTCTTTTCAATTAAAACGTGTGTTTAACCGTTGCAGTCACACTACGCGGCGAGCCGTAAACGTGAATATCTGGCATGGTGCGATAGCGTTTGTTGAACACGTTTTCAAAGTCCAAACTGATGCGGGTGGATTTGCCGATTTTGTAATGACCGGTCAAATCCAGCGTGGCGTACGGACGTTGGGTCAACGCGGCCGCGGCAGCCGGATTGATGTCTGCAGGGTATTCATCCAGCGTGTGGCTGCGGCTTTGCCAGTTGACGTTGGCACCCAGGTTCAAACGGTCGGTCACGTCATACGCGGTAAAGAGTTTGAACAAATGAACCGGATAAGACGGATGCAGTTGAACCCCTTCGCTGTCTTTGATTTTGGAACGTACATAAGAAGCATTCAGCAGCCATTTATCGCTCAGGCGGCCGCCGACAGAGAGTTCCACACCTTTTGTTGTGGTGTTGTCTGCTGCGCGGTAGTATTCCTCGCCATTAGCAAATTTGCCTGCGACAACGCCCAAATGGTCGCGTTTGTTCATAAAGACAGAGGCAGAAGCATTCAGACGGCCTTCAAACCATGACGCTTTCAAACCGGTCTCGTAGGTTTTGCCGCGTTGTGGTTTGAGCGCTGCGCCGTCTTTGGTCAGGTAACGCACTTGCGGACGGAAAATGGTGGTGTAAGACGCATAGGTGGTCAAATTGTCGCCGATGTCGTAGGTTACGCCCAAATAAGGAATGAAAACGTTTTGTTTGTGGCTGCTGTGTGCGAATTTGTTACGGCTGGTGCTGTAACGGTAACGCCAATCCACAAAACGGCTACCACCGATAAAGGCGAGCTTGTCGGTCAGTTTGAAACGGGTCGAGCCGTAAACCGACAGGTTTTTCATGCGTGAAAAACCATCGCGCAGATACGGCATATCAGGTTTGGCGATGTTGCCGTCAAATTTACGTAAATCGGGAATCATCGACTCGCCTTCTTCGTAGAAAGAAAGGTTTTCTTTGTTGTCCTGATAGCTGATACCCACATTGAACTCATGCGAACGGCCCAACGCCGGATAATGGCCGTCTAAGGCCAATGAAAAATTCTGGTCGCGGTATTTGCTGCGATCGCGGTCAGATGTAAAGAGCGCGGAGTAATCGGAATTAATGACAAAAGTACCGGCAATGCCTGAAACGATGTCGTTTTTACCCGAAACATGGCTGTAATCGCCTGTCAGTTTCCAGCCGTTGTCAAACTCATGGCTGAGGGAAGTGAATACTTCGGCACTGGTGTCTTTGCCGTATGCCCAGCGCGCGGAAGAATTGCTGCGCGGCGAAGACTCAAACGGTATGAATCCAGTACGGCGCGAACCTGCTGCGGTCAGATAGCTGAAACGCGAGCTGCCGGTATTGCGGAAACGGTGTATTTCCGTACCGAGGCGCCATTCGGTTTGCGGCGTGATATCGTAAGACAACGTACCGTAGAAAGTGTGATTATGGCGCGATGTGTTCGGCAGGTAATCGCCTCCATGGTCGCTAACCAAAATAGCGCGGCCGCGCAAGGTATTGTCTGCATTCAAAGGCTGATTGGCATCAAGGACGAAGCGGTAGTGGTTCCACGAACCGACACCGGCTTCCACGCTGACGGCAGGCTTAGCAGTCGGTTTTTTGCGTTCCAAAGCAACCGTACCGCCCGGCTCGCCCATACCGCCGTTGGACAAACCGCTTGCGCCGCGTACGACGACGACTTGTTCGTACAACGTGCTGTCCAGATTGTTGGTGCCGCGGCGGATGGCTTTACCGTCGTAAAGGAATTTGGGCGCGCCGTCCACGGAAATGCTGTCAATCGCCTGACTGCGTGAAATAAATTGGCTGTGGCCGGATACGTTGTTGCCCATTTTGCTGTGGAACACGCCCGGTGTTTGTTTCAACACGTCCTGCAAGGTATCCAAACCTTGGTCGTCCATTTGTTTTTCGGTAACGACAGACAAGGACTGCGGCGTTTCGCGCTGGGTCAGGCGGATGCCTGTCGCGGCAGAGGAAGCGGGAATGGTGTAGTTGGAAGTAGTCTGTTTTCCGACACCTTGGACGGTAACTGTCGGTAAATCGACACGTTCTTGCGGCTGGGTATTTTCTACTTCGGTCGCGAAAGAATACGCCGAACACAGCGCCAGACTGACGGCAAAGCTTAATTTGCCATAGGGAAATACAGGTAGTGACATAGCCTCTCCAATTAGCTTATCTTTCAATTTGGTCGCAGATTCTATCAAAAAGATGTAGTCCGATGAAACTATGTTCCAATCACTATTTTCTAAGTAGTTCGTTTAATTCAAAATATTTATTTTTAATCTAGTCCTAATTAACTAAAAAGGCCGTCTGAAAACCCGCATCATCAGGTTTTCAGACGGCCTTAATCTTTTTATTACAAGGTAATCAGTCTGCCAATTTTCGTGCCAATTCTGCCAAACGTTTACCTTGTGCAAAGGCAATGTCGTTTTCTTCGGCAGTCAATGCCGGCTTGCTGTCGTGGCCGGAGACATGGCTTGCGCCGTAAGGCGTGCCGCCGCTTTGGGTATTGCTGAGCGCGGACTCGGTATACGAGATGCCGCTGATGACCATGCCGTGGTGCAACAGGGGCAGCATCATGGTCAGCAGGGTGCTTTCTTGGCCGCCGTGCAGAGAAGATGTGCTGGTGAATACGGTGGCAGGTTTGCCGACGAGTTCTGCGCCGAGCCAAAGGGGAATGGTTCCGTCGATAAAGTATTTCATCGCGGCAGCCATATTGCCGAAACGTGTCGGGCTGCCGAGCGCGAGGCCGGCGCAATTTTTGAGGTCGTCGGCAGTCGCGTATGGCGCGCCTTCGTCGGGAATGGCTTTTTCAACGGCTTCGCAAACGGTGGAAACTTTGGGAACGGTACGCAACACGGCTTCGCATCCGTCCACGCTTTCGATACCGCGTGCGATTTGGCGGGCAAGGTTGCGCGTGCTGCCATTTTGGGAATAAAAGAGGACGAGGATTTTCAGAGGATTTGGGTTCATTTGGGGTTTCCGTTACAATGCTGTCAGGTTTCAGACGGCCTTTTAAATACTCGGGCCGTCTGAAAAGAAGAAATTTCAATTTAAAAGTGGGAAAAGGTTATGCCGTTTTCGCAATGGTGGCAAGGTTTTTTAAAGAGTAAAGGCATGGCGTTCGCTTGGTTTGTCGTGCGCCGTTTTGATGAGGAGCGTGTGCCGCAGGTGGCGGCAAGCATGACGTTTACGACGCTTTTGGCTTTAGTACCCGTGTTGACGGTGATGGTCGTCATCGCTTCGGCCTTCCCCGTTTTCGACCAATGGTCGGGGGAATTTGTCTCTTTTATCAACCGCACCATTGTGCCGCAGGGCGCGGATATGGTGTTTGACTACATCAATGCGTTCCGTGATAAGGCCACCAAGCTGACGGCGATCGGCAGTGTGATGTTGGTCGTAACCTCGCTGATGCTGATTCGGACGATAGACAATGCGTTCAACCGGATTTGGCGCGTCAATTCGCAACGGCCTTGGATGATGCAGTTTTTGGTGTATTGGGCGTTGCTGACGTTTGGGCCTTTGTCTTTGGGCGTGGGCTTGTCGGTCGTGATTGGTCAGGTGCAAGTAGTGGGCGGATCAGAATGGCTGAGGGTTATCACTACGGTTTCATTTATTACGGTACTACTGTGGGGCTTATACCGCTTTGTGCCCAACCGTTTCGTGCCTGCCAGCCATGCCTTGGTCGGCGCGGCCGTAACGGCGTTTTGCTTGGAAACGGCACGCTTTTTATTCGCTTGGTACATGGGCAACTTTGACGGCTACAAATCGATTTACGGCGCATTTGCCGCAGTACCGTTTTTCCTGTTGTGGCTCAATCTATTGTGGACGCTGGTATTAGGTGGCGCGGTTTTGACCTCGTCCCTGTCCTACTGGCGCGGCGAAGCGTTCCGCCGCAGTCTGGATGCGCGCGGCCGCTTTGACGATGTATTGAAAATCCTGCTGCTGCTCGATTCTGCCCAACAAAACGGCAAGGCATTGCCGGTGCAGGAGTTCAGACGGCATATCAATATGGGCTACGATGAATTGGGCGAGCTTTTGGAAAAACTGGCACAACATGGTTATGTCTATTCCGGCCGTCAGGGCTGGGTCTTGAAAATGGGAGCGGAGTCCATCGACTTGGCTGAGCTGTTCAAACTCTTTGTCTACCGTCCGCAAACGCTTAATAAAGACAAGGTCAATCAAACGGTTGACCACATCATGCAGCCCTGCTTGGAAACCTTGAACATGACGCTTGCCGAGTTCGGCGCCCATACGAAAAAACAATCCTCTTAAACCTGACGCCGTCTGAAACCAAAAATATCAAGTTTCAGACGGCCTTTGCTATAATCGGCACACTACTGAATACTACATTCGACCTACAAGGAAAAATAGATGAAAACACCAGCCCTACTCTCTCTGCTCGGTTTGATTCCATCTGCCGCCTTCGCCGCCCACGGCGTAGGCCTTGGCCAACCACCCAAATATCCGGCTAACTTCACCGCTTTCGAATACGTCAATCCCAACGCCCCTAAAGGCGGCACATTTACCACGCCTTTCCTCGGTGCTTTTGACACACTCAACCCCTTTACCCTCAAAGGCAACCACGAATACGGCATCAGCATGCTGACACTCGACACCCTGACCGAGCAAAGCATGGATGAACCTTACGCCGTTTACGGCCTGATTGCCGAAGACATCGCCCTGGCGCCGGACGGTCTTTCCGTTACCTTCAAAATCAACCCTAAAGCCAAATTCCACAACGGCGACCCCGTTTTGGCCAAAGACGTTGCCGCTTCATTTAACATCCTGACCAAAGACAAAGCCGCCGCCCCCATGTACCACTTCTACTGGAGCGACGTGGCCAAAGTGGAAACGCCCAACGACCGCACCGTCGTGTTCCGCTTCAAGCAGCGCAACTCAGAATTACACATGATTCTCGGCAGCCTGCCCGTCTTCTCGCATAAAAGCTATCCCAAAGGCCTGGCCGCCGCACCCAACAGCCTGCCGATCGGCTCCGGCCCCTACCGTTTTGCCAAAGCCGAAAACGGCCGCATCAGCGAGTTTGTCCGCGACAAAAACTACTGGGCGCAAAATCTGCCCGTGCGCAAAGGCCGTTACAATTACGACCACATCCGCATCAAATACGTCAAAGACGAAGTTGTCCGCATCGAAGGGTTAAAAGGCGGCCAATATGACTTCGTACAAGAAAACGTCGCCCGCAACTGGGCGCGTGCCTACTCCGACGAAGTCCTCAAAAAACGCAATCTGTCCAAACACGAATGGGTACAAAACAGCACAGCCGGTATGCAAGGCTTCGTCATCAATATGCGCCACAAGCCCTTAGACAATATTTACGTCCGCCGCGCCTTGATTGAAAGCTTCGACTACGAAAGCGTCAACAGCCGCATCTTCTACGGCGCATACCGCCGCACCGACAGCTTCTTCACCAACAGCACCATGGCCGCAACCAGCAAGCCCGACAGCGCGGAAACCGCATTGCTCAAATCATTGGGCACCAAGCTGCCCGACGGCGTATTGGATCAAGACGTCCCTATGCCGCCGGTTACCGACCCCAAACTGGGCGTGCGCCCGAACCTGCTCAAAGCACGCGCCCTGCTTGAAAAAGGCGGCTACCAATACAAAAACGGCAAAGCAGTCGACAAACAAGGCAAACCGCTGACCTTTGAATTCCTCGCCCCAAGCAAAAACTACGAACGCATTACCGCCAAATGGCAGCGCGACCTCGCCAAAATCGGCATTACCATGAACGTGCGCACCGCCGACTCCGCCGTGTACCAAAAACGCATGAACGACTTCGATTTTGACGTGACCACAGGCTACTACGGCAACAGCGAAAGCCCCGGCAACGAACAATACGACTACTTTAGCTGCGCCGCCGCCAAAACCGAAGGCAGCCGCAATCTATCCGGCGTCTGTCATCCTGCGGTCGAAAAACTGCTGACCCATTTCAACAGCTTTACCAACCGCCAAGAGCTGCAAACCACCTCGCGCGCGCTCGACCGACTGATCCGCCACCAATACACCATCGTTCCAAACTGGTTCGCCGACCGCTATCGCGTCGTGTACCGTAACGATGTGGGCATTCCGTCCAAGCTGCCGAAATACTACGACCCCATCACCTTCGCCATGACCGCAGGTTGGAAGAAAAAGTAGTCGCATTTCGACAACACATCCAAGCGTCTGACAAGCCCTTGGCGTGTAGTCCTAAGCATAGAATCATAAAACCTTGCTGTTTGTTTAAAAACAATCAATTGGCTGATTCCAAACAAACATAAAAGAAAAAACAACTTAAAACCAAATCAAAGGCCGTCTGAAACATCCGTCAGCAAAATCATCTGCAACGGAACATTTCAGACGGCCTTTTCGTCTCTTTTCAATCCATTTTCGCAACCGAAGCAAAATATCGAAAATGAACAAAAAAATTGCAAAACAATGCCCTCAAATTTTACAAAACCGTGTACACTGCAAGGTAAGAGTTTGAATTATAAGGTTAATCTTAATAAAAACCACAATCATCCAAATTTAACCCAAATCAAGCATTCATATAACAGACAAAAGGAACAATAATATGGAAATCAAGCGTCTCTCTACCATTCTCAAACTGATTGCCAACCCCGAACGTATGGCCATTCTTTTTCTACTGCTTGACGGCGACCGCAGCATTACCGAACTGGCACAGGCACTCGACTCCTCCCCGACCGGCATCGCCAACCACCTCGCACGCCTGCGCACCGAAGGCATCATCGATTTCACGCGCTACCACCGCATCATCGAATACCGCCTCATCTCCGAAGAAGCCGCCACCATCCTCAATACCCTGCGCACGCTCAAAGACCAAGCCGAATAAACAAATTATTCCACATCGCAACATCAAGGCCGTCTGAAACATCAGCTTTCAGACGGCCTGCCACTTTTAGCCCATATCGAAAAATAAACCAATCCGCTATACAATACCGCCTATGCCCACAGGCGCAATCCGCCGCCTTCCCACCCAACAGCACACACGGAAACATCATGAAAATCGCCACTTGGAACGTCAATTCCCTCAACGTCCGCCTGCCCCAAGTACAAAACTGGCTGGCCGACCACCAAGCCGACATACTCGCATTACAAGAACTCAAACTCGACCAAGACAAATTCCCGGCCGCCGCCCTACAAATGATGGGCTGGCACTGCGTCTGGAGCGGCCAAAAAACCTATAACGGCGTCGCCATCATCAGCCGCCACGAACCGCAAGACGTACATTGCGGCCTTCCCGCCCTCCCCGACGACCCGCAACGCCGCGTCATCGCCGCCACCATCAACGGCGTGCGCGTCATCAACGTCTATTGCGTCAACGGCGAAGCACTGGACAGCCCAAAATTCCAATACAAAGAACAATGGTTTGCCGCATTGACCGAGTTCGTCCGCGCCGAAATGGCCACCCACCCCAAACTCGTCCTGCTCGGCGACTTCAACATCGCCCCGGCCGATGCCGACTGCTACGACCCCGAAAAATGGCACGAAAAAATCCATTGTTCCTCCATCGAAAGACAATGGTTTAAAAACCTGATCGACCTCGGCCTGACCGACAGCCTCCGCAAAATCCACCCCGAAGGCACGTTCTACACATGGTTCGACTACCGCGGCGCCATGTTCCAACGCAAACTCGGCCTGCGCATCGACCATATCCTCACCAGCCCCGAACTCGCCGCCACCCTTACCGACGTCACCGTCGACTTAGAAACCCGCGCCCAAGAACGCCCCAGCGACCACGCACCGGTAATTGCCGAGTTTGACTGTTAGACTTTGAGTGAATAAACAATAAGGCCGTCTGAAAATTGAATTTCGGACGGCCTTTATTCTAAAAGTTTTCAGACGACATTTGAGGTTGTCTGAAAGTTTGAAACAATGGTTTGAACAGCAAAAAACGCGTGCGTGCGTACCGCACACACCCTACACCTCGGTTTTAAAGTTTGTGCCATCCGCAGGTAGTGTGTGTGGCTCAGCCACGCACGCGTTTGGTGAGGATGCAGGCTACGGCTTGCTTTGAATTAAGAAAAAATAATGCCGTCTGAAAACTTTAAATGGTTTTCAGACGGCATTATTAGCCACTCAAGCATGGTTAGCAGAAATCCATGGCTAATGAGTACCCACTTTACCTAGCTATATTTACTTATGCCACCGTTTAAAGCGTATCTTCTCCTTCGCTTTTCACGCAACGAATGATCCAGTCTTCAAACCGCCGCCATTGGGCTTCTTCGGCATAAGTGGCGGGGTTGGCGGCATCGTGGATAAAAATATCGAAGTTAGGTTCGGTGCGGGACAGGTCGAAGCCGAACCAATCACCCATACTGTGATGCGCGCCGATGATAAAAATTTCTCCTATGTCTGGGTGTTCGTCAGGCGGTAGGTCGTCAAGTTCTTCGCACAATAGTTGTTGGTAATAGAGATTTTGTTCTTGCAGTTGGGCGAGGTTGTAGATTTCTATTTTGGGCGTTTGCGATACGGTTTGATCTATCACGCTGGTGTACCACGAATAGAAAAAATCCCCCGTGCCGCATTGCTGTAAAAATAAATAATAGCTTTCAGGCAGTCTGTTTTTCGTATATTCGCGTATTGCCTGTAATTCATCGGTTGAAAGGGGATGTGCATTGAAATTTAGGTGGTTTGCGTGAGATGCTTGGTTGTTTGTCAGCCAGTATTGAAGTTGTTGCAGGGCTTGCAGATAGGTCATGATGGGAGGGGTCTTTTTAAAATGGATTTTGTTGGGTATTGAACCAACAGGAAGAAACCAGTCTTTAAGCGATTATATTTGTTGTTTGGAATGAAACAAAGGTCGTCTGAAAACGTTAAATCGGTTTCAGACGACCTTTTTATTATATGGTAATTGAGCAAAATGTAGGTTGGGTTGCAAACCCAATATTTCGTGTAATTTAACAGTTTTGTTGGGTCTTAACCCAACCTACGCTTGCTGAAAACTCAAAATTGGTTTTCAGACGGCCTCTTGTTTTAAGATAGAGAATGTAATTATTCGCCCAACTTCTTCGTTTTATTGACGATAATCTCTACACGGCGGTTTTTAGCACGACCTTCGGGGTTGTCGCTGCCGTCATCGTTGGCGTTTGGCGCAACGGGATTGGCGGCGCCGAGACCTTCGGTTTGATAGTTTTGATGCAGACCTTGTGCTTCAAACCAGTTTGGCGTAGGTCGTATTCTCGAATCCGACATTTCGAGCATTGCTGCAATAGATTGCAATGACCGGTATGTTAAAGATTTTGTCGGATACAAGTATCCGACCTACGCTTGCTTTGTCTTTCATTAATTAATTCTGACAAATCATCATTAAATTTCTCTAAAACTCTCAAATTTTCTTCACTTATTTCTCGACTAAGGAAACCTATTTTGTAATTTTCATTAATATCTATTATCTTGTCAAAAATATTCAATAATAAGATGATGTTATCAGGCTTATTATACTTATGAGGATACTTATTAATATAATATATCAATTCCCTTATCGCTATAGCTTGGTCGTTAGAAATAGAAATATTTACTTTATTTTTATTTTCAAAGCTAGTGCACATTTCCGAAGTAACTAAATTTGCAATCCCAAAAACAAAGGAAACTTTAGAAATCTGACCAATCTTTTCATCTGGTAAGCCATCTGTTATGTAATATGTAGCATATACAAAAAACAAAACTAAGCAAAACTTAACTACTATTTCCACAACCTTATTCATGCTTTTATCATTAATTGGTTTTTTTATGTAAAAGTACAGATATGCAGAAAATGCACCAGCAATTATTGAGATAATATATGAACCAATTCCCAATGTAGAGTTAGTAGGCGAATTGCTAATTTTAAAAAAACCTGCGTATGCTGATAAGAATAAAAATACGGTAATCAATGCTTGGTATTGACCTGCTGGAGTTGATAGGTATTTTTTAATTTTATTCATGAAATGTCCTCTAATTTTTAAATTCATGGCTTTAATTATGGCATTATTTATATAAAAATAATTACTCCGCCCCAAACAACAAATTCTCCTTAATCCCCCGAATCCTATCCCGCAACACAGCCGCTTCTTCAAACTGCAAATCCCTAGCCGCCTGCTGCATAGCTTTTTCCAATTTCGCGATTTCTTTAATCGCGTCTTCTTCGTTGTGAATCTCGCCGACTTTAACCTTATTTTTGCCTTTCAGACGGCCTTTGCCGCTATCTTCTTCGTGGTACACGCCGTCGATGATGTCTTTAACCTGTTTTTTAATCTGCTGCGGTATGATGCCGTGCTCTTCGTTAAATTTAATCTGTTTTTCGCGGCGGCGTTCGGTTTCGTCAATGGCGGCTTTCATGGAGTCGGTGATTTTGTCGGCGTACAAAATAGCGACGCCGTTCACGTTGCGCGCGGCGCGGCCTATGGTTTGAATCAGGCTGCGGTGGGAGCGCAGGAAGCCTTCTTTGTCGGCGTCGAGGATGGCGACGAGGGAGACTTCGGGGATGTCCAAGCCTTCGCGCAAGAGGTTGATGCCGACGAGTACGTCAAACAGTCCGAGCCGCAAATCTCTAATGATTTCAACGCGCTCTACAGTGTCGATGTCGCTGTGCAGGTAGCGTACTTTGATGCCGAGTTCGCTGTAATAGTCGGTGAGTTGCTCCGCCATGCGTTTGGTGAGAGTGGTAACGAGTACGCGTTCGCCTTTTTGGATGCGGTCGTTGATTTCGCTCATTAAGTCATCGACTTGAGTGGCGACGGGGCGGATGATGATTTGGGGGTCAACCAGCCCTGTGGGGCGGACGACTTGTTCGACCACTTGTCCAGCGTGTTCTTCTTCGTATTTGGCGGGGGTGGCGGAAACGAAGATGGTTTGTGGCATGACTTTTTCAAATTCGTGGAATTTGAGCGGTCGGTTGTCGCGGGCGGAAGGCAGGCGGAAGCCGTAGTCGACGAGGTTTTGCTTGCGCGATGCGTCGCCTTTGTACATACCGCCGATTTGGGTAACGGTAACGTGGCTTTCGTCGATGAACATGATGGCGTTGTCGGGCAGGTAGTCCATCAGCGTGGGCGGCGGTTCGCCTTCTTTTTTGCCGGAGAAGTGGCGGGAGTAGTTTTCGATGCCTTTGCAGAAGCCCATTTCGTAGAGCATTTCGAGGTCAAAGCGGGTGCGCTGTTCGATGCGTTGTTGCTCGACGGGGCGTTGTTCGCGAGCGAAAAATTCGATGCGTTCGCGCAGTTCTTCTTTGATGGATTCGCAGGCGCGCAATACGGTGTCGCGCGGGGTAACGTAGTGGCTGGACGGGAAGACGGTGTAGCGGCCGACGCGTTGGATAAGGCTACCTGAAAGCGGGTCGAACATATCGAGGCGGTCGATTTCGTCGTCAAACAGGCTGATGCGCAAGGCGTTTTCGGAGCTTTCGGCGGGGTACACGTCAATCACGTCGCCACGCACGCGGAAGCTGCCGCGTTTGAAGTCCAAATCGCCGCGTTCGTACTGCATGGAAACGAGCGTGGCGATGATGTCGCGCTGCTCGATGGTGTCGCCTTCTTTGACGGACAACACCATTTGCTGATACTCGGTCGGGTCGCCGATACCGTAAATGGCGGACACGGTGGCGACGATAATCACATCGTCGCGCGTCATCAGGTTTTTGGTGGCGGAAAGGCGCATTTGCTCGATGTGTTCGTTGATCGCGCTGTCTTTTTCTATGAACAAATCACGGCTGGGTACATAGGCTTCGGGTTGGTAATAGTCGTAGTAGGAGACGAAATATTCCACCGCGTTTTCGGGGAAAAACTCGCGCATTTCGGCATAAAGCTGAGCTGCAAGGGTTTTGTTGTGCGCCATAATGATGGCAGGACGACCGCTTTGGGCGATGACGTTCGCCATGGTGTAGGTTTTGCCTGAACCGGTTACGCCGAGCAGGGTTTGATAAGCAAGGCCGTCTGAAAGTCCTTCGAGCAAGCCAGCAATGGCAGTGGGCTGGTCACCGGCAGGAGGAAATGGCTGATGAAGTTTAAACGGAGAATTGGGATATTGGATGACTTCCATAAGACGGCCTGTTTTATGCTCAGGTAAAGAGAGGATTATAACAAAGGGCCGTCTGAAAATTGATAGTGTGCCAATCTGATAAGACTAAATATTTCATCTCCTTCCTTAACTAACTGAGGTTGGTTGTGTTAGCTGGAACAATTAAACTACCCTCTCCCCAAAGGACGTGCCTATGTACGTCCTTTTTCTTTATCCGCTTCTCCCTTTCCACCCGATTGTTACCCCATAAAAGGC